>JBILMQ010000021.1:0-23493 GCA_044375455.1 Caulobacterales bacterium | reverse complement strand
ATGCAGACCCGCCGCAAGATGTTGGGTGACTGCAGTCCAGTCGAACGGGACGTCATGTTCGATGGGCGCCAAGAAGCCGGAGCGCCGGCGTTATGGGTGAACACATCGCGCGCCGTCACGACATCTTTGCCGGCATGGGCGAATTCTCGCCAGTAACACGCGCATCGACATCGATGTGGCCACGATCGATCGAAAGCAGCAACGCCAGGATCGTCATGGCTTTGGTCGCTGCGACCATACGAACAGTCGTGTCAAGCTGCCCCCAGGCCATCGTCCGCGCCGCATCGCGGTGGTCAGCCCCCACCGCGCGCGCCACTTGCCCGTGCAGGTGATCCAGCTCGCGCTCACTCGCGACACACGAAGCGCGAGCCTTGGAGGGCGCGCCAAACCTGGCTGTCCGTGACTGCTGAACCGCGTGGCAGGCTCCCTGCGTCACGTCCCCCCATCGTCGGTGGTCGACGGGCTCAATAGCGCGCACGTCAACCCGCGGCGTCGCGCCCTCAAGTCCGACTGGCGCAAGGACGCTTCGAAGCTTCCCTCCGCGGGCTTCGCCGTGCACCCAGCGCGGGCTAACGCAGGTCAGCGTCCACGTGACCAAACCGCGGTGCGCGCTCTGCATAACCGCACAGGGTTGGTCATTGAATTCCGCGCCCGGCGCGAGCGCCATGTCCCACCAGACGGACCACCCGACCACCTCCAGGGCAGCAACCTGGGGCGCCAAACGGCGTTTTACCCCGCGGGCAGGAAACGAAGCGATCACCCATGGCTTGGCTCCGCCGCCTCCAAACGGCGCACACGTGGTTTCACAGCAAGAAAGCCGTACGAGGTCCTATGGCCGGCCTGGCGGGCGGCAGCGTCCGGCGGAGTGTGTCCTGCGTCACGGCAGGAATCGGTCTGCAGCCATCACCGTCAGCGCCGATGGGCAACGTCGGCGACTGCCCCGACCGCCCGCCTCTGAACACCGGCGCAAAGTCCAGATCGCTTGAGAACCTCGATGATCTACAGGCTCTCCAGCGCAGTCACCAGATCCTCAATCAAATCGTCAGGATCCTCCAGGCCGACCGACAGCCGGATCGCACCTTCCTCAACACCCAGCCGCTCGCGTTCTAGGGGATCAAGGCGACGATGGGTCGTTGTGGCGGGATGTACGGCAAGAGATTTCGCATCGCCCAGATTGTTGGAGATATCGATCAGACCAAGATCGTTCAAAACCCGGAAGGCCGCCTCACGCCCGCCGTTGACGACAAATGCCACAAGAGGTCCGCCAGCAGCCATCTGACGACGCGCGATTGCGACACCTGGATGATCGCTGCGGAAGGGATAGGATACGCGGGCCACCTTGGGCGATGCCGCAAGCACATCAGCTATCCGCGCAGCGCTCTCGCTTTGACGGCGCACTCTCAGCTCGATCGTTTCAAGGCTCTTGAGCTGCACCCAGGCGTTGAATGGCGACAGTGTGGGACCCGTATTGCGAAGGAATTCGTCGAATGTGCCCTCGAGGAGCGCTGATTCGCCAAGTATGGCGCCGCCAAGAGTGCGTCCGTGGCCATCGATGTGCTTGGTGGTGGAATAGACAACAAGGTCAGCACCGAGAGCGAGCGGCTTTTGCAGCACGGGCGTAGCGAAAACATTGTCTACAACGGTGAGTGCCCCAGCCGCCCTGCCGATCGCCGCGATGGCGGCTATGTCAGCCACATCCAGCATCGGGTTTGTCGGCGTCTCCAGAAACAGCATGGCGGCCCCAGGCGCATGGGCGCGCCATTGGTCGAGATCACCAGCATCCACCAGAACGCTGGTTACGCCAAACCTCGGCAGGAGCGTCTCTATCACCCAGCGGCAGGAGCCGAAGAGGGCCCGACCGGCCACGATCTTGTCGCCGGCCTTCAGAAAGCCCAGTAGCACGGCTGTCACCGCCGCCATTCCGGTCGCCGTGGCGCGGCAGGCCTGAGCGCCTTCAAGAAGCGCAAGCCGCTCCTCGAAAGCGCGGATCGTGGGGTTGGCGAGGCGCGTGTACTGATATCCAGGCGACAGGCCTGCGAAACGGGCGTCGCCTTCCTCGGGACTGTCATAGACAAATCCTGAGGTGAGATAGAGCGCTTCACTCGTTTCCTTGAACGCGGACCGTTGGAGGCCGCCGCGCACCAGTTTGGTCGCCGGCCGCCACTTCTTCGGGTTACTGCCCACAAGACATCCTTCTCAATCAACCGTGCGACTGAAGAGAAAGGCAACGCCCCGGTCAAGTCTTGCACAAGGATCCGCGGGCGCCCCCAGGCAGACATGGCGCGCCGCCAGCAGCCAGAGCAGACCGGCATGGAAACCTGCGCCCCGCACAGGCGTGCAAGGACTCGCAGATCGGGCGTGCGGATCGGGATTGGCAACGCGGATCTTCAGACAGGTCATGAAAGTGGTGCTCGCCCGCCGCGCGGCGCAGCGCACTCTCCAGGATGCGCGCAACGAGGCAAATACGGCGCGGGGCGCAGCGATCGCCGCCACAACTCAGGCCGTCATTGTAGCCAGGTCCGCCTCTGACACGTCGAAGTTGGCGTAAACGTTTTGCACATCGTCATGCTCTTCCAAGGCATCGACGAGGCGCAGCAGACTGTGCGCCGCCTCGCCTTCCACGGATATCGTGTTCAGCGGCCGCCAGATGATCCTGGCGGAGGACGGATCCCCGAAACGGGCGCCCAGCGCTTCGCACACCTCTGCAAGGTCAGAGGGACCACACTCGACAACATGACCTTCCGCATCACTTTGCACGTCATTGGCGCCCGCGTCGACGGCAGCTTCAAGCATCGTGTCGCTGTCAGCCACGCTGACCGGATAGGCGATCTCACCGACCCGCTCAAAACTGGAGGCCGCCGAGTTCGTTGTGCCCAGATTGCCGCCATTGCGTGACAAGATCGCGCGGATATCAGCTGCAGTCCGGTTTCGGTTGTCCGTGAACACCTCGACGATCAGAGCAATGCCGCCGGGTCCAAAGCCTTCGTAGCGAACCTCCTCATAGCCATCGCCCCCAGCTCCCGCAGCCTTCTCGATCGCCCGCTGGATCACGTCCTTCGACATGTTCTCTGCGCGCGCATTCTGGATCGCCAGACGCAGCCGCGGGTTCATGTTCGGATCAGGCTGGCCTGTCTTTGCGGCGACGGTGATTTCACGGGAAAGCTTCGAGTAGATTTGACTGCGCCGCTTATCCTGCGCGCCCTTGCGGTGCATGATGTTCTTGAATTTTGAATGTCCCGCCATGCCGGTCTGCGCCTCTCCCCGCGGTTCGGCGCCCGGCTTAGCGCAGGGTTGCCCCGTCGTCGAGACCGCCCGCCATCTGCGGAACACCGGGCGAGTTCAGCAGGGATTCAGCAGCCCCGACAGGCCGGTGGGCTGACCCGTCCCACGCAGACGGCGGCGCCACGGAGACGACGGCATGCACGCTTGATGCTGGCGGCGATGTGGCGGCGCCGTCCGACACAGTGATGTACCCCTGACGAGCCAGGCAAGCGACAAGGCCTGGACTGTACAACAGCACGGGCCGCCAAGGCCAATACCGGCCGCGATGACAGGGCCGGGGGCGGAAAGACTTTCAAAGCGTTGGGCCGCTCACCCGTGGGCTGGCGCATGAGTGTGCGCCACTGATCGGCGCTTGGACGACCGCGGGTAAACCCCTGGGGGCACACGCGCCCTGGCAGGCAAGCTCGGGCAGCCGACCGCGCGAAAAAGTCCCAGGACCAGATCTTGCCTGGAAAACTGCCCGAGCTCCGGGAAACTGACCCGACCCGGCCGTGGCGGACGCAGACCGCAGCTTCGCAACGATGCGTGAACCGCGACCGGCGTCCTCCCGGGGTATAGGACTAAGAGAGTTGAAGGTTGTCCGCCGACATCTTGCCGGTGCGGCGGTCGGCGATCACTTCATAGCTCACCTTTTGCCCTTCATTGAACGACCGAAGGCCCGCACGCTCCACTGCGCTGATGTGAACAAACACGTCCTTGCCGCCGTCGTCAGGCTGGATAAAGCCGTAGCCCTTTTGAGCATTGAACCATTTGACCGTGCCATGCGCCATGGCTTGTCCTTTCTATATGACAATCGCGCAGCCAACAGCAGCCGCGCAAGGGATCGAGATTGGGGGAAGTCGTCAGACAAGCGCGCCAAGCGCGGCGAGGCCAAGTCGTAGGGCCGAAACTCGAGATAGCCATACTACGCCATCCAGGCCTCAAACTCAAGGTCTGCGCGCATCGCAGCGCCTCTGCCCGCTCACACCCCTGCCGCACTCCATGCCTGCTTCGGCCAGCGCCTATGCACCCAGAACCATTGCTCGGGCGCCTCGCGGATGCGCGCCTCCATGAAGGCTGAAATCCTGGTCACAGTTTCGATGACGGCCGCGCCGGCGTTCGGATTCGAACTGACCGCGATGGGCTCATGGAAAGTCACGGTGAAACGCCCGGGGCCGTCACGCACCGTGGAGATCGGGATCAAGGGGGCGCCAAACCGCATGGCCAGCCGTGTCGGTCCTGGCGCGGTCATAGCCGGATGACCGAAAAAAGGAACAGCGACGCCATCATTCATTTTCTGATCATTCATGAGGGCCGCAGACTCCCCGCGCTGTAAAGCGGCCAGCAGTTCGCGCGCGCCATGCGCTCCCTTCGGCGCGAAGTCCGTGACGCCATAGGCCTGTCGCACGGCGGTGATGCGCGCATCGATGAACGGATTGTTCGCATGGCGGTACGTGATCTGACATTTGACGCCACGATGAAGAATCGCGGCCGCCATCACCTCCCAGTTTGCGAAGTGACCCGCAACAAAGACAGCGCCTCTGCCCGAAGCCATCACCGCGTCGAGTTGCTCCACGCCCTGCACTTTGACCCGCCCGTTGGGTTGATAGGCCTTAAGCTCGCTGAGGTGGGAAAACTCTCCCGCGGTGCGCCCGATCGTCTCCCAGCAGCCGAGCGCTATGTCACGCACACGCCGTTCGCTCATGCCCGGGAACGCCAGCCTGATGTTGCGCAGTGCAGTGTGATGGGCCGAGGATAGCGGTCCGATGCGGCGCGCCCACCGTGCGCCGGCATCGGACGCCTCATCGATCGGCATGGCGGCAAACCATCGCGACGCAGCATCCCAGGCAGCCGCCTCAAGCCGCCAGCCAAGTCTGTGGAAGACGGAGTGCGCCTTAGGTGGGGCGGGCGCCATGCGCCGACTCCGGCTTTACTGATCCCAGGCTGGCGCCGGGTTGCGCGAGCGAAAGCACGCGCACAAGCTCGGCGGCGTCATGGAACCTCGCTTGAACCGGGTACACGAGTACCTTGGCGCGCCAGCCGGCGGGCAAGCGCAGGGCATCCTTCTCTGTTGTGATGAGGCGCGCCCGATGAGACTGTGCGATCCTGGCCAGGAGCGTCAGATCTCCTGGCGTGTAGGGATGATGATCCGCAAACGGCGCGCAATCGCGCAGATCCGCTCCCGCAGCCGACAAGGCGTCGAAGAATTTTTCGGGCCGCCCAATACCGGCAAAGGCCACCAGCGGCCCGTCCGGCGGCGGCCCCAGGGGTTGCAGCTCTGCTTCAAGAATGGGACCATGAAAGCGCTCCAGCGCACCTGAGACATCATCTGCGGCGGCCGCACGCGCGCCCATGAGGACGACCGCGTCGGCGCGCGCAAGACCGGCGGCGACCGGTTCGCGCAAGGGCCCCGCAGGAAAGACCTTTCCGTTGCCAAATCCTAAGGCAGCGTCGATGACAACGATCGACAGCGTCTTTTGCAGACTGGGGTTCTGGTGACCATCGTCCATCACAAGAAATCGCGCGCCCGAATGCCGGGCGAACTGTGCGGCGGCGGCGCGGTCACGCCCCACGACAACCCGGGCCTCGCGCGCGATCAAGAGCGGTTCATCACCGACTTCACGCGCATCGTGATGGTCCGGGTCCACCAGCAACGGCCCAGCCCGGGATCCTCCATATCCGCGCGACACACCATAGACCGGGAGCCCTGAATTCTTCAGTATTCGAATTATTTCGATGGCCACAGGGGTCTTTCCGGCCCCACCAAGCGTCAATGCGCCGACACAGACGACAGGAACTCCGGGGTTGTACGGCTGAGCGCTTGAGAGCTTCAAGGCCGTCACCCACGCGTAGAGCAATGACAGCGGGTGCAACAGCGCACGAAGCAGCGCAGCCGCCTCCCGACCTTGCCGGACTTGCCAGAAAACCGGGGGCTTCACTGCGTCCACCTCTGCGCACACAGGTTCAACAGTCCCTGGAGCGTGGCCGCCAGCGCCGCATCACCGCCCGCCGTCGCCGCGCGAGCCCGCGCCGCCATCGCCCGGGCCGCAAGCGGGTCAGCAAGCAACGGCCTGACAGCCTCAGCCAGACTCACGGGGTCGCAGACGCGCGCCACGGCCTGTGCCGCGGCAAGCTGGGCGTACAGCTCCTCGAAATTGCTGACATGCGGTCCTGTGATCATCGGACAATCCAACTGCGCGGGCTCCACCGGCGTGTGCCCGCCAATGCCAGGCGTCAAGCTGCCGCCAATGAAAGCGCAGGATGCAAGGCGCAACCACAACCCCATTTCACCCAAGGTATCTGCTAAATAGACACTGTGGCGTGATTGCGGAAGCGCGCCGGTCCGCCGGCGCTCCAGCGCGTCGCCGAGATCAGAAAGCCCCTGCATGATGCTGTCTGCACGATCCGGGTGCCGCGGCGCGATGATCAAAAGCGCGCCGGGAACCGTGGTCCTCACACGTTCATGGGCTGCGACCGCCACGTCTTCCTCGCCTGGATGGGTGGAAGCAGCAAGCCACACCGGACGGTCACCAAGCGCCGCCTTGAACGCCCGCAGATCCTGCTCGTCGCATGCTGGCGGCCGGGCTGACAATTTGAGATTGCCAACCATGGGCGTGGACCGTCCCGTCAACAGCGTCAGACCCTCGCTGGTGCGCTGATCCGCAGCCGCCACAAAACCCAGACTGTCCAAAAGCTGGCGCGCGCTGCGCGGAGCGCGCGCCCAGTTTGCGAGAGAACGTGCGCTCATGCGCGCATTCACCAAGGCTGCGGGAATGCCGGCCTTGGCCGTATCAAGCAGCATGTTCGGCCAGATCTCGCTTTCAGCGAATACCGCCAGATCCGGGCGCCAGTGCGCAAGAAAACGGCGCATGGGCCCCGGCGCATCGATGGGCGCATACTGGTGAACCGCATAGGGCGACAAACGACGCGACAACAGATCGGCCGACGTCCGGGTCTGGGTCGTCACCAGGGCGCGGATTTCCGGGCGGGCGCGCTTGAGCGCTTCCAGCAGCGCGACAAGCATGGCGCTCTCCCCAACGCTGGCGCCATGCAGCCAGACGAGGCGACCTGGCGGGCGGGCAAGACCCGGCATGCCCATGCGCTCAGCGAACCGGCCCGGATCTTCCTTGCCCCGCCGAAGGCGCCAGGCGATCAGTGCTGGCGCCAAGGGGGTGAGAGCAAAGGTCGCCGTGCGATAGATAAAGAGAGCTGGCGGTAGCATCAGTCGTCCTGCACAGACTGCGGCAGGTCTGAAGGGGCGGCCGGCAGCGCTGGCATGCCGGCCATCCGGTCAGCCTCATCGGTCACGGCGTTGAGCGCGCGCTCCAGGTCGATACGCGCCGCCTCCAGCTCCGCGCCTTTCGCCGACCTGGGGACCAAAATCGGATCGCCCCACACCATGGCGCCGCGCCCGAACAAGGGCGGCGTCATGAAACCGTCCCAGGAGTTGAGCCTGACGGCGCCGGAAATTGACCATCCACAGGGCAGCAAGCGCGCCCCGCTGTGGCGCGCCAGACGGATAGCGCCCTCTGCTGCGCGCTGGCGCGGGCCGCGCGGGCCGTCAGGCGTGATAGCGACGCAGCCGCCGGCGCTGAGATGCGCCAGCATCGCCCGATAGGCCTCAAGCCCGCCTTTGTCCTTGCTTTTGCGTTCATTTCGTGCAGATCCGCGGACAACCTTTATACCTTGGGTGAGGCACGCGCGTGCAACGAACTCACCGTCCGGCGACAGCGAAATCAGCATCAGCGGCGCTTGCCGGCCTCGGCGCGGCCGCCAGCCCCGGACAGCACCAATGATGCGCGCATGCCAGAAGCAATAAATCGTGGGAACGTCGCTCCTGGCGCACAGGTCGTGCAGATCACGCCGCACGTCGGTCCAGCGCGTGGTTCGGGCGACCAGAACCTGATAGAGCCCGACAAGCACGCCAAGCGCGAACTGGAATGGCGGGGAACGAAAGAACGACTTCAACATTGACGGCGTGGTGGGCAGTCTTGCCGCGCCAGTCAAGACCAGGATGAACTCAGGAGCAGGGTGACCTCAAGACTGGGGTACACTCAAGACTGGGATAAACCCAAGACTGGGGTGATCGGGGCCAGGGCGACAGGCGCCGGACGCGATGGGGCATTGACAAGGCGAGCTCTGCGCCGCACCTCCCGCTCCACCGATGAGCGACCCGACCGCCGACACCTCGTTGACCGACCCGAAGGCCCGCAGCCGCGCCATGCGGGAGCTGATGTGGTCTGACCACGGCTTCCTCAGGGTGTGGTTCCGTAACTGGCATGAGGTGGCGCCAGGGATGTACAGGTCCAATCAGCCCTCGCCAGCTCAGCTGGAAAGGGCAGCCACACTCGGGGTGAGGACCGTGATCAACTTGCGCGGCGCGATCGGAACAGGGATGTGGCGGCTCGAGCGGGAGGCCTGCGCCCGCCTCGGGCTGGCGATGGAGGACTTCACGGCGAAGTCGCGCGACACCCCCTCCAGGGAGTTCATTCACGGAATTAATGCGCTGTTCCAGCGCATCGCCTATCCGGCGCTCATGCACTGCAAGTCAGGCGCGGATCGCGCCGGAATCGCTGCAACGCTCTTCCTGATTCTGAAAGAAGGTCGCTCGGTTAAGGAGGCGAGACAGCAGCTGTCCCTGCGCTATCTCCACGTGAAGCAGGGCAAGACAGGCATGCTGGACCACTTCTTCGCATCATTTCTTCACTGGGCGCAACGACACGGCAAACCAGACGACGCCGCGACGTTCCTTGCCTGGGTTGACAACGTTTACGACCCAGCGGCCGTCAAATCGAGCTTCATGGAAAGCTGGTGGGGCAATATGCTCACCGAACGGATCCTGCGCCGGGAATAAGATCCGGGCGCAGGCGCGCAAGCAGTCGCCAGGGCCGTGCATCCCCGGCGACCCTATCGCGGCCCCCCGCTGCTGGCGCGACGCCCACGCCCCAGCAATGCGCCAGTCCCGGCCCTGACACGCGCCGGGCGCACGCCGCCAGGATTTCTAGAGGTCGGCCGACAAATGGCCCAGGCGCGCTGACGCAAGCGTTCGCAGCCAGGGCGCGCCGCAGGTCACATGGCCGGCGCAGCGCGGAGCGAGCCTTCACTGGCGGCAGTTTCCACCCTGGCTTCGCCCCTGGCTCTGGCCAGATGGCTCGCCCCGTCGCCTGCTTGCGTGTTCGCCCGCTGGCGGCGACACTCAAGCGCCGATCCTTGCGCCTGGAGCCCCAGCTATGACTGACCACGCGGCCTTGATAGCCGATCTGCCCAAGGCCGAATTGCACCTGCATCTTGAAGGGGCGCTTGAACCAGACCTGATGTTCGCTCTGGCGCAGCGCAATCGCATCGCGCTCCCGTTCAAGACAGTAGATGAGGTCCGTCACGCCTACTCATTTTCAAACCTCCAGGACTTCCTCAACATCTATTATCAGGGCGCAAGCGTCCTGATGCGCGAGCAGGACTTTTACGACCTCACGCTGGCATATCTGCGCCGCGCAGCAGCAGATAATGTTCGACATGCCGAAGTATTTTTTGATCCCCAGACACACACCGCCCGCGGCCTCCCTTTCAGCGTAGCAATTGATGGAATTCTCGCAGCTTTGAGGGACGGGGAAGCCCAATTAGGCGTCACGTCAGGTTTGATCCTGTGTCTCCTGCGCCACCTGGATGAGGAGGTGGGCCTTGCGACCATGCGGGCGGCCGAACCCTATGCCGACAGGATCATCGGGCTCGGACTTGACTCCTCGGAGGTCGGACATCCGCCCTCGAAGTTCGCACGCGCCTTCGCCCGAGCCGAGGCGATGGGCTGGAAGAAACTCGCCCATGCCGGCGAAGAGGGCCCCCCGGCCTATGTCTGGGAAGCCGTCGACCTGCTGAAGGTCGACCGGATCGATCACGGCAACCGCGCCTTGGAAGACGCAGACCTGGTTGATCGCCTTCGGGCGGAGGCGATCACGCTGACGGTTTGCCCGCTGTCCAACAAGGCGCTGTGCGTTACGCCGGATCTCAAACAGCACCCGTTAAAGCGCATGCTCGACCTGGGATTGAAAGCGACCGTCAACTCAGATGACCCTGCCTATTTCGGCGGCTATGTCGGGGCCAACTACCAGGCCGTTGCTGCGGCGCTGGCGCTGTCGCGCGCCGACATTGTGGCCCTGGCCAAGAATAGCTTTTCGGGCTCCTTTCTGGCGCCTGATGCGGTGATGAGGCATTTGGCTGCGATCGATGCCGTCGCGCAATGACCGGTGAAGCCGGCCAGACCAGACGGCGCTTGCAAAGCCCAGCATTGCCCGGCCGCGCAAGACCATTCTTTCAGCCCCATCGCCCCATCCAGTCCCGGCGCCGAACCCGCCCCCCCGGGGATCGGCGCCTATGTCTTGCAGCCGCCAGGAGGACAAAGACGTGCGCCGGCCCGTCAAAGAAACGAGTACGGATCAATATCTATCGTCAGACGCACGGCTGCGGGAAGCTTTACGCGCCCCTTCCACGCAGCCATGAAAGCCGACAGATCCACGCCCCGATCAGCACGCACCAGAAAGCGGCGCCGGTGGCGACCGCGCACAACCGCCAGAGGCGGCGCGGCCGGCCCCCACACCTCCACGCCGGAGGCGTCGGGCGCCGCCCCCCCGAATGCGCGCGCAGCCGTTTCCGCCATCTCCAGATCCGGGGCAGAGATGATCGCCGCAGCGAGCCGCCCATAGGGCGGAAAACCCAGGTCTGCACGCCCCGCGAGTTCGATCGCCAGAAAGCCGTCGCGATCACCGCGCACCAAGGCCTGCAGTGCATCGTGCTCCGGCATATATGTCTGCAGCATCGCAAGACCCGGCCGATCGGCCCGGCCAGCGCGCCCCGCAACCTGCGCGAGGAGCTGATAGGTCCTTTCGCCGGCACGCAGGTCTCCGCCTTTCAAAGACAGATCTGCATCCACCACCCCGACCAGGGTCAGGCGGGGGAAATTATGTCCCTTAGCGACAATCTGTGTGCCGACAAGTATATCAATGTCGCCAGCTTCCATGCGTCCGACGATGGCGCGCACATCATCGCTGGTTTGCGCTGTGTCAGAGGAAAAAATCTCAATTCGGGCAGATGGGAAACGCTCACGCGCCTCCTGCGCGACCCGTTCAACGCCCGGCCCGACCGAGACGAGGCTCTCGTGGACGCCACAGTTGGGACAGGCCCTGGGCTTGGGCATCGAAAAGCCAGTAAGATGGCAGACAAGGCGACCTGAGTAGCGATGCTCAACAAGCCAGGTGTCTGTGTCAGGAGCTTTCATGCGATGGCCGCAGGCGCGACAGATCGTGAGCGGGGCGAAACCCCGACGGTTCAGATAGAATAGCGCCTGCTCGCCGCGTGCGAGCGTTTCTCCCGCGGCCTCCAGCAGCGGCGCGGAAAGCCAGTGCTCGCGTTCGGGCGGGTGGAGGCGAAGATCAACGAGGTCAACGCGCGGCATGCCGGCGGCGCCGTGGCGAGCCGGCAGGCGCACCCTTTCGTAGCGACCGCTTTCTGCATTGTGCAGCGTTTCAAGACTCGGTGTGGCGCTGGCAAGGACAATAGCGATCTCGCCAAGCTTTGCCCGGGCAACGGCCATATCCCGGGCCTGATAGACCACACCTTCCTCCTGTTTGTAGGACCCATCATGCTCTTCGTCCACGATGATCAAGCGCAGATCGGCAAATGGAAGGAAAAGTGCAGAACGCGCTCCAGCGACGATGCGCGCCCGGCCCGCCTGCACTTCTCTCCAGACGCGCCGTCGCTCCTTTGACGGAATATCCGAATGCCATTGCGCCGGACGCACGCCAAACCGCTTTTCGAAACGCGCCATCACGGCTTGGCTGAGCGCGATTTCCGGCAGCAGCACGAGGACCTGCGCAGCCGGATCCGCCTCCAGCACGCATGCAATAGCCTCAAAATACACCTCCGTCTTGCCGGCGCCGGTAACCCCGTCGAGCAGTACGCAGCGAAAGACCTTCGCACTGACGGCAGCACGCAGCGCCCGGGCCGCGCGCTCCTGATCCTCGCTCAGAACCGGGCCGGGACGCGACAGGTCTGGCAGAGGAAACGGCGGATCCTGCAGCGCCTCAATCCGGGCAAGCGCACCTGTTTCGGCAAGGCCCGTGATGACGGAAGCAGACACTTCCGCCAGGCGCGCCAGATCCGCAGCGCTCAGCGGCGCGTCAGCCCGGCTTGCAACGTCAAGCGCCCTGCGACGGGCGGGGGTGACGCGTCCCGGATCCCCCGTCCCAACGGAGTAGACCACATCAACGGGGCTTGGTTGAAGCGCTTCAGTGGACCGCAGAACCATCGCCAGGAACTGTCCAGGCGGTTCGACGCCGTAGCGGGCGGCGAAGTCAACGAACCGGCGGGTGACTTCCGGTAACCGCACATCGCTGTGCCGGCTTACGACCTGTTTGAGCTTTCGCGGCTCCTCATCAACGGTGTCAACCCGCCAGACCACGCCCAGCCGGACGTGCGGACCGAGCGGCGCGCTGACGATGTCGCCGGGGACCAGCTCAAGCTCTTCCGGCGCGCGGTAGTCAAAGGGTTCGTCGAGAGGCAGCGGAAACAGGACGCCGACGCGGCGAATGCTCATGGCGCTTTGATTCCTTAATTGCGTCCGGCGCGAAAAGTGAAGATGATCGCGCGGTCCGCGCCCGCGCGGCGGATTTGCAAGGAGGGGAGCATGCAAAGCTTCCGGGGTTTTGTGATCGGCACGCTCAATTTTGTGTGCTTTCTGGCATTCTTCGCAATTATCGTCGCCTACGCCTATGGCGGCTACACCTATGGACAGGTTTATCTGGCCAACGTGCCGCAGTGGGCGACTGCTGTGGCCGGCGGGGTTCTCGGCTATCTCATCGCGTCGATTGTAATCGGGATCATTTTCACGCTGATCGATATTCAAGACGGCATCCGCGACCTGAACCGCCTCGTCGCGAAACAGAACGAAAAGCCATAAGAGCAGGGGGCGCGGCGGGCGGCGCTGCCGTCAGCCGGCCGCGCCCGGCAAGGCTTAGGCGCCAGCCTGAAGGCCAGGCGATGCTGAGCGTGCGGCGAGGCGCCGAGAGTCGCTCAGTCCAGGCCCGCAGGACCGCCAGCGGGGCAACTGCAGGGGGCAACTGCAGGGGATAACTCCGGGGGTAACTCCGGGGGGCAACTGCGGGGGACCCAGAAGGAGGGCGGGCGACAGCCTGCGCGCGCCGCGCCGGACAGGCCGCCGGACGGGCCGATTGAATGGTAAGTCGTTGCAAAGGGGGCGCCCCCCGGGTTTCAGTCACCATCTGTCAACCCAGGCCGCGGATGCTTGCCGGCATGAAAGCGCCGGCGACCTGCAACGAGGGAATGGAGGCTTTTTTGGCCATGCTTGCGCGCGAGAAGCGCGCCAGCCCGCACACACTTGAGGCCTATCGCCGAGACATCTCGACCTTCCTGGAATTCCTGAGCCGCCATCTCGATGGACCACCGCCGCTCACTGAGCTGGCGACGATCGCACCGTCGGACATCCGCGCCTACATCGCCCACCGGCGCACCGGCCCGAAGACGCTCGCAGAGCGCTCCCTTGCCCGCGCCCTGGCGGCCATCCGGTCATTTTTCCGCTTTGTTGCGCGCCGATATGACATCGAAAACCCAGCAATCGGGCTCGTTCGCGGCCCCCGCAGCAAGGCCTGGACGCCCCGTCCGGTGGCAGAGCGCGCAGTGATCGAGCTGCTTGCTCTGGCGGAAATTCCAACCGGCAGTGAGCCGGCATGGGTTGGCGCGCGTGACGCCGCCCTCGTCACTTTGCTCTACGCGTCCGGACTGAGGATTTCAGAGGCGCTCGCATTGACCGGCGCAGACGCACCTTTGCCAGAGAGCCTTCGCGTGCGCGGCAAAGGCGGCAAGATGCGGCTTGTTCCGGTCCTGCCAGCCGCGCGCCAAGCCGTCGAAGCCTATCGCGCGCGTTGCCCCTACCCGCTGCCGCCGGAAGGGGCGCTGTTTCGCGCCCAGCGCGGCGGCCCGATGGGCGCGCGCGCAGCACAAGCGCTCGTGCAACGGCTTCGGCATGCGCTGGGGCTGGCCGACACGGTGACGCCGCACGCCTTGCGTCACTCCTTTGCAAGTCACCTGCTGGCCCATGGAGGCGATTTGCGCGCCATACAGGAATTGCTCGGGCACGCGAGCCTGTCGACCACGCAGCGTTACACTGAGGCCGATGCGCAGACCATGTTCGCCGCCTATGCCCGGGCACATCCAAGGGCCTGAGCGGGACCGCGCGGTCCGTCAGGCGCGCCTGTAGGCGTCCATCAATGCAGCGAACCTCTCAAACAAATAGAAGCTGTCGCGCGGCCCAGGGCTCGCCTCGGGGTGGTGCTGCACCGAGAAGACCGGCCTGCCCGTCAGGGCGATCCCGCAATTGGTGCCATCGAAAAGCGACACATGGGTTTCGCGCACATTCTCAGGCAGGCTCTGCGAGTCAACCGTGAAGCCATGGTTCATGGACACGATTTCCACCTTACCGGTTTGCTTGTCCTGAACCGGATGATTTGCGCCGTGATGCCCCTGGGCCATCTTGCGCGTTTTGGCCCCGAGCGCCAGCGCAAGCATCTGATGGCCAAGGCAGATCCCCAATATCGGCGTACCGCTGTCAACGAGATCGCGGATCACGCCGACTGCGTAAGCGCCAGTGGCTGCAGGATCGCCCGGACCGTTCGACAGCACGACGCCGTCAGGCTTTCGCGCCAGAATATCGGCAGACGGCGTATCTGCAGCCATCAACGTTGTGCGCGCGCCAATATCGGCGAGACACCGAAGGATATTGCCCTTCGCGCCATAATCGATCACGACCACCTCATAGCGAGGCGATTGGAGCCGTGTATACCCTGCGGGCCAAACCCACCGCTTGGTGTCATGCACGCTGGTCTCGCGGCTTGTGGTTTCAATCGCCAGATCGAGGTTCTCAAGACCACCCCATGCCCGCGCCTCAGCAACCAGAGCAGCCACGTCAAACACCCCATCCTGTTGGTGGCAGATGACGCCGTTCGGCATTCCGGATTCACGGATGCGGCGTGTCAGCGCGCGGGTGTCAACACCGGAAATAGCAACGACGCCCCGATGGCGAAGCCAGTCGCTGAAATGTTCTCTGGAGCGCCAGTTGGACGGCTTTGTAATCCGCTCTCGGAACACCGCGCCGCGCGCCGCCGCGCCGCCGCTCGGCGTGGCGTTCTCCACATCGTTGGGATTGGCCCCCACATTGCCGATGTGAGGAAACGTGAACGTCACGATCTGCGCCGCGTAGCTCGGATCGGTGAGGATCTCCTGATAGCCCGTCATGGCTGTGTTGAAGCAGACCTCGCCAAGCGCCTTGCCGGTCGCGCCAGCTCCCTCGCCGTAAAGAACCGTGCCGTCCGCAAGCGCCAGTACGGCGGTGGGCTGCGGATCGGCAAAGGACGTCTTGGCGGCCATCGAGTCGCACCTGATTGAATTTGGCGTCAGTGCCATAGGGGCCGGCGGCGCAGCGGTCAATGGATGGCGCGTGACCCGGCCAACGGACAGGATCGCGTCCAGCACCGGTGCGCCAGCTGCTAGCGGCGCAAAAATCCAAGCACGGTCCCCGCGATGAAACCGCCCAGATGCGCCTCCCACGCTATGGCGATCACGCCAGTGGCGCGCACCGCCATGGCCAGGACGACATTGAGAGCGAGGAACATGGCGGCCTGCACAAGGATCTCGCGCCGGCGCAGCGCCCCCCAGGCCCCGCGGGCCTCGCGCAGCAGGTCCGCCACGATCGCACCATAGATGGCGCACACCGCGCCAGAGCATCCCACGAGCGGCATGCTCAGATCCGGGTTGAGAACAATAAAGAGGCCGGCGCCCGCCGCAGCCCCGACAACGAACACGAGACAGAGCCAGGCCGAACCGACCCGCAGAGCGAGTGCTTTGCCAAGCGCCAGCAGCGCAACGGCATTGAGCGTCAGGTGGACAAAGCCGCCATGCAGGAAGGCGTGGCTCACCAGCGGCGTCAGTGCGGCGATCAGTCCTGCATACGCGGCGCCCGCAGCCGGGTCATAGCGCGCCGGGATGACAGCGTAGTCAAACAGCACGCGCAGGCCAGCCTGCTCACTGCGGCTGACCTGCCAGATGTAGGCCGCCACAACGAGGGCGGTCAGAAGCCAGACTCCGACCGGAGCGCCTGCGCGTCCCTGGCCGCCTGACTGCAGATCACTTGGAGAGGGGTTGTGGGTGGTCATGTCGTTGTTTCACGATACTATGCACCCGACGCCTGTGTCTCCAACGGATCCTGGCTGCGCATTCGGCGTTGAGGAAAGGACTGGACATGCGGCTCGACGCCTACCGCAAGCGGCTGACTGCCGATCTCGACCGCTGGATAGCAGCTGGTCTGGTGGCGCAGGAACGGCGGGCGGAAATTCTGGCGAGCGTGTCCGCTGAAGCAGACCGGGACCGTGCGCGCATAGCCCTTGCGGTCGCGGGCGCCATCCTGCTCGGCTTGGCTGTTATCGCCTTCATTGCAGCGAACTGGGACGGGCTCAGCCGCTTGTGGCGGTTCGCCGTGCTTCTGACGGCCTTTGGCGCGGCGCTTACGGGCGCTGTCCTGGCGACGGCGCGCCAGAAACCCCGTATGGCGGACGCGCTCGTACTCCTCGCAACGATGATCTACGCGGCGTCCATCGGACTGCTTGGCCAGATCTTCAACATTTCCGGGTCCGCCGCCCCCGCGCTGATGAGCGCAGCAATCGGGGCGCTGGCGCTCGCCGCCGCGGGGGCCAGCCGCGGGGCGGCCTGCGCCGCGCTCATCCTCGGCGCGTTGTGGCAATGGAGTGCGCTGTGGCAAGGCCAGGGCGACTGGTCTGGAGAGACCATCAGCACATGGCGGTTGGCGGACCTCGGCTATCCTATCCTGGTCGCGCTGGCCGGCGGTCTTTCGCGGCAGTGGGACTCTGCGGTCGTCCGGCATTTGGCGATCTGGGGCGCAGGCTTTGCCGGCGGCGTCATCCTCTTTAAAGTCTTCGGCGAGCATGCGGACGGGGTCAAGCTCTGGGCCCTGGTGCAAACTGCGGTCTGGCTAAGCTTGGCGGCCTATGGCCGGCTCCGGCTCACCCGATCGGCAGCCGGAGGGTCCACGCTCTACGGATACGGAGTGTGGTGGGGGTTGGCGGCTTTCACGCTGCTGGGCCTTGCGCTGTCTGTCGACGCAGAGTGGGGCGGGGTTCCAGTCGGCGTCCCCGGCGCGGTCACGCATCGCTTGTTTCTGATGGGCGGGGCAATCGGGGCGGTTGCGCTTGGGTCGCGTGAACGCCAGGGCTGGGTGACAGCGGCAGGCGTCGCCGCGTTCATCGCCGGGGCGGCGATGCTCCTGTTCGACCTTGGTCTCAGCCTGCAGGCGGCCTCCGGCGTGTTTCTGCTGGCGTCGCTTGCCGCGATCCTCGGCGCGATCTGGCTGGGGCGGCGACGCCGCGCGGCAGGAGCACGACCATGAACCAAACCGGCGCACCTTTCATCCTGCCTGACCAGCTGGCCCGCCATCGGCTCCTCCTCACAGGCCTTGTTCTTGCCGGCCTTCTCGTCGGCGCAGCAGTGCGTCATGCGCTCGCCGTGCGTGCAGGCTCTGAGGTGATCCTGCAAGTGGCGCCCGTCGATCCCCGCGCCCTGCTGATGGGTCACTTCACGCACCTCGACTACGCGGCCGAACGCCCGGTCGCCTTGTCAGACCTCGTCGACGAACCTGAACGATCGCAGATCGCGACCCTG
The DNA here is from genome assembly GCA_044375455.1 of Caulobacterales bacterium. Taxonomy (GTDB): domain Bacteria; phylum Pseudomonadota; class Alphaproteobacteria; order Caulobacterales; family Aquidulcibacteraceae; genus JBEIHX01. The sequence goes on along the minus strand of JBILMQ010000021.1, from coordinate 5,496 downwards.
CTTGCGGACGGTCGGGCCCATCGCCTTTGGCTGGTCCTGGGAGCCAATATGCGCGGTTACGGCGAACCCGTCGGGCTGCATCTGAAGCGGCCGAAGTCATTGCCAGCAGGCAGGGTCGCAATGAGAGCGCGCACGCGTCGGGCCGACTACTTTCTGTTGCGGGCCGACGAGGAGGCGACCAAGGGAGCCGTGGGCGAGATCGAGTTCGATTTCGGCGTGGACCGCTATTACGCCGATCAAGCTGAAGCGCTCGCCATTGAGAACGCTGCGCGCACCCGGACAGGACCGGCCGGTGCGTGGGACCCGGCCGTGCAGGCGGTGGTGTCGGTCGGCGCAGATGGCGTGGGGCGTCTTGCAGGCGTGGTTGTGGCCGGCGAGCGGCGAGACCTCAGCTGGTATTGACCTTCCGTAGCGGCAGCGCACCGTTGACGTTGGCGGCCGCCGGTTTCAAGTCCATGTTGTGCATGCCAGGATGCGGCGGATCTGCGGAGCCATGTTATGTTTGAACGCTTCTTTGGCGAATTGCGCGAAGCGCGCGTGCCGGTGTCTCTGCGTGAGTATCTGACCCTCATAGAGGCGCTCGACCGCAACGTCATTCCTGAGAAAGTCGAGGATTTCTATTACCTGTCGCGTGCGGCGCTGGTGAAGGATGAACGCAACCTCGACAAATTTGACCGGGTGTTTTCGAAGGTTTTCAAAGGTGTGGAATTCACCAGCGACGCCATCGGGGCCGAGATCCCGCAGGAATGGCTGCGCAAGATCTCTGAAAAGTACCTGACGCCGGAGGAGATGGAGCAGATCCAGAAACTGGGCGGCTGGGACAAGCTTATGGAGACACTGAAAGAACGGCTGGAGGAGCAGAAGAAGCGCCATGAGGGCGGCGACAAGTGGATCGGCACCGGCGGCACGAGCCCCTTTGGCGCCTATGGCTACAACCCCGAAGGCGTGCGCATCGGCCAGAAGGAAGGCCGGCACGGCAAGGCAGTGAAGGTCTGGGACAAGCGCGAGTACAAGAACCTGGACGATCAGGTCGAGCTGGGCACCCGCAACATCAAGGTGGCGCTGCGTCGGTTGCGCAAGTGGGCGCGCGACGGGGCCCCCGAAGAGCTCGACCTGGACGGAACGATCCACAAGAGCGCGCGGGAAGGCTATCTTGACATCGTCATGCGCCCTGAACGGCGCAACACAATTAAGGTGCTGATGTTCTTTGACATCGGCGGATCAATGGACAGCCACATCAAGGTCTGTGAGGAGCTGTTCTCCGCAGCGCGGATGGAATTCAAGAACCTGGAGTATTTCTACTTTCACAACTGCCTCTACGAGAGCGTTTGGAAAGACAATCGCCGTCGGCACACTGAGAAACTGGACACCTTTGACGTGCTTCACAAATACCCGTCCGACTACAAGATCCTGTTCGTGGGCGACGCAACCATGAGCCCCTACGAAATCACCTATCCCGGCGGCAGCGTTGAGCACTGGAACGAAGAACCTGGCGCGCTTTGGCTAAAGCGCGTCACAGACATCTACCCGCACATCGCGTGGATCAACCCCACCCCGCGAAATTCGTGGGAGCATACCCCGTCCATCAGCCTCGTGCGCGAGATCATCGGACTTGATCGCATGTTCCCGATGACGCTGCAGGGTCTTGATGGGGCAATGCGCGAACTCGGCCGTTGACCCGGCGAGCGGCGATGATGGATCTACTCTGCCGCCGCCATAGCCCCTGCCCCGTCGGCGCCAGCCTCGCCAGGCCTTGCGCCCAGCACGGGCAGCGGCAGCAGCGCGCGCACGGTCGTTCCCTTGCCGAGCTCGCTCTCGATCTCGAACCGGCCACCATGCATTTCGGCCAATGACTTGGTGAGGGCGAGGCCGAGGCCGCTGCCGGAGTGACTGCGGGCATGGCTGGAGGCGACCTGTTCAAAGGGTCGCGCGAGACGTGGCAGGTCTTCCGGCGAAATTCCGATGCCTGTGTCGATGACTTCAAACACGGCGAAAGCGGAGTTGGCATAAAGACGCGCCGTCACGCGACCGCCTTCAGGCGTGAACTTCACGGCGTTCGACAATAGATTGAGCAGTATCTGCTTAACCGCGCGGGGATCGGCGTCGATGTCGGTGATCTGATCGCAATGGACCTCGAGATGGATTTGCTTGTCGTCGGCGCGACGATGCATGATCCGGCAGGCCTCCTCCAGCGCTTCGACCGGATCGATGCGCTCAACGGTGAGGCTGGACTTTCCCGCCTCGATCTTGGCCATATGCAACACGTCGTTGATCAGCGACAGAAGATGGGCGCCTGAGGTGTGAATGTCTGCGGCGTACTGTTTGTATTGCTCGTTCCCAAGCGGTCCGAAAAGCTCGTCTCTCATGATTTCGCTAAAGCCGTTGATCGCATTCAACGGCGTGCGCAGTTCGTGGCTCATATTGGCCAGAAAAGCCGACTTCGCGAGGCTCGCTTCTTCCGCGCGCAGCTTTTCAGCTTCATATTTTTTCGCAAGCTCGGCCTGCTCGGTGCGCGAGCGTTCGAGGTCAGAAACCAAAACGCGCAGCTCACGTTCCTTGCGCAACAGATCGGTCTGTTGACGCTTGATCGGCGTGATGTCGATACCCACCGTCACAAGCCCGCCGTCCGCCGTGGCCCGTTCGACGATCTGCAGGAACCGCCCGTTCAAAAGCTCGACTTCGCGGACCTGAGGATCATTCGGGTCCGCCCGCTCTGAGCGGGCAAGGTTGGCGATCGCCAGCGCAACAGCGTCATAGCTCGCCCCCTGGCGATTTGTCCGCGCATCGAGCTCGAAACCGACCGCGAAACTGCGATTGCACATCACGAGGCGCTTGCGGCTGTCCCACAAGGCAAACGGCCCTGTGAAGGAATTGATCGCGTCCAGCAACCGACGCTCGGCAGCCATCAGGCGGGCCTGAGCCTCGCGCTGGTCGGTGATGTCCAACGCGACGCCGACAATGCGCACCTTGTTCTGGCTGGCGGCTTTGGACTGTCCATGGCTGGCCCCGGACATCGCCAAACCGGGCAATCCCATGCCTGAGACCGGGCCAAGCCCTGCCCCGGCTCCCGGCGCCGCCTCGTCGAGGCGGCGACCGCGCGCCTGCAACCAAACGATACGCCCGCCAACCTGCACGCGAAAGATGAAGTCGGCCTCACCTTCGCCAGCCGCTTTCTGAAGACCGGCGCGCACGGCGGCGCGATCCATCTGGACCACGAGGCTGAGGAAATCGGGACCAGACAGCCTGCCGCCAGCGGCGCCGCCCATCATGCGGGCAAGGTCAGTGGTGACGTAGACTTCGTCCGTATCGAGCGACCAGTCCCACACGCCGCACCCAGCCCCTTCGACGGTAATGCGGAAACGCTCCTCCGTGTCGCAGAGCGCAGTCTCTGTCAGGCGCGCGCGCGCGCCCTGGCTCAACAGCAGCCCCATCAGACCGAGCGTGGCCAACGCCGCCCCGCTGAACAACAGCAGGTAGAACCACATAATCAGGTTTTCGCCCCGTGCGAGCGCCTGACCCGAGGTCGCGACGACGATACGAGCCCCGTCCACGGCAATGGGCGCGCTTGCAAACAGCACAAGCGCCCCCGAGGCGTCTTCGCTAATTCCGGCGCCGGCGCCAGCCTCCCGCGGCAAGGGCCAGTCGGACCGGGTCAGCAGCTCGCCGCGCGCATCAAAGAGCGCAACGGTCCGCGCAGCAGCCCCCGTCTGTCCGGCCTGGTCCAGCAGTGACAGCGCTGACGGCTCAATGACCGCCGCCAGCCAGGCGCCGGTGCGCAGCCGACGGACAACCGCGAAGGATCGCCCAAGCCCATCAGGGCGCTCCAGCACGATGCGTGCCCCGTCTGCAGGTCGCGCCGCCCGGATGGCGCCGGCGAGCGCAGGCGACACGGCCCCTGCCGCAGCAAAGCCCCCACCCGAGACGAGAGTGACCGGAAACCCGCCAGCCCGCGCGGCTGCAGCCACAGCCGCACCCGAATCAACCTGGCCAGCGTCCAGAAGCGCGCGGGCGCCCTGAAGCGCACCATCGGCGCGCGCCAGCACCGCATCGACGCGGGCCGCGGCCAGCGTGGCTGATTGGATTTCGCGGGCGACCGCGGCCTCACGCAGCTTGCGCGACTCGCCAGTAGCGCGCAGCGCAAGCACACCCGCAAAGGCTGCAAGAAACAGAACAGTCACCGAGAACGCGCCCCGCGAGGTGCTGCGGGTGCGCTCACGCCTGCCGTCTGTCGCCTGGCTACCCACCTGCTGCGCCCCTTTCTGCCCCAAGGGCTCACCGGATTTCATTCGCCCCATTCATCGATCAAGGTCATCCTTCACGGGCGCCGATCACAGGCGCCGACCACCCTCAGCCACCCAGATCCAGCTGTCTGCTCTGCCCCAACGCAGGCCCGCGTCATGAAAACAGAGCCGACCCGGCCGGTTTGCGAAACACACTCGGGTCGAGAATCGATCAACCGGGAAACTGGTAAACAACTCATTAACCACGGTCGAGGCCTGCCTTCGTGCTGTCCGCAACCGGTCCGGCGCAGGGCGCGCGATTTACTGGCGGGGCTTGCGCCGCTCAGGGCCTTTGTAGTTGCTGTCGTCGCGGCGGCGGCGGTCCGGACCAAAAAAATGCGGCGTGCGGATGAATGGCCGCGGATGCTCGATCACCGCCACGACCTTCCGGTAGAGCTCGGTCGCCGTCACGGGCTTGGCGCAGAATTCGGTCACACCGGCGTCACGGGCCGCCTCAACCTTGGAACGCTCGGAGTATGCGGTGAGCATAATGACAGGCACATAGGGATTGGGACTGTCGTCCGCCGTGCGGACCAGCCTCACGAAATCCGTACCGTCGAGAAGGTCCATCAGATAGTCAACGACGATAAAATCGATCGCTTCGTTCTTGACGACATCAAATGCTTCCGCCGCATCCTTGGCTTCGTAGAAGCGTTTGACGCCAAAGCCGCGCAGGATGGTCTTGACGATGTTCACCATGTGATGATTGTCGTCAACAATCAGGACGCGCAATCTTTCCAGGGTTCCAGGCATCAGACCCGCCCGCCGCCGCCAGCGCCAAGGCGAGACTTCGTTCCCGTGATCTCAAAACAAGCGCCCAAACCCGTCCGCGCGGCGCGTCCGCACGGCAAAGCGGCTTTGGCTCGACGTTCTGCCCGCACGATGCCGGACCGCACGATACCGGACCGTACGATACCGGACCGTACGATACCGGACCGTACGATACTGGACCGAACGATATTGGCCTGCACGATACTGGCCTGCACGGTTGAAGCCCGCCCCTGCACAACCCGCGCGACAACGCCAGCGCAACCCCGCGGGCGGCGGCCCGTCACGCTCGCCCTGAGCGCGACCGATCCTGGAGTGGCCAGACACGTCATGACACGCTTCACCCTTTCCAATGCATAACGGTATTCGTGCTCGGTTAAATTTTTGGACTGAAAAACGTTGCACTGTACGCGAGTTATCCCTGACATCCCGGATTTCCCCGGCCCAA
>JBILMQ010000185.1:0-7121 GCA_044375455.1 Caulobacterales bacterium | reverse complement strand
TGCAGCGCCTATGTGAACAAACTCAAGGCCCTGTTCAGCTCCTCCACCCTTCTCTCAGCCCGGATCGTCAAAGTCGAGCGGCGCGCAGACGGCGTTTGGATCAGTCCGCAGAACGGCGCACCGGAAAGATTTGACGCAGCGATCCTGGCGGCGCATTCGGATGAGAACCTGGCGATGCTGGCAGACGCCGACGCCGAAGAGCGCCAGATCCTTGGCGCGGTGCGCTATGGGGCGAACACCGCTTATCTGCATCGCGATGACAGTCTGATGCCGCGCCGCCGGAAAGCCTGGGGCGCCTGGAACTACCTGTCAGGAGCCACAGCCGAGCGCGTTTCGGTGACCTACTGGATGAACGCACTGCAGAACATTGATCCCGCCTGCCCGCTTTTTGTCAGCCTCAATCCCCCGCACACGCCGGATCCGTCCCTGACGTTTGGGCAGTTCACATATGCTCACCCGCAGTTCGATCGCGCCGCACTCGCCGCACAGCGCATTCTCCATCGCATCCAAGGTCGCGGCGGAATCTGGCATGCCGGGGCCTGGACCGGCTACGGTTTCCATGAGGATGGGTTGGCGTCGGGATTGCGCGCAGCCTTCACACTGGGCGGGCGGGTGCCTTGGGCGTTTCGCGATCTGCGTCCGCTCGCCAGCGAAGCAGACCACGCGCCCTCGCCAGAGCTGGCGGCGGCCGAATGAGCGTCGAAGCCCCGGGATGGCTGTATGTCGGTCGCACCAGTCATGCGCGTTTGAAACCATTTCAGTTTCGCTTCACCTACCCCGTATACGCACTTTTTCTCGATATTGACCGGCTGAAAGAATGTGCCGCCGGCGCCCGCCTTTTTTCTTTGGAAAGATGGAACCTCGCCACGTTCAAAGTGCGCGACCACGGCGGTCGCGACGGGGCGCTTCGTCCATGGGCCGAGGCCCAATTCCGCGCCGCCAGCATCGACCTTGAGGGTGGCCCAATTCGACTTCTATGCCTGCCGCGTGTCTTTGGATATGCCTTCAAACCTCTGTCGATCTGGTTTGGATACGGCCCAGAAAACGATTTGCGCGGCGTCATCTATGAAGTGCACAATACATTTTCGCAAAGCCACTCCTATGTTGCACCGGCGGCGCCTGAGGGACGCATGCGCCAGGTGGCCGATAAGAAATTTCATGTTTCGCCGTTCTTCGGCGTGGCAGGAAGCTACTCCTTTACGCTGCGTCCGCCGGGAGCTGCCCTTGCGCTCGTCATCGAAAAACGGCTTGACGGAGCAGCCGATCACGTCGCTACCTGGACTGGCGACCGGCGCACGCTGAATGACCGTGAACTGTTGAAAGCATTTGTACGCATTCCCTTTTTGAGCCTTCACGTCATCGCGGGTATTCACTGGGAGGCGCTAAAGCTCTGGCTAAGAGGCGCACGCTACCACAGAAAACCCGCCCCGCCGCAGACCCCGGCCACCATCGGTTCTTTGACTGGTGCGACGACATTGCGCGGCGATCAGAAACGCACGAGGGGCTAAGATATGCTGAGGAGCTATGACCGCATGCATCAGATGACCGCCCCGAGCCATGATGGCGTCACACAGAATGACGGGGCCGAGGCGCCAATCCCGGTGGCGATTGAACGGGCCTGCGCGCGATTGGTGCGCGGGCTGAAGGGCGCGCCACTGTCGGCCAAGGCCCTGGCGTTCGCCGCCTTGCGCCTGGTGCATGGCGAACTCGACATCACCCTGCCCGATGGGCGCACGCTGCGGTTCGGCGCCGGCGCCGGCCCCCACGCACACATCATTGTACGCGATTGGCGGTTCGCCCGGCGCGCACTCGCCGGCGGCGATGTCGGTTTGGCTGAGAGCTATATGGCAGAGGAATGGGATACGCCCGACCTGTCAGCTGTGCTGGAATTGTTCGCGATGAATTTCGATGCGCTCGGCGAGGTGGCCCGCGGCAACCCAGTGGTCAAGGCGGTCAACGGCGTGCGCCACATGCTGAACGCCAACACCAAAACCGGGTCTAAGCGGAACATTCTTGCCCACTATGATCTCGGAAACGCCTTCTATGCGCGCTGGCTTGACCCCACGATGACCTATTCCTCCGCCCGGTTCACAGGGCCCGGCCAATCGCTGGAGGAAGGACAGATCGCCAAGTACCAGGGCATCGCGGACCAGCTGCAGCTTCAACCCGATCAGCATGTGCTGGAAATCGGATCGGGCTGGGGCGGATTTGCGGAGTTCGCGGCGAAGACCCGCGGCGCCAAGGTGACGGGCGTCACAATCTCCGATGCTCAGTATGAGTTCGCGCGCAAGCGCATCTTTGAGGCTGGTCTCGCAGAGCGTGTGGATTTCCGCCTGATGGACTATCGCGACATCAAAGGCCATTATGACGGCGTTGCCTCGATCGAGATGTTCGAGGCCGTTGGCGAGCGCTATTGGCCCGTCTATTTCCAGAAAATCCGCGATGTCCTTGGCCCTGGAAAGCGGGCGGCCCTGCAGATCATCACCATCGACGACCGGATGTTTCAGCGATACCGCCGCAGGGCCGACTTCATCCAGCGCTACGTGTTTCCCGGCGGCATGCTGCCAAGCATTCCACGACTGCGCCAGGAAACGGCGGCGGCCGGCTTGGCATGGGATCAGTCTGTGACATTCGGGCACGCGTATGCGCAAACCCTGTCAGAGTGGGCCAAACGCTTCTTGACCGCATGGCGCGACATCAAGGGCCAAGGCTTTGACGAGCGGTTCCGCAGACTGTGGACATTTTATCTGTCCTATTGTGAAGCCGGCTTTCGCACCGGGCGGATCGACGTCGGCCAGTTTGCGTTCGTCCGCTCCGGCTGATCGCGCCGGCGCCCAGATGCCGCGGTCGGCAGTGAAGGCGGGTCAGCAAACGGATCCGGGCGGCTCATGCCCCCCGTTCCAGAGTGCGTCTGGTCAACGCACGACCCCGGGCGGCGGCGCCGGGCCGGCCTCTGCCCCAAGCACAGTTTCGCCGGCGATGATGCTCATGCCCTCCACAATCTGCGCCGCCATCTGAACTGGCATAAAAAGATCGCACCAACCGCCAAAGATGCGTTGGCCAAGGCGCGCGCCCAAGGCAACCCGCCGGCCCGCCTCGGCATCAGGAAAGAACCGCGGCGCAAACCCGCCTGCGCTCACGACGGCGCCAAGGCAATGGCGATCTCCTCGCACAGTCAGGAGAAGCTGGCCGTTTTCTGCCGCATCAGCCTCCAAGGCAAGGTGCGCCCACTTGCCGCGACGCACCTCCAGAACCGATATCTGACCAGCGGCGGGGGCGCGCAAAGTCGAGACGCAAAACGGGCTGGACTGGATGCGAACGCGAACATAATCGCCAGGCGGCAAGCGCAAGTCGGCCGGCGGATCCGCCTGATCGATATCGACCGCGCGACCGTCAACCGGCGCTACGACAATGCCGTCCGCATCGAAAGTCACCCGATCCGGGTCGCGGAATGCAACGATGCTGAGAAAGACCGGCGTCAGTGCGATCAAGAACAGAGGCCACCACACCACGCCCAGGATCAATGCAACGACGAGAGCCCCAAGAACATAGGGACGCCCGTCCGGATCAATCTTCGGAAAAAGAGCAAGCAAGCGCGTCATTGAGCACCTCTAACCCACCCGTACCGGCTTCAGCTGCGGGCTTCAATGCGCGACAGCGCTTGCGCGAATTGGCTCAGAAGATTCCCCCGCTCCCTCAGCCTGGCGGGTCCAGAGGTCGGCATAAAGGCCACCCTTGGCGACCAGGGTCTCGTGATCGCCGCGCTCAACGATCTGTCCGGCGTCCAGAACGAGGATCTCCGCGGCTCTCGCGATGGTGGACAGGCGATGCGCCACCACGATCGTGGTGCGCCCTGCCGCGGCGGCGTCAAGCGCTTCTTGAACCTCGGCTTCCGTTGCCGAATCCAGAGCGCTCGTGGCCTCATCGAGAACCAGGATTTTGGGATCTGTCAAAATGACCCGCGCAATGCCAACGCGTTGTTTTTCCCCGCCGGACAGTTTCAGACCTCGCTCGCCCACCCGCGTGTCCCAGCCTTGCGGGAGCGACTCAATGAACTCCAGCAATTGAGCCTTCGCCGCCGCCTCCCGCAGTTCCGCAGTGCTCGCGTCTGGTCGCCCATAGGCGATGTTGTAACGGATCGTGTCGTTGAACAGCACGACATCTTGAGGAACCACGCCGACCGCTGTGCGAAGGCTGGCCTGCGTCACTGTGCGAATGTCCTGCCCATCGATGAGAACGGCGCCTCCGTCAGGGTCATAGAAACGAAACAGAAGCCTGAGCACCGTTGATTTGCCCGCCCCGCTCGGCCCAACTAGGGCAAGGGATTTCCCACCCGGAACCTCGAACGTGACGTGTGTGAGACCCGTGGCGCGTCCCTCGTGCGCGAACGAGACGTCGTCAAATCTCACCCCCCCTTCGCGCACCAAGAGCCGCTTCGCATCCAAAGAGTCAGCCACGCTCGCAGGCTCGTCGAGCAATTCAAACATCTTCTCCATGTCGACGGCGGATTGCTTGATCTCAAGGTATGCAAAGCCGAGAATGTTCAGTGGCGCATACAGATTGAGCATCACCAGCGTCACCGCTGCGATGTCGCCAGGCCCCATCCTGCCTTCAGCAACGGCGTTGCCGGCGGCAAGAACCATGGCGAGCAGCCCCAGCACGGTCACAAAGGCCTGGGCCGCATTCAAAGCCGCCAAGGACGAGCTTGCCTTGACCGCAGCTGCTCCCCTTGCCCGGATCGCCTGGTCGAACCGCTGCGTTTCGCGGGCCTCCGCGGCGAAGGTCTTGACGGTTTCATAGTTGAGCAGCGAGTCGACCGCCCGGGCGGCGGCTTCCTGATCGCTCTCATTCATCTGCCGACGGAACTTCAAGCGCCAATCGGCGAGTCCGAAGGTCACCGCGGCGTAAATCACGATCGTCCCGATGGCGATCGCTGCGAAGAGCGCATTGTAGGCAACGGTCAAGGCGACAGCGGCAAGCGCAAGTTCAAAGATGCTCGGCGCGATATTAAAAAACAGAAACCGCACCAGAAAGTCGATCGAAGCCACGCCGCGATCGATCACGCGTTGCAGCGCGCCTGTGCGTTTGGATTGATGATACCCGACTGAAAGTGCATGCACATGGGCGAACACTCTGGTCGCCACGAGACGCTGGGCCTCGGCGCTGACTGGCCCAAACAAGGCGTCGCGGGCGTAGGGCGCAGCCTGCCCCCCGAAGCGCAAAGCCCCCCATGCCAGCGCCAGAATCACAAAGGCTGGCCCCGCACCCGCCTGCTCGCCCTGTACGAGCCGGTTCACGCCATCTGCGAGCAAAAACGGCGACGCTACGGTGGCCGCCTTGGCGGCGATTGTGATCGTCAATGCCAGCGCGATGCGCCAACGCTGACCTGGAAGGCCCGCAAATATCTGATTGAGCCGCCGCAGCGCCGGCAGCAACCGAGCCTCGCCCGGTTGCCCCGGCGCCTTGGCCGGCCGTTCTCCCCGCGCCAAGCTGCACCTCGCCTTTGGATCCCTGCCGATTTTGCGGCTACCCTAGGCGCTCAGTCCGGCCGCCACAACCACGGCATCACCAGGAGCAACGGGTCAGAACATGTCCTGCGTTTCCACCCGACCACTCGCCAGGACCGCGAGCACGCTGACCTCCGTTTGCGTCTATTGCGGTTCGTCCAACTCCGCCTCTGCAGCACATCTGGAACTGGCGCGTCAGTTCGGCGCCTCCCTGGCCAGGCGAGGTCTGCGGATGGTTTACGGCGGCGGGCGGGTTGGGCTGATGGGCGCGGCCGCGATGACATGCCACGCATCCGGCGGTCAGGTGCTGGGCGTCATGCCAAAATTCCTGGCCAACCGGGAAATCCTTTACGAAGAGATTGAAACCCACATCGTCGCCACGATGCATGAACGCAAGTGGCGCATGTTCGAAGAGAGCGACGCCTTTGCGGTCCTGCCGGGTGGTATCGGCACGCTGGAGGAGGTCGTTGAGATGCTGTCGTGGCGCCGGCTCGATCTCCATGTAAAACCTATCGCCCTGCTGGCCAATGACGGTTTCTGGCGACCGTTTGTCGATCTCATCGAGCACACCATCGCGGCTGGCCTGACGCCGCCCTGGGTGCGTGATGGCTATTTTCTTGCGGCCACGCCGGACGAAGCCATCGCCGGCATGATTGCAAGATTGGCCAGGAACGGCGCGCCCCCGGCTCCGGTGGCGACGTAGATCCGCCAATGATGGGCCCAAGGGGGATCAGATCGGCCAACGGCAGGCGGCAGGCGGCAGGCGGCAGACAAAGCTGTGCTGGCCGCGCGCGCCAGACCACATAGCGTGTTGAGCGGGGGCGGGATATGAAGCAGGGATTGTGGGTGTTGGCGGCGCTGGCGCTCGGCGTCATGGTCGGCGCCGCAGTACGTGCTTCCGGCGACCCACAGCTCGATGCCGTCTTTCACGCCATCTCGATTGTAGGAACGCTCTGGCTCGATGCGCTGCGCATGACCCTTGCGCCGCTCATCTTCGCACTGCTGGTGTCTGCGATCGTGAGTGTTGCCGAGACCGCAGCCGCCGGCCGGCTGGCGCGACGCGCGCTTGGCTTGTTCGCCCTCATGCTGCTGGTCGCTGCGACTTATTCCGTACTCGCAACGACGTTTGCCTTGCGTCTGGCGCCGCTCGATGCGGCGAGCGCGGCCGCGCTCGTCGGGGCGTTGGAGGCCCCCCCCCAGTCCGCGCCACTCGACATGGCACGCTGGCTGGAAAGCCTTATCCCGACAAATGTCATTGCAGCAGCGGCGCAGGATGCGATCCTGCCCCTGGTGGTGTTTGCGGTGGTGTTCGGCTTCGCCGTCGCCAGAATCGAGACACCGCGCCGGGCCGCCCTTGCGGGTTTTTTTCAAGCCGTGGCCGACACCATGATCGTCATCATCAAATGGGTGCTGGCGCTTGCGCCCGCCGGCGTCTTCGGGCTCGCCCTCGCGCTCGGACTGGATACGGGTTTCGATGCCGTCGGCGCAATCGCCCACTATGTCGGCGTCGTCGTCGGCGTGACGTGCGGGATCATCGTGGCGGCGATTGCGATCGCGATCGCCGGTTCGGGCATGAACCCGATGGCGACGCTCAGAGCGCTCGCCCCCGCCCAG
>JBILMQ010000184.1:0-7190 GCA_044375455.1 Caulobacterales bacterium | reverse complement strand
CGCGGGTCATTATTTTCGACACCACCATGCGCGACGGCGAACAAAGCCCCGGCGCCTCCATGAGCCTGGAAGAAAAGGTCGAGCTTGCCCTCCTCATGGATGAAATGGGCGTCGACGTGATCGAGGCTGGCTTTCCAATCGCCAGCCAGGGTGATTTTGACGCCGTTCACGCGGTCGCGAGAACGGTGAAGTCGAGCGTCGTGTGCGGGCTCGCCCGGGCTGGCGAGAAGGACATCACGCGTGCAGGCGAAGCCGTGAAGCCAGCCGCGCGCAAGCGCATCCACACCTTCATTTCGACCTCGCCGATCCATATGAAACATAAGCTGCAGATGCAGCCGCATGAAGTTCTGGAGGCGGTCGAGCGTTCCGTGCGTCTGGCGCGCGATTACACGGATGATGTGGAGTGGAGCGCGGAGGATGCGACGCGGACAGAGCATGATTTTCTGCGTCGCTGCGTCGAGGCGGCGATCCGCGCCGGCGCGACCACAATCAATGTTCCCGACACAGTCGGCTATTCGTTTCCTGAAGAGTATGGCGCCCTTTTTAAGCTGCTGATCGAAACAGTGCCGGGTGCGGACGGCGTCGTCTTTTCGGCCCATTGCCACAACGATCTCGGGCTTGCAGTGGCAAACTCGCTGGCCGCCGTCCAGAACGGCGCGCGTCAGATCGAGTGTGCGATAAACGGTCTTGGCGAACGGGCGGGCAACGCCTCCTTGGAAGAGATCGTCATGGCGCTCAAGGTGCGTGCGGATGCGCTGTCGTTCCGTACGGCTGTCGATGCGACGCGGCTGACCCGCGCGTCACGCCTGGTGAGCCAGATCACGGGCTTCCCGGTCCAGTACAACAAGGCGATTGTCGGCAAGAACGCCTTTGCCCACGAAAGCGGCATTCACCAGGACGGGATGCTCAAACATGCCCAGACCTATGAAATCATGCGTCCGGAGGACGTTGGCCAGGGCGCCAGCGCGCTGGTCATGGGCAAGCACTCTGGGCGTCATGCATTCCGCAAGAAACTTGATGAGCTCGGATTTGAGATGAGCGACAATGCGTTTCAAGACGCGTTTCAGCGCTTCAAGGATCTCGCGGACCGCAAGAAGCACGTCTACGACGAGGACATTGTGGCTCTGGTGGACGATCAGCTCGCCCATGCTGATGAAGCGATCAAGGTGCAGGGGCTGCGCATCGTCGCCGGAACCCAGGGACCTCAGACAGCAGAGATCGACCTGTGCGTGGATGGGACGCCCGCCTGGACGACAGCGCGCGGCAACGGGCCGGTTGATGCGCTGTTCAACGCGATCCGCGCCCTGGTGCCCCATGAGGCGAAGCTCGAACTCTATCAGGTGCACGCCGTGACCGAGGGTACGGACGCTCAGGCGGAGGTAAGCGTGCGCTTGGTGGAGGACGGACGCATTGCGGTGGGTCGCGCAGCGGATGCTGACACCCTGGTGGCTTCCGCCAAGGCCTATGTCAGCGCATTGAACAGGCTCGCCGCAAAGAGGGGGCGGGTACGCGCCCAGGGCGCAGCCTGACAGCCCAGCGTTGCGGGTCGGCCGTTTACGGGTCCAGCCTGACGGGCTCAGCGTCACGGGCTCAGCGCCGGGGCGTCTTGCGCGTTCGGTCTTTGTTGAGTTCAGTCTTTGGTGCGCTGAGGGCGAGGGCGCGACAGAGGGGATAACCCCCCATCGCTGCGAACTCTGACTGACGGGGGCCTGAGTGAGTGGGACCTGAGTGAGTGGGGGCCCAAGTGACTGGGCGGGCTCGCAAGCCGCAACATGGGCGCAAGACTGATGCCGCTCGGTCCCACGAGCGTACGCCGGGCGTCGCCTCAATTGGCGTCGAACTGCCGGCCCGCCAGCCGCGCGTACAGACCGCCTTCGGCCATGAGCGCGTCATGGTCGCCGCGCTCGACGATTCGCCCCGCTTCCAACACAAGGATGCAATCAGCCCGGCGCACTGTGGCGAGGCGATGGGCAATCACGATCGTCGTTCGGCCGGCCGCGAGGCGCTCCAGCGCCGTCTGAACGTTCGCCTCGCTCTGTGCGTCAAGAGCGCTTGTGGCCTCGTCCAGGAGCAGGATCGGGGCGTTCCTCAGAATGGCCCGGGCGAGCGCAATGCGTTGGCGCTCGCCGCCGGAGAGCGAGGCCCCGCCGGGACCGACCACGGTATCGTAGCCGTGGGCTAGCCCCTCAATAAAGGTATTGGCGTCAGCGGCGCGTGCTGCAGCGAGGATCTCGGCCTCATCCGCGTCGAGCCTGCCAAAAGCTATGTTGGCGCGCACCGTATCGTTGAACAAGGTGATATCCTGACTGACGATCGCGATCGCGTCGCGCAGGCTCGACAGCGTGACGTCGCGCACGTCTGTCCCGTCGATCGTCACCCGGCCGCTGCTGACGTCATAGAGGCGTGGCGCGAGATTGAGGATGGTTGACTTGCCGGCGCCCGAGGGGCCCACCAGCGCGATGGTTTCGCCGCGCCTGGCCGTGAAGTCGATGTCGCGCACGGCGTCTTCTGGCTTGCCCGAATAGGCGAAGCCGACATTTTCAAAGCGCACCTCGCCGCGCGCGACCTGCAGTGCGCGCGCGCCGGGTGCATCGTGTATGCGCGTCGGCTCATCAAGAATGGCGAACAGGCGCGCGCCCGCCGCGCTGGCTTCCTGGATTGGTCCGGTCAGGGTGCCGATGGCGCGGGCTGGACCTGCCGCAGCCAGAAGCGCGGTGATGAAGCCCATGAAGTCGCCGATATCGATCGCCCCGGTCGCGATGCGAAAGCCGCCGATGGCGATCACGGCAGCCACCGCAATGCCGCCAATGAACTCAAGGACGGGATCAAGGCGGATGCGGCTTTGCGCAAGCTTCATTTGCAGGCGGAAGTTTTCGTCGAATGCTCTGGCGCCGCGTCCGCGCTCATAGGCCTCCAGGCGGTAGGCGCGCACCATCCGCGCTGCGCCCAGGCTTTCGGCGAGCAACGCCGTCAGCGCGCCGATCTGTCCCTGCACAGCTGCTGCCTGTTGGCGCATGCGCAAGCCGATCGCCCGGATCGGCAGAGCAACAAAAGGATAGATCACGAGAATTGCCAGGGCCAGAACCCAATCGAACCAGACCATGGCGCCGACATATCCGAGCACCATCAACGAGTCGCGCATGAGGTTCGTTGCCGCGCGCACCACAGCGTCGCGGATGACGTTCACATCATTGGTCAGTTTCGATAGGATCGCGCCTGGCGCTTCGGCCTGAACGCGCTCGAAATCCGCCGCCAGCAGATGGTTGAACGCTGCTTTCTGAAGGTCGGCCACCACGCCAAGACCGAGCCGGCTTGCCGTTGCGCCCTGCAGGTAGGTGGCCATCGTCTTGATGCCGGTCGCCGCCAGCACCAGCAGCGGGGCGATCCAGACGACGCTGAGATCCCGGGCCTCAAACCCCTTGAACACCCATTGGATGACGAACGCATAGCTTGTCCCCGCCATGGCCGCGACAAGCGAAAACGCACCTGCCAGAAGCAGGGCGCTGCGCCGCGGGGCGACCCAGTCGCGCCACAGCCGCGCGATCACCGCGCGCGAGAGCGGCGTCAGGGCGGGGCGGGAGGGTGCGGCCTCAGGCGTCGTGGTTCTCCTCGCTCGCAGGGTCGAGCAGGCGGTGCGCGTGCAGGATGAAGTAGCGCATATGCGCGTTGTCCACCGTGCGCTGCGCGGCGGCCTTCCAGGCGACATAGGCTTCAGCGTAGTTCGGGAATGCGCCTACAAAGTCGATTTTCGTCAGATCGCGGAATTGTGAGCCGGTGACGGCCACGAGTTCGCCGCCGAGCACAAGATGAAGCAATTGCTGGTCAGGGCTGGTATCTGTCGCACGCGTTCTGGCCATGGCGCTATCCTATCCGTTCAGCCGGATATGGCGCGTGCGCTCAATGATCAAGGGGTGCAACGCAGGCCCGGCCGCCGCCAGACTGCGCAAGCGTGGTTGCGGATTGTTGAACGCAAAGCTTTCCCCGTGATGATCGGTGAAGACGCCGCCAGCGCCGGCGACCAGGGCTGCGCCTGGCGCCATATCCCATTCAGCTTTTGCGGAGAGTGCAAGGAGGCCGTCGAACCGGCCCGCGGCGACGAGTGCGGCCCGGTAGGAGATGGCGTTGCGCTGACTGGTGCGCATGGCTTCTGGCCAGGGAGCCGGCCAGGCCGGATGGCGGTACATCTCGCGCGCGCCCAGCATATGGGCTGCGGCGACGTCCGTGACGCTGGATGTGGTCACCGGCGCGCCGTTCAGCCGGACCCCGAGCCCTGGGCCGCCTTCGAACAATTCATTCTCGCAGGGGTTAAAAACAACGCCCAGCACCGCCGCACGGTCGACCACCAGGGCCAGCGCCACGCAATAGTCCGTCTGCCCCTTGATGAAAGCGGCGGTCCCGTCGAGAGGATCGACGACCCATACGGCGCGCGCGGTGAGGCGGGCGTCGGTGTCGGCGCTTTCTTCTGACAGCCAGCCGTAATCTGGTCGCGCCTCGCGCAGGCGCTGCTCGATGATCGCGTTGGCGGCCAGATCGGCTTCGGTCACCGGACTGTCGTCGGTCTTGGCCCAGCGCCGTGCGCCGGCGCGCCCGAAGCCAAGGATGGCCGCGCCGGCCTCCGTCGCGGCTGCAATCATCAAGGCCAGGTCGGCGGCGAGCGCCTCAGGTTCCAGCAATCGCAAGATCCTCGACAAACAGGCTCGGCGCGTTGACCGCCCCGCGAAACTCAAGATCTGCCGCTGGGCGCAGCCGCGCGAAGATATCGATCAGATTGCCAGCGACCGTGACCTCGGACACCGGATGAACGATCTCGCCGCCTTCTACCCAGTGGCCTGCCACCCCGACCGAGTAGTCTCCGGTGTTGGGATTGATCGAGGGCGAGAAGGTTTCCTGCACCACCAGCGCGCACGGGACCGCCGCAAGCAGGGTGCGGGGGCTATCGGCGCCTGCAGCCAGATGCACATCGGATGCTGTGATGCCCGGCGGACCGCCCATGGCGCCAGCCGCGTGCCCGGTTGAGGCGAGGCCCAACTGTCGGGCGGCGGCGCTGTTGAGCAGCCAGGTCGTCAGGCGCCCGCCGTCTATGAGCGCGCGTGCGCCAGCTGCGACGCCTTCTCCGTCGAACGGTCGTGCGCCGAACCCGCCGCGGCGCAAAGGGTCGTCGATGATCTGGACGTCCGGTGCAAAAACCTGGGCGGCGAGCTTATCCTTCAGAAACGACACCCCGCGGGCGACCGCAGCGCCGGAGATGGCCCCCAGAAAGGTTGAGAGCAGGCCGCTGGCGACGCGCCGGTCATACAGGACAGCGGCGCGCCGGCTGGCGATCTTGCGGGCGCCGAGCCGCGCGACAGTGCGTTCCCCGGCGATGCGGCCGATCTCGCCCATTGCGGGCAGAAGGTTGATGCGCCGCGCGGTGCGGCCTTCATAATCGCGCTCCATGGCGCCGTCGCGTTCGGCGACGACTGACAACCCGACCGATACGCTGGACGCGCGGTAGGCGCCGGCAAATCCATTGGTTGCGGCGTAAGCGTATCGGCTGGCGCCCCAGTCCGCTCCAGCCCCGTTGGAGTTGGTCACCCCTGCGATGGCGCGGGCTGCGTCTTCGGCTTCCAGGCTGAGCTGTTCAAGGAGTGTGGCGTCCGGCTCGTGTGGATCGTAAAGGCCCAGATCTGGCCAGTCGCGCGCCAGCAGGCCTGGATCGGGCAGGCCGCAGTATGGATCCGGCGGTGCGGCTTTGGCCATCGCCACCACCCGTTCGGCCAGGGTGCGCAGCCCTGCGGGGCTGACGTCCGAACTCGCGGCTCCCGCCTGTTGTTTGCCCACCAGGACGCGCAGACCGATGGCCGCGCTTTCCTGACGCTCGACATGTTCAAGCGCGCCAAGCCGCACGGATACGGAGAGGCTCGCGCTCTCTGACACATGCGCGTCGCCGGCTTCTGCGCCCAGGGCCCGCGCTGCGGCGAGCGCGGTCTGCGCGCGGTCAAGCAAATCAATCGTCTCAGCCATGGCGGCTATATGGCGCCCTTCGACGCCCAGCGGGAGGGGGCGGCGCGGCCTTTCTGACGCAGGCGCGCAGCGCAGTGCGCGCGGTGTGCACGAACGGCGCGCCGCCGGGTGGTTCACGCCCAAGCCGGTCGGGCCAATCCTGCGCAGCCTGCGCGCTTGGCGTCTGCGCCATGCGGCTGTGCGGTGCCGCGACGGCGGGTTGGCTGGAAGCGCGCCCGCCAGGCCTGCGGTTAAGGCGCAGCGATTGCGCCGAGGCGGGCCGGGCGCCCGTTATCCGGGCGCCGGACGGCGCGGCCGCGAGGTTGGCTTGTAAGGGCCGGGCGCCGCAGCTACCGTCATCGAAAGACCGTCGCGGGCGGGGTGAGTCACGCCCTGGCCCGACAGAACGGGGGAGGACTTACATCATGGCCAAAGGGCGTCTCTTCGCCAAGAAGTCGATCGGTCAGATCCAGGCCGATATCGCCAAGGGCGAGCTCAAGCGATCGCTTGGCGCGGTCAATCTTGTATCGCTCGGCGTCGGGGCGATCATCGGAGCGGGCATCTTTGTGATGACCGGCAATGCGGCGGCGAATTACGCCGGACCTGGCGTGATGTTTTCGTTTGTGCTCGCCGGTCTGGTGTGTGCGATCGCCGGCCTGTGCTACGCTGAGCTCGCCTCCACGATGCCCGTCTCGGGATCGGCCTATACGTACTCCTACGCCTCGATGGGTGAGGTTTTCGCCTGGGCGATGGGCTGGTTGCTGCTCCTGGAGTACGGAATCGCGGCCTCTACCGTTGCCGCAGGCTGGACCGGCTATGTGGTTGAGATTCTCAAGGACTTCGGCGTGGTCATTCCGGAGTACCTGACGAGCGCGTCGATTTCGGTGAATGAGATCCCGGTGGCGGACGGCTCCCAGGTGCGCCTGGAGGCGGCTTTCCTGCCCCAGTTCAACCTTGTGGGTGCGCTTGGCATTCTCGCCGTGACGGGTCTTCTCGTGATCGGCGTGCACGAGACCGCACGCTTCACCAACTTCGCGGTCATCTTGAAGGTGGCCGTGCTTCTGGTCTTTATCGGTGTCGGCATCACCTATGTGCAGCCGGAGAACTGGAGCCCGATCATTCCGCCGAGCGAGCCTGAGCGCGGCTGGAACCACTTCGGCGTCATGGGCGTGTTTTATGCGGCCACGATCATTTTCTTCGCCTATGTC
>JBILMQ010000183.1:0-7229 GCA_044375455.1 Caulobacterales bacterium | reverse complement strand
TAGGCGCTTTGCCTCCGATCGGGATCGGCGATCTCCGGCCCGGCGCCGCCGGGACGGGTTTCCGGCGTCCGTTCGGTCTTCATGGGGCGTGCCCGGCTTGATCGCCAGTGCTCCGTTTCAGCTCGGAGTCGATCACCCGTCTTATCTCAGGACCCCCCTGTGAAATCAGCAGTCTTGGGCCATCCCATGCCCCGCTTTCGTGCCCCGTCCATGCTCCGTTTGAGCGCCGGTTTCGGTCGGTCTTGGTCGGTCTCTGTCGGGAAAATCATGGAGCGTCTGACGCCTGTGGTACGGATTTCCATGACAAAAAGGCCGATCTTGACCGCCCATTCCGGAGCGGTTCAGACGCCGAAAACTGGCCCTGCGCCAGGAACGTCGCCGCCGGGCGTAAGCCCATTGACCTGCTTCCAGCGGTTTGGCGCGCGCCGGTGCAGCCATGAGGCCCGCCGTGCGGATGAACGATGTAAGCCGTCTGATCGCCGGCCGTCTCCAGCTGCGCGGATGAAAAATATCCCATATCAGATACGCAACCAGATTGGCTGGCGGTTTGGCCCGCAGAAGGCTAGGCAGGCGGCATGTCGACGCCCCACCCGCCCCAGCGCAGTTTCGGACGCCTGCGTGCGCGTCCGCTGTCGACCCGACAGGCGGCCCTCATGGCGCAGACGCTGCCTGCGATCGCGGCGCCGCCCTCGCCGCCGCCGGGCAGTCTCGATCCGCACAGCCTGTTTCCCGTTGCAAAATCCGAAATCTGGCTGGAGATCGGGTTCGGCGGCGGCGAGCACATGGCCGCGCAGGCGCAGATGCGTCCTGACGTGGGCGTCATCGGCGCCGAGCCGTTCCAGGACGGCGTGGCGAAGGCGCTTGCCCGCTTCACGGACGCCGGGCTGTCCAATGTCCGGGTCCTTCACGGCGATGCCCGGCCGTTCGTCGCAGGTCTGGCTTCGGGTCGGGTTGACCGGATTTTCGTTTTGTTTCCAGACCCGTGGCCGAAGGCGCGGCATATCAAGCGGCGCCTGCTGCAGGCTGAGTTCCTTGCTGAGCTCGCCCGCGTCCTGCGTCCGGGAGGACGTTTGCGGATCGTCACCGATTGGCGCGATTACGCTGAAATGATCGCAGCCGGGCTCAGCGCCGCCCAGGACCTCCAGGCGGACCCCGACCCTCCCGACGATCACCAGCCCACACGCTACCAGGCCAAAGCGCTCGGTGACGTGGCGCCCGTGTTCTTCGACTGGCGCCGCGCCCCATAGCCTGCTGCACCCCCGGCAGAGCCTCCGCCTGCTGCGAAAACAACACGGTCAGGACCAGTTCGCCGCATTTTCGTAACGTTCTTGCATCACTTGGATTGATCACACTGCCGCAGGTGCGTACATGCTGTGCGCTTCGCCAGAGCGGATCGTGCGGAGGCATAGAGGCGCGTGGACCGGGTGCAGGCACTCTTGGAACAGACTGAAGCGGTGCTCGGCGGCGCCGGGGTGCTGACCTCGCCACTCGCGGTGTTGCTGGGCCTGGCGGGCCTCGTCCTGGTCGCCTCTGTCGCGCTGATCGGTCTCCTGCGAGCGAGCGCGCGGTTCGTCGGCGCCGCCCGCCGCGCCAGCGCAGCCGCCGCGATCCGTCTCGCGAAGGAAACAAAGCTGGTCGTGCTGATCGCCGACAGCGGCGGGCGGGCGCCGCGGTTTGCGCGGGCGGCTCTTGATGAGCACTTTGCCGCGTTCACCTTCGATGCGCCGGTCGACATCCGCTTTTTTCCCCTGCGTTTGCCCGTTCCTGACGGGCGTGACCGGCAGGCCCACCGGCGGGTGGTCTCTGCGGCGCAATTCTGGATGCGTCAGTGCGACGCGGATCTGGTGATCTGGGGCAAATGGTCCGCAAAAGGCGGGCGTCGTCGGTTTTTCGCCGCAGCGCCGACGCCGGACGGCGAACTGCCGTCTCCGGTCGAAATCGATATTAACCGCCGCACCAGTCCGGAACTTGGCCGTTTGGCTCTGGGGTTTCTGGCGGCTGGCGTGCTCCGGCCGACGCTGTCGCGCCCCTATGACTTCAAGGCGGACCGCCTGGCGCCGCTGGCGCAAAGGGTCGCACAGGCGGCCAGCGAGGCCTTCACCCTGTTCGGCCCGAAAACGGCGCGCCGGATCGCGGACGATTACGCAAACGCCGCGGCAAGCCTCGGCGACCGTCTGGCGGAGCGGAGTTGGCTCGATCAGTCGCTGACGATCGCAACGCAGGCGCTGGAGGCTATGGATCGGCGCACCGAACCGGTCCCCTGGGCGCGCGTGCGCCAGACCGTTGCGCGCGCACACGGCGCCCTCGGCGAGCAAACGCGTGACCAGAAACTGCTCACCCAGTCGCGTGACGGGTTCCGTGATGCGCTTGATGCGCTGGCCGGCACTGACTCCCTGATCCTGGCCCAGGGAGCAGCCAGGGGCTTGCAGCGAGCGGATGCCGCGCTTGAGACCTTGCGCAACCCGCCGCGTCCGCAGCTTGTACAGCCGGGGCAACAGCGTCGTCCGGCGTCCGGCGGACCCAATCCGGCCGGCCACGGTCAAGCAGGCCAAGGACAGCCTGCACCGGCAAATGGACAAAGCGGGCTCGCTCAGCCGCAACCTGCGCCAGCCAACCAGCTCGCGCCCGGCCAGATGCGAAGTTTCTATGGCAACTACGCTGCGTCCTTGATCTAGCGCACGGCGCCCCGCAATCGCTGCAGCTTAGAAATATGAGCGGCCGCAGTTCAAGCTGCAGCCGAGAGGATGGGCGCGCGCTTTGAGGTTTGGCCACCCAGTCAAACACCCGGCGTCAGCCAATCAGGGCCAAACACCCAGGGCCAAATACCCAGGGCCAAATACCCAGGGCCAAATACCCAGGGCCAAATACCCAGGGCCAAATACCCAAGGTTGCTGCGCCTCAGCCTCTGGCCAATCACTGGCCAACGTCAGGATCTACCTGCAGGCGAACTTCTCGTTCACGGCAGGGATCAATCTTTGGGCGCGGCTCTTTCAGGGCGATGCGCCCCGCAGACCATGGCTGGCGGCGTGTCGCCCCGGCGCGGGCGAGAAGCAAGATGTCACACGTTGAAACCCACACGGCCACAACCAGACAGCGTGCGGTTTTCGTCGTGCACCGCCCCCTCGAAGGCCTGACTGCAGGCAATGACGTCTATCTTCTGCTGTGCCTGAAGGCAGCCGGCGCCGCCGGCTACGATCTGGCGATTGTGTTCGCGCCGGCCGAGAGCTTCGCCAATCGCCCGTTCGCGCGCGTTGCGCCGGGCTTCGCCGAAATCGCGCGCGTGCATTGGCCCTCCACGGCCCGGATCGGTGGCGGTTACCTCTCGCTGTCTGCGAAGGTCTGGCTCCGTTTCGCGCGCCGTCTCGGGCTGGAGGCGCTGCGCCGGCTCGGCGCGCCGCTCGCCATCCGCTCGCGACTGGGCGATGTGCCCGCGCACGCCGATCTCCAGGCGGTGGCGCGCCTGATCGACTCTTTGCGGCCGGACATGGTGGTTGCTGACTACAGCTCTCTCGGCCCTGTTTTCGCGCTGTCCAGGGCCGCGCCAGTGCGCGCCGTGCTGCTGCATGACCTCTTTAGCTGCCGCGCCGAGAACTTTCGCAGTGCAGGACGGGCGCCGGATCACACGGAGATCACCATCGCGCAAGAGGCGGTCCGGGTCGCCAACGCCACCGATCTGTTCTTCGCCTCGCGCGACGAGATGACGGCTTTTGCGCCCTTCACGCCGCATCAGGCCCGCCATTGGCTCCGCCCGAACGTCCGGCCGAGGCGCGCAGACTGCCGCGCGCAGCCGCCCGCCGCAGTCTTCATCGGGACGAACCACGCCGGAAACCGAGATGCGCTGGACCATCTTTTGCGCGAGATCTGGCCGCTGGTTCTTGGCCGCGCGCCGCATGCGCGTCTGCGCATCTTCGGGCGGATTGCTGAGACGGTGCGCCTGCCGCTGCCCGACGGCGTGACGGCGGAGGGGCCTGTCGCCGATCTCGCCGTCCTGGCGGGACCAGACATGATTGGGCTGGCGCCGACGCGGCTGGCCAGCGGCATCAGCATCAAGATCGCGGACTACCTGGCTCTGGGACAGCCAGTCGTCAGTTACCCCGCCGGGGTCGCCGGATTCGGCGACGCCCTGCAGAGCGCCATCGCACTTGCGGACACGCCGGAGGGGTTCGCCCAGGCGACAGCCGAATTGCTGGCCGACCCTTCCCTGCGCCATGCCCGCAGCCAAGCAGGTCTCAGTCTGGTGGAGCAGCTTTTCGCGACATCCGGTGTGGAAGCGGCCTTCGCCGGGTCGGCGAGGACGGCGAGTGCAGCATGACGGTCAAGGTCAGCGTCCTCATCGCCGCCCATGAGGCAGCGGCCTTTGTCCAGCGGTCGATCGTAAGCGCGCGCCGCCAGAGCCTCGCCTGCCTGGAGGTCATTGTGGTTGACGACGCCTCAGGCGATGGCACCTTCGCGGCCGCGCAGCGCGCTGCGGCAGGCGATCCGCGTGTGCGGGTTCTGCGCCTGGACGCCAATGCCGGTCCGGGCGGCGCGCGCAATGCAGCCCTGGCGCAGGCCGTTGGCGACTGGGTGGCGGTCCTGGACGCCGACGACGCCATGGCGCCTGACCGGCTGGCGCGTCTGGTGGCGTTCGCCGAGCGCGAGGGCTGCGATATCGTCGCCGACAATCTGGTCGTGGCGCCCGAGAACGATCCGGAGGCGCCTGGACAGGCCCTTCTGAGGTCGGTGCCGTCCGGCGCGATCACGCTCGCCCGCTTCATCGCCGACAACATGCTGTTTGAGGACGCCCCCTGTACGGGCTATCTCAAACCGCTGTTCCGTCGGGATTTTTTACGGCGTTACGGGCTCTGTTACGATGTGCAGACGCGGATTGGCGAGGACTATCTCCTGGTCGCCGAGGCCCTGGCCTGCGGAGCCGTCTTCAAGCTGATGCCGGAGACCGGCTACCGCTACACGCGGCGGCAGGGCTCTGTCTCACACCGGGCCAGGCCAGCGCATATGGAACGCCTGCTGGCGGCGGACGAGGCGTTCCGTGTACGCTACGCAGGCTCACTGACGCCGACCGTCGAAGCCGCGCTGGCCCGGCGGCGCCGATCCATCGAAGACGCGCTGGCCTATCTGCGGATGCTTGAGGCGATCAAGTCGGGCGCCGGAGCGGCGGCGCTGCGGGAGATGGTTCGCCGACCCGCAGCCTGGCGCCATTTCCGCATGCCGGTCCGTGATCTGCTCGCCGGCTGGGCCGGAGGTCTGTTTCCGGGACACAGGGCGGGGAAGGTCTGATGAGCGCCCAGGACACGCCAATCCCGCTTGCATCGCGCATCGTCGTGGCGATTCCGACGCTCAACGAAGCTGACCACATCGAGACGACGATCCGCACCCTGATCGGGGACGACCCTCGCATGCGCGAGGTCCGGATCGTCTGCGCCGACGGGGGATCAACCGACGCGACGCGCGCCATCGTCGAGCGGCTGCGGGATGAGTTCGTCAACGTGTCGGTCATTGACAATCCCCAACGCCTCGCCGGCGCCGGGGTGAACGCGGTTGCGCGCGCGTTTGCCGGACGGGCTGACGTGCTGGTGCGGTGCGACGCTCATGCAGGCTATCCCCGTGGCTTCGTCTTCGGCGTCAGCGAGGCGCTGCTGCGCCGCGACGCAGTCTCGATCGTTGTGGCCATGGATTCGCGCGGACTGACCTGTTTTCAGAAGGCCAACGCCTGGGCGGTGGATCTGCCGATCGGATCCGGCGGCGCAGCCCATCGCGGCGGGCGGCGCAGCGGTTACGTCGATCACGGGCACCATGCCGCCTTCCGGCTTGAGGTCTTCAACCGCCTCGCAGGTTATGACGCCAGTTTCGCCACCAATGAGGACGCAGAACTTGACGTCCGCCTCGCCAGGGCCGGCGGCCGGATCTATCTCGATGCGGATTGGCGCATTGACTACTTTCCGCGCGCCACACTCGCTGCAGTGTGGCGGCAATACCGCGCCTACGGGCGTGGGCGGGCGCGCAATCTGCGCAAGCATGCGCAGCGCCCGAAACTGCGTCAGGCGATCCCGGCGGTGAACCTTCTCGCGCTGGCCGGGGCGCTGGCGATAGCCCCTCTTCTCCCATGGGCGCTCGCAGCGCCCGCGCTCTATGTCGGCGCGCTTGCCTCAGCGTCCGTGTTCGTTGCCCTCCGGGAGAAATCATTGTGCGGATTGGGCGCCGGCCTTGCGCTGGGCGCCATGCACACGGCCTGGGCCTTTGGCTTTCTCGGCGAGACGCTGACGGGAACCGCGGAGCCCGCCTTTGAGGACGCAGCCGCCCATTTGGAGGGACAATGACAGCTCAGGCGCAACTGAAGCCCCGGCGCGCCGACCGGTTTCTGCGCGTCGCTGACCTGGTTCTCACGTTCTTATGGTTCTACGCCATTATCGGCGTCGGGGCCGACCCGACAGGGAAACTTTCGCTCACGCTCTATGTCGCTGCAGCATACTTCCTGGCGCGGATCGCCTTCAATCTGCGCTCAACTGCAGACATCGTCGTCGCCACCCCCGCGCTCTGGGTCGTGCCGGGATTCGCACTGCTGTCCGTCCTCTGGTCGGTCAGTCCGCCGACCACGCTGCGCGCGAGCGGGCAACTTGTATTGACGGCGCTCGTGGCCATACACGCGGCGCGGATGCTCGGGGCCCGCACGGTGCTGATGCTGGTTGCAGCGGCTGCAGGTTTGGTCATGTATCAAAACCTGTCTCATCTTGAGAGATCCGGCCCCGGAATTGGGATGACCGGGGGCTTCGGATCAAAGAACTACTTCGCCATTCAAATCTTCCCCGTATTCATCGCGTGCGCCGCCTATCTGACGCTCGCACGCAAAAGTGCAGGGTCGCTCAGCGTCACCATAGCGGCGTTGATAACGCTGCCGATCGCCGCCTATGCCCTGATCCGCGCCGAGTCCGCGGCGATGAACTTGATTGTGGCCGTGGTCACGTTGTTCTGCCTTGGCGTGTATATCATTCGCTATTCCGTTCCGGTTCGCCTTTTCTGGCTTCTCGCCGGACTTGCCGTGGCGACATTCGGACTCTTTTACTATGTGAACTACATTGGTCAGAACCCGATCGATTTCGTGCTGCACGCGCTCGGCAAGGAGCGCAGCCTGAGCGGGCGCGACATCATATGGCGGTACGGGTTTGAACGTATCGAGGAACGGCCCTGGCTCGGCTGGGGATATCAGGCGATCTGGAACATCGCCAGCGCCG
>JBILMQ010000182.1:0-7230 GCA_044375455.1 Caulobacterales bacterium | reverse complement strand
GTAGAGGCATCCAGCGCGTTCAACACGTCGCCCAGCGTGTCATGCGACGGAACGCCCCGAAAGAGGGGCATAAGCCGCTGCCAAAACGTGAGCTTGGCGCGCGCCCATTGCACGATTTCGACGACATTCTGCGGCCCCGCGAGGGCGCCGCACACCACGACCAGCAGCACCTCAGGCAGCGGATAAGCTGCCGCCAAAGCCTGCCTCGGATCGTCCAACGCCGAAAACTGCTCCATCAACGCCGCGCCTGCCGTGCCGGTCCTCCGCTTCGGAGGCTCTTCATGAATCGGGCTTCGCCGAAATAGGCATCCCACCAGCCTTCAAGCGATTGCCGTGGGCGGCTCTCTGCCCCCTTCCCCACCGCTCCCCTTTACCCTACAAGCGCCCGATTTCCGGCGCGGGCGATTCCGGACCCGCGGTGAGGCGCCACACAATGCCGAAACGCACAGACATCAAGTCCGTCCTGATCATCGGCGCTGGGCCAATCGTGATCGGTCAGGCCTGTGAGTTCGACTATTCAGGCGTTCAGGCATGCAAGGCGCTTAAGGAAGAGGGGTATCGGGTTATCCTGGTCAACTCCAACCCGGCCACCATCATGACCGATCCCGGGCTGGCTGACGCCACTTATATCGAACCGATCACGCCGGACATGGTCGCCAAGATCATCCAGGCGGAACGCCCCGATGCCTTGTTGCCAACCATGGGCGGCCAGACCGCGCTCAACTGCGCGCTCGAGCTTGCCAGGCGCGGGGTGCTCGACCTGTTCGGCGTGGAGATGATCGGGGCAAAAGCCCACGTGATCGATAAGGCCGAGGACCGGATCAAGTTCCGCGACGCCATGGACCGGATCGGCCTGGAGAGCCCGAAGTCGCGTCTGGCGAAGTCTCTTGTCGAAGCGGACGCCGCGCTCGCTGTCGTTGGCCTTCCGGCGGTCATCCGACCGTCATTCACACTTGGAGGCACCGGCGGAGGGATAGCCTACAACGTGGAGGAATTCCGCGAGATCGTCGAGCGCGCGCTTGCTGCAAGTCCGGTCGGAGAAACCCTGATCGAGGAAAGTGTCCTTGGCTGGAAAGAATACGAAATGGAGGTGGTTCGCGACAAAGCGGACAACTGCATCATCATCTGCTCGATAGAAAATGTCGATCCGATGGGCGTTCATACGGGCGACAGCATCACCGTCGCCCCAGCGCTGACACTCAGCGATAAGGAATACCAGATCATGCGCGACGCATCGATTGCGGTGCTGCGTGAAATCGGGGTGGAGACCGGCGGCTCGAACGTTCAGTTTGCGGTTAATCCGCGCGACGGACGCATGGTCGTCATCGAAATGAACCCGCGTGTTTCCCGGTCCTCCGCGCTTGCCTCGAAAGCGACGGGTTTTCCGATCGCCAAGGTCGCAGCCAAGCTCGCCATAGGGTATACACTCGATGAAATCTCAAACGATATAACGGGCGGCGCCACGCCAGCGAGCTTCGAGCCCACCATTGATTATGTCGTCACCAAGATCCCCCGCTTCGCCTTCGAAAAGTACAAGGGAGCTGACCCCGTTCTGACGACGTCCATGAAATCCGTTGGCGAAGCAATGGCGATGGGACGAAACTTCCAGGAGAGTCTGCAAAAGGCGCTGCGCAGTCTGGAGACGGGATTGTCCGGCCTGGACGACATCGCGGTCGAAGGCGTCGGTGAGGGCGACGACAAGAATGCGCTGCGCTCGGCAATCTCCAAACCGACGCCGGAACGGATTTTGCAGGTTGCAGAAGCGCTTCGCCGCGGCCTCACGGTTGAAGAGTGCCACGCCCAGTCCGGATACGATCCATGGTTTCTGCGTCAGCTGGAAGAACTCGTTGCAATCGAGCAGGAGATCAGGCGCAACGGCCTGCCGCAGACCCACAGCGCCTTGCGCGCGCTCAAGTCGAAAGGGTTTTCTGACGCCAGACTGGCAAGGTTGGCAGTTTGCACGGAGGCCGAGGTGCGCGCGGCGCGCCACGCGCTTGGCGTGCGGCCGGTCTACAAGCGCGTGGACACCTGCGCCGCTGAGTTCCGCGCCGCCACCCCCTACATGTACTCCACTTATGAAACGGGCGCGCCCGGCACGCCAGCGGAAGACGAGGCAGAGCCGAGCGACCGCGGCAAGGTCATCATCCTGGGCGGCGGACCAAATCGCATCGGCCAGGGCATTGAATTCGACTATTGCTGCTGCCACGCCGCCTTCGCCATGGGCGATCTCGGCATCGAGTCGATCATGGTGAACTGCAATCCAGAGACAGTCTCGACCGACTATGACACCTCCGACCGGCTCTATTTTGAACCCCTGACCGCGGAAGACGTGCTGGAAATCATCACGACCGAGCGCCAGCATGGAACTCTGCTTGGCGTCATCGTGCAGTTCGGCGGCCAGACGCCGCTGAAGCTGTCTCAGACCCTTGCAGTCGAGGGCGTGCCGATCCTGGGCACCAGCCCGGATTCCATTGATCTTGCCGAAGACCGGCAGCGGTTCCGCGATTTCATCGAGCAACTCGGCCTGAAGCAGCCGCCGGGCAGGACTGCGGTGACCGAAGCCGCCGCGATCGCCGCCGGTCAGGCGGTCGGCTACCCTCTGATCCTGCGCCCTTCCTATGTACTGGGCGGGCGCGCAATGGAGATCGTGCGCGATGAGGAGGGCCTCAAGCGCTATGTGCGGGAGGCGGTGAAGGTCTCGGGCGACAATCCGGTTCTTGTCGAACACTATCTGCGCGACGCCATTGAGGTGGATGCGGATGCCATCTGCGACGGCGAAGATGTGTTCGTAGCCGGCGTCATGGAGCACATTGAGGAAGCCGGGATCCATTCTGGCGATAGCGCCTGCGCCCTGCCGCCGTACTCGCTGAGCCCAGATGTGGTTGCCGAGATCGAGCGTCAGACCATCGCGCTCGCCAGGGCGCTTCAAGTCAAGGGATTGATTAACATACAATTTGCGATCCGCGGATCGGATATTTTCATCCTCGAAGCGAACCCCCGCGCCTCCCGCACCGTCCCCTTTGTCGCCAAGGCCATCTTGAAACCGGTGGCGCGCATCGCCGCCTGCGTCATGGCTGGCAGGACACTGTCGGAGTTCGACCTCCGGCGGTCCGCCGAGACCGGCAGCGGCCACATCGCAGTCAAGGAGGCGGTGTTTCCGTTCCAACGATTCCCAGGCGTTGATCCGGTGCTTGGTCCAGAAATGCGCTCAACCGGCGAGGTGATGGGTATCGACGCCAACTTTGGCGCAGCCTTCGCAAAAAGCCAACTCGCAGCAGGCGTATCCCTTCCCAAAGAGGGGATCGTCTTTATTTCCCTGCGCGATGCGGACAAGGAAGCCATAACCGAGCCAGCGCGCGACCTGGTCGCACTCGGGTTCAAACTGATCGCAACCAGCGGCACGGCGGACCATCTGGAAAAGGCCGGCGTCGCAGTGGAGCGTGTGAACAAGGTGCTCGAGGGCCGTCCTCATGTGGTGGACGCCATGAAAAATGGTCTGGTGCATCTCGTGTTCAACACAACGGAGGGCGCGCAGTCCTTAACGGACAGCTTCTCCATCCGCCGCACAGCCCTCATGCAAACCATCCCATATTACACGACCGTCTCCGGCGCGCGGGCCGCCATCGAGGCGATCAAGGCAGTCAAAGCGCGCGCTCTTGATGTTCGGGCGCTGCAAACCTATTCTTGACGCTTGGATGGGATAAGATCACCCTCCTTCGTCGCAACTGGCAGGACGACGTTCCCCCATGGAGAAAGTTCCAATGACCGCCGAGGGCTATCGGTCCCTCGACGAAGAGCTGAAACGTCTCAAAACGCAGGATCGCCCCGAGATCATCGCAGCGATCGCTGAGGCGCGCTCGCATGGAGATCTCTCTGAAAATGCAGAGTACCACGCTGCGAAGGAACGCCAGAGCTTCATCGAAGGACGGCTGGCCGAACTGGAGGATAAGCTCGCGCGTGCACAGGTCATCGACGTGTCACGCATGTCCGGCTCAGCCGTGAAATTCGGCGCGACCGTGCGCGTCCTCGACGAAGACACCGAGGAAGAGGCTGTATATAAGATCGTTGGCGAAGACGAAGCTGATGTACGCGCCGGCAAAGTGTCGATCACCGCGCCACTCGCGCGCGCGCTCATCGGCAAGGAAGTCGGCGATGTCGTCGAAGTCGCAGCCCCCGGCGGATCAAAATCCTACGAAATCCTCAAGATCGATTGGCGTTGACCCGCTGAACGGCGGCGATGCATCGCAGGTGCGCGAAGCGCCCGCGCCCGACCGGCCGCCCGGACCGTCGGTGTGGGTGGTGTCAGATGGCCGCGCCGGCATCGAGCGCCAGGGTCTGGCGCTCGCGGCGGCCCTGCGTGAGCCTGAACGATGGCGCCAACTCGCGCATATCCGCTCTCAGGCCCATCGATCGCAGCCCATCCGGATCGCCCCGAAGCCGCCACAGGTATGGCTGGCCCCGAACCTTTGGTGGGACCCTCTGGGAGCGCTCGGGCCCGCGCGCGGGGACCTCGCGCCGCCTTGGCCGGACATCTGGATTGCAGCCGGCCGGCGCGCAACGCCCTACTCGCTTGCTATGCGCCGGTGGTCGAAAGGGCGATGCGTTGTTGTGCAAACCCAACACCCGCGCGTCGATCCGTCCGGCTTTGATCTGGTGGTCCCCCCGGTGCATGATCAGCTGGACGGGCCCAATGTCATACCCATTGTCGGCAGCCCCGTCTGGTTCGACGCATCCTCAATTGAGGCGGCGAAGGCGCGATGGCCGGATCTCGCACACGCCGCCGGGCCGCGCGTTGTTTTTGCCGTGGGAGGAAATTCCAGGGCGCACAGACTGAGCCAAGGGCGTCTCCTCGACATTCTTGACACGATCGGCGCATTGGCCTCGAGTGGCGCAGCTGTGTGGATCACGGTCTCGCGCCGCACCCCGCCCGCGGCTGCGGCCGCGCTGCGCGCGGCCGCAGCCGAACTCAAAGGGCGCGCCCGCTTTTTTGAGAACGAGGCGCGCGACGGACCCAACCCCTATCTGGCCTTCCTGTCCTACGCCGACGCAGTCCTGGTGACCGAGGACTCGACCAACATGCTGTCGGACGCCGCATTCTTCGGCCTGCCCATTCACCTTGTGAAGCTGGACGGCGGCGCGCGAAAGTTCGATCGCCTGCATGACACGTTCATTTCACGCGGCGCCGCACGACGCTGGACGGGCGTGTTGGCGCTTGATGCGCGTTATGAACCTATCAAAGAGGCCGCGCGGGTCGCAGACCGGATCGTCACGCTCGTTGTGTCGCGAAACGGCGGCCCGCCGCCACGCCAAAGCGCCTGACGCGCCGGACGGACAGGGCCGCCCGAACTGGATGACCGCCTAATAGAGCAGGAAGGGCGCACGCTCCGCCCGCCATCTCGCTTCATCAGCGATGGCGAACCGGTCAAGATCGCCTGGTTCGCCTGCAGCGTCGTCAACCCATGCACGCAACAGACCGCCGCCGTTGATCACGTCGATTGCGAGCTTGCCGACCTCATACTCATATGGAAAATCACGCCACAGATCATAGTCGCCATACAGCCGGCGGATCGCCTTGAACGCCAGCGCCTGCACACGCCACGGCTTGAATGCGGCATGGTTGTAGTGGCGCGGATCTTCCGTATGGATCTGAACACCGGCGCAAAGACGACCAGCGTGCTTGTGAAAGGTCGGCTCAAACCACATGTCGCGCAGACGGCAGCCTGCGAGCCAATTAGGCGCCATCGACTGCATCATTGCGATCACTGCGCGCGCATCTAGGTCCGGCGCGCCGAACAGCTCCAGGGGACGCGTCGTTCCGCGCCCCTCAGACAAGGTCGTCCCCTCCAGCATGACCGTGCCCGCATACGCGCGCGCCATCGATAGATTGGCTGCATTGGGGCTCGGATTGACCCAGCTGCGGATCCCCAGCGGCCACCCATAGCCCGGCCCGGCATCCGGATCATACCCTTCCATCGGCACCACAGAATACTCGACGTCCAGTTTGAAGTGATCAATGAACCAGTGACCGAGCTCGCCAAGCGTCAGACCATGGCGCATCGGCAAGGGACCGGCGCCGACGAAGCTTTCAAATCCCTCGCGCAGGGTGAGGCCCTCGACCGGGCGACCGACCGGATTGGGCCGATCCAGGACGATGACGGATTTGCCGTGCTTGGCGGCCGCCTCGAGCATGTAGAGCAAGGTCGTGATGAAGGTGTAGATCCGGCATCCCAGATCCTGCAGGTCTATAAGGACCACATCGCATGTGCTCATCATCTCATCTGTCGGACGACGCACCCGACCGTACAGACTGAACACAGGGATGGCGTGCACCGGATCAACAAAATCCTCGCTTTCGATCATGTTGTCCTGCTTGTCGCCACGCAGTCCGTGCTGAGGCCCGAATGCAGCCGACAGCTTGATGTCCGGCAAAGCGCAGAGCGCATCAAGCACATGTGTGAGGTCCCGCGTCACCGAAGCAGGGTGGGCGACCAGGGCTACACGTTTGCCTGCCATCGGTGCACGCAACGTATGGTCCGCCAAGAGACGTTCAGCACCGATCTTCATGCCGGGATCTCCAAATCAATTACGCACCCGTCGGGATGATGAAAGTCAGGCCGCGCCAAGGGATGGGCCAGCGCCCAAAACGATGCCTCCTGAGCAGCGGACTGGACCACGACCGTCAAACCGAGCTTCACGCGACCTTGCAGGGCCGGATCCTGCACGTGAACCTGAGCCTTCATCGTCAGCGTATCGCCAGCGCGCACGACGTCCAGAGCCGGCGCGCAAAGATCCCAATCGCGCGCGCCAACCCGCCGATAGCCGTCAAAGCGATACGCACAATATGCCCCGTCCGGGGCCAGATTGATCTCGCCATAAACGCCGCAGGGCGCGCGCACGAAAGCTTCGAAACATGTGCTGCGCCACAGATCCGCGCCGCGCCGCACCGGACCAGCGCCCGGCAGCACAAGGTCGTGCAACGCTCCCTCCAGACGGTAGGTGAGCGCCAGGGCGCCCGCCGTCGCGCTCACACCGGCGAAGACGGCAAGGCCTCGCGGGGCGGGAAAAGCCGGATGGGGAATCAAGGAAAGCATCGCCAGATCCTAGATCATTCGATCGACACAGGTCCCGCAACCATGCGCCGCTGCACAAAGGGGCGCCTTAGGCTCAGGCGGCGGGGCAGCCCCCGGGACCTTGCGCGCGCCGATGCGGGGCATGACGGCCGCCGGCAGC
>JBILMQ010000181.1:0-7233 GCA_044375455.1 Caulobacterales bacterium | reverse complement strand
CCACGAGCACCCCGACGGCTCCTGCCGCCAAGCCCTCAAGAATCCGCCGTCGCGACGCCAGGTTCATCTACTGGTCTCCAGCCGTCGGAATGCGGCCGACCGGGACATGGGTGTAGGCTGGGTTGATTCAAGGCGCATGACCCACGGCCCGCCGGCCGCGCGATCAGGACTTCGTGACCAGGTTTGGTCCACCCATGTATGGCGGCCGCCCAGGCCCAGCCCCGCACCCCGATCCGGGCCGGCGCAGCACCGGCGCGCCGGCGCCTGCCCTGGGCGCGCCCAAAGGCGCACCGGATCACAGAGGCGCCGCGGCAGGACAGGTCGGACCGAACACCTCTTCAAAAGCTGCCCGCAGCGCGGCATCTGCGTCGTCCATCGTCACCGGCAGGCCAAGGTCGACAAGGCTTGTCACCCCGTGGGCGTTAACGCCGCACGGGACGATGCCGCTGAAGTGCTCCAGGTCCGGCTCGACATTCAGTGCGACCCCATGAAATGA
This sequence comes from Caulobacterales bacterium, assembly GCA_044375455.1. Lineage (GTDB taxonomy): Bacteria > Pseudomonadota > Alphaproteobacteria > Caulobacterales > Aquidulcibacteraceae > JBEIHX01. The sequence continues at coordinate 6,737 of JBILMQ010000181.1, read as the reverse complement.
CACCCAGCGCCGCAAGCGGACCCCGATGGCGGCGATTTTGTCTTCCCGCGCGGGTTCTCCAGGGCGTCGGCGCACCACCCAGACGCCAACCCTGTCGCGGCGCGTTTCGCCGGTCACATTGAAGCGCGCCAGGGTGCGCTGGATCCATGTTTCAAGCGCCGTCACGAACTCCCTGACGTCGCGCCCCCGTCGGGTGAGGTCCAGCATCACATACGCCACGCGCTGACCCGGGCCGTGATAGGTAAACTGGCCGCCGCGTCCGCTGCGGTAGACCGGAAATCGGTCGGGGCTCAGCAGGTCCGCGATGCGCGCGCTTGTCCCGGCTGTGTAGATCGGGGGGTGCTCCACCAGCCAGACAAGCTCGCCCGCCGCGCCGTCGGCGATCGCCGCGGCGCGCGCCTCCATCGCCGCCACCGCCGCCTCATAACCGACCCTGCCGCGGGACGCCGCCCAGCCGACGCAGGCCCGTTGCGAAGGGTTAACGGATTGCTCATCCATCCTACTTAGCTCTGATCTTCCGTCGATGAGGTCAAGGCGATGCCGCAAAATCAGATCGCGTCGGTCAAGGTCGAGATCTCCGTGCTTCTGGGGCGCTGCACCCTGCCAATGCATCAATTGCTGCGCATGGGTCGCGGCGCTGTGATCCAACTCGATGCGCGCGAACATGATGAAGTGTGGATTCTTGCAAACAACCATCCCATCGCGCGCGGCGAAATTGTCATCACGGGCGATCGCATCGCCGTCAGCGTGACCCAGCCCGCCGATGTGCATGAGTTCTATGCGGAGCGCTGAGGGCCCGCTGAACCTGCCGACTTCCAGGTCAGCCAGCACATGTTTGGTCTGCATCCGCATGCCCCCGGCGGCCTCAGCCTGCAGCGTGGCGCGCGTGCCGCCGGTGCGGCTCCCGCGGGCTGGCCGGCAGGGCTTCACAAGCGGGTGTGAACCTGTTAGGCCCCTGTGCCTTTCTGAGCGGTCGTGGCGGAATTGGTAGACGCACTACCTTGAGGTGGTAGCGCCGCGAGGCGTGGAGGTTCGAGTCCTCTCGACCGCACCAGAAGGTCCCAGTCTGATTGGACTCCTTCCATCAGGGGAGCTCATTGGAACCAGGGCGAACCGGCGGCGATCAGCCTCGGCGACGTTGGGATGCCGACTTCGGGTCAGTCTGAGCAGACCCGGGTCAACGGGTGCGGGGCTTGAGACTCTGCCCAGGATCCTGAATGACAGTGTCCGGGGGCGGCGCCCGGGATTTGGCAGGCCCGGTTCTGGCCGGTGGGTGAGCGGGGTTCGAGATGGGAGCGCGCGATGGTCGACCTCGACGAAACGCGCGGTCCCGAGGCCCACGCTGACGGGGACCGCGCGCAGCTTGATATCGATCCGCGCCTGCTTGTACAGGTGATTGGGGCGGCTGGCGACCATGATCGCCCGCTGCTGCGCCGCCTCTTGTTGGACCTGCACCCGGCCGATGCGGCGCAGATGCTTGCGGAACTGCCAGCCGCCGCATTTGAAACCGTGATTGCCTATCTTGGCGGGGAATTCGACGGCGAAGTCTTTGCCGAACTCCCCGACGACCTGCGCGAGCGCGCACTCAATCTCATGCCGGCAGAAACGGTCGCCCGGGCGATCGAAGATCTTGACACGGATGATGCTGCGGCGCTCGTGGAGGATCTCGCCGAAGCCAAGCGCGAAAGCGTCCTGGCGCGTGCGAGCGAAGAAACGCGCCTTGCCGTCGAGCAGAACCTCGCCGCGGATGAGGATACTGCCGGCCGGTTGATGCAGCGCGAAATCGTCTGGGCGCCGGAGTTCTGGACAGTTGGCGACGCCATCGACGACATGCGTCGAGCAGGCGAGGGGCTGCCCGATCTGTTTTTCGAAATCTATGTGGTTGATCCTGCGATGCGCCCGATCGGGGTGATCCCGCTGTCACGCATTCTGCGCAGCCGACGGGAAGTCGCGCTCACCGAGATCGCCGACGAACCTCGGGTGGTGATCCGGCCTGAGACGGATCAGGAAGAAGTGGCCTTCCTGTTCTCCAAGTACAGCCTCATCTCGGCCCCTGTGGTCGATGGCGCGGGGCGGCTGTCGGGCATGATCACAGTGGACGACATGGTGCATGTCATCAAGGAAGAGGCCAAGGAAGACCTGCTCGCGCTCGCGGGCGTCAGCGAGGCCCAACAGACCGATACGGTTCTTCGCTCGGTCAGGGCGCGCGCCCCCTGGCTGGGGGTTAACCTTGCAACCGCGGTCACGGCGTCGGTGTTCATTTCGTTGTTTGAACGCTCCATTGAGGCGATCGTGGCGCTCGCCATCCTGATGCCGATCGTCGCCTCCCTGGGCGGCAATGCCGGCACCCAGACCCTGGCGGTGGCTGTGCGCGCACTCGCCGCGCGCGAACTGACGCCCGCCAACGCCGCGCGCATTGTCGTGCGCGAAGCGGCGACCGGCGCCTTTAATGGCGCGATCTTTGCCGTCGCACTCGCCGCCATCGCGGGGCTTTGGTTTCATAATCAATTGATCTCATTAACCATTGCGATCGCGGTCCTGGTAAACTTCACCATGGCTGGCCTCGCTGGAATTCTGGTGCCGCTGACCCTGAAGCGGGTCGGAGCAGATCCAGCCGTGTCGTCGTCCGTGTTTGTCACCTTCGTGACCGATCTCGTGGGTTTTTCCGTCTTTTTGGGTCTCGCCACCTGGATCCTTCTGTAACCTGGACCGGGCGATCTGGCGTTCATCTTGCTCCCTTGGTCTGTAACTTTGGTCTGCGTGTCAAAACGGAGCAGGCGGTGGCCGTGCATACGGTGTCTTCGCAGGGTTTGGAACGCATTGCCGCGTTCGAAGGCTATCGCGCGCGTGCGACAGCCTTGCCCGACGGACGCCACACCATCGGCTTCGGGCATGTTGCCTCAGCGCGGGCCGGCGCAACAATCACCAGGGTCGACGCGCTCCTTCTGCTGCGCCATGACCTGCAGCCGGTTGAAATGGCGCTGCGCGGGCAGGTGCGTGCGCCGCTGACCCAAAGCCAGTTCGATGCGCTCGCCTCCTTCGCGTTCAACATCGGCCTTGACGCCTTTCTCGCCAGCGACGTCCTGAGGTTTGTGAACGCCGGTGAGCCGATTGCCGCGGCGCTCGCGATGGGCGACTGGCGCGCCGCGCAGGTGCACGGCAGGCTGATGACGGTCGACGCGCTCGTGCGCCGGCGCGTTGCGGAGATGGATCTGTTCCTGACGCCGCCGCCAGACACCATGCGTCCGGCCGCGCCCACCCCCGCGCTGCGACCGCAACGCGCACCTGTGGGGCCTGCAGCGCCGCTCTGCGTCGATGTCGCAGACGCACCCGCGCCGCCGCTCAGCGAGCCGCCGCAGTCCGAGGCCGAGCGCACTGGTGAAACCGAACAGTCTCCACCGCCGCTGCGCCCGATCGATCAGACCATGGCCGCAATCCGGGCTCGACTGCAGGATGTTGGCGTGCAGCCGCTTGCAGCTGCGCCTTCGCCGCGCATCGCCGAGCGCTCGCCGCCTCCCGCAGGGCCATCCGATGATACAGCGTCGGTCCCCCTGGCTGATCGCCCGTTGCCGGACGCAGCGTGCATCATCGCACCGTCCGCAGCGCCGCTCGGACCTGCGCCGACACATCGGGAGGCCCAGGCGCCTGGGTGCGCCCCTCCGGAGCCGGTGGTCCCCAATCCTGCCGCCCCCAATCCTGCCGCCTCCACTGCTGCGGTCGCCACTCTGGCGTTCGCCAGTCCTGCTGCGCCCGCGATGGCGCCGCCCGGGTCCGGTGCGCCAGCGCCGCTCTGTCCAGGCGATGATGTCCACGCGCATCTTTCCCCTGCGCCTCCTGCGACCGAGCCCTCACAGTTCGAGGCCGACCTGTCCTGGTCTGAACCGCCGCTTCTTGAAGTCCCGGAAGCGAATGTCCGCGCGCCGGTCGGGACAAGCGCCCTCCTGCACGACGCGACGCCAGGCGAGGCCTTGGCCAACGCAGCGGCTGCGCCGGCGCGCCAGGGGATCCTCGCGCCGCTTGCCGTGACGGTCGCCGGCGTCACGGCGCTCGCCTTCGGGCTGTATCGCCTCGCAGGCGGCGATCCGTCTGCAGTGACGTCGGTAGTTCGCGCCGACGTGCTGATCGCCGCGATCGGCTTCCTGGCGGCGCTGGTTGGGGCCGCAATCGCCGCCGAGCGCCTCGCCAAGCGTTGAGCGGGGTTGCAAGCGCGCGCCGCGGCTGTAGCTTCTTGGCCATGTCGTCCAACCTGGCTACGCTCGATTTCGACCTCGGCGAGAGCGCTGATGCGATCCGCCATACCGTCGCCCGCTTTGCGGCTGACCGGATCGCGCCGCGCGCGGCTGCGATTGACCGCGACGACGCCTTTCCGCGCGATCTGTGGCCGGAGTTTGGCGCCCTTGGCCTGCATGGCGTCACCGTCGAGGAGGAATGGGGCGGCGCCGGCCTCGGCTATCTTGAGCACGTGGTGGCGATGGAGGAGGTGTCCCGCGCCTCGGCTTCTGTTGGGCTGAGCTACGGGGCGCATTCCAACCTGTGCATCAACCAGATCCGCCGATGGGCCACGCCGGGGCAAAAGACACGCTACCTGCCCAAGCTGATCTCCGGCGCGCATGTGGGCGCGCTGGCCATGAGTGAGGCCGGCGCCGGTTCCGATGTCGTTTCCATGAGCTTGCGCGCTGAGCGCGCCGCCGACCGCTATATCCTCAACGGCGCCAAGATGTGGATTACAAACGCCGCCTATGCCGATACGCTGGTGGTGTACGCCAAGACTGAGCCGGCGGCCGGACCCAAGGGCATCACGGCCTTCCTGGTGGAGAAGAGCTTCAAGGGGTTTCGCATCGGTCAGCGCCTGGACAAACTCGGCATGCGCGGTTCGCCCACTGCCGAGCTTGTCTTTGAGGATTGCGAAGTTCCCGAGGAGAACGTGCTCGGTTCCGTGGGCGGCGGCGTGGGCGTGCTGATGAGCGGTCTCGACTACGAGCGCGCGGTTCTTGCCGCCGGTCCGCTTGGCATCATGCAGGCCTGCATGGATGTCGTCCTTCCCTATGTGCGCGACAGGAAGCAATTCGGCCGACCAATCGGCGATTTTCAGTTGATGCAGGGCAAGCTCGCCGACATGTATGTCGCGCTCTCAACAGCGCGGGCCTACGTCTATGCCGTGGCGAAGGCCTGCGATGCCGGGCGCACCACGCGCAAGGACGCCGCCGGAGCTATTCTTTATGCGGCGGAAAAGGCGACCTGGATGGCGCTTGAGGCAATCCAGTGTCTCGGTGGGACAGGTTACATCACCGACACGGCCACTGGCCGCCTGCTGCGCGATGCGAAACTCTACGAGATCGGCGCTGGCACCAGCGAGATCCGCCGCTGGTTGATCGGGCGCGAGCTGATGGCTGACTGCGCCTGACTGCGCGCTGCGACCGCCTGCGCATCCCAGGGCGGGCGTCGCCGCGGATCAGCGCCGGGTCAGCGCCGGGTCAGCGGGTGGGCGAGAGTTCGTGGCGTGACGGGAGAACCGGGGCCTCGCGCAGAAGCACAATTGCGATCCGCCGATTGCCCGGCGAATACGGGTCATCAAGGAACAGCGGCTCGGAATCGGCTTTGCCTGACACCTGGAACACCCGCTGGGCAGGCGTGCCTGACTCCATAAGCACGCGGCGCGCCGCATTTGCCCGATCGCTCGAAAGATCCCAGTTCGTGTACCCGGGCTGCGGGGGTTTGCCGCCGTCGGTGTAGCCGGATATCGACAGACGGTTCGGCAACGGCGCGATCGCCTTGGCGACCGCGCGCAGCAGCACACGCGCCCGGTCCAGCGGTTCAGCCGCGCTCGGCGCGAACATCGAGCGCCCCTCCTGATCGATCAGCTGAATGCGCATGCCCTCGGGGGTCATGTCGATCAGGATGTGCTTGGAAAGCTCCGCGAGCTCCGGGATGTCCTGCATCGCCTGACGCAGGCTCATCTCGGCGCGCTGGAATTCGGCCTCCTCGCGGATCGCGCGTGACTTGTCGACGGCCTGCTCGCTCACGTCCCTGTCTTCGCCCACCGCCGTGTCTTCCTGCGTCACGCCCTGGCTCGCCGAATCAGGGTTCAGGCGCTCGATGACGGAGGTGGCCCCTGCCATCCGCGCACCGTCCTGCTCAAGGGCCGTTCCGGCGAGAATGCCGCCTGACCCGGACGTCGACTGTGACACGCTCGCGGGGGCGAAATAGTCTGCGATCCCGCGCCTTTGCTCCGGGGAGGTGGTGTTGATCAGCCACATCAGAAGAAAGAACGCCATCATCGCCGTGACAAAGTCGGCGTAGGCGACCTTCCAGGCCCCGCCGTGATGCCCGTGGGCTACGCTTTTCTTGATCCTCTTGATGATGACAGGGGCTTTCGCCGCCATAGGTATCGCCCCTAGAAACAGTCATCATCCTCGCCGATGGCGGTTAAGGGCGCGTTTCGGAGCGTCAAGCCCGCTCCGGTAAACCCGCGCCGGCAACTCCTTACCGGCAAATCCGCACCGGCAAACCCGCGCCGGCAAACCCGCGCCGGCAAACCCGCGCCGGCAAAAGCGCCAGACAGTGGAGCAGACGTGTCCAGTCCAGAAAAACGAGCGTTGCGCCAGGCTTTCGGCCGTTTCGCGACCGGGGTGACCGTGGTCACTGCCCGTGTGGCGGGCGGCAAGACCTATGGGTTGACGGTTAACTCCTTCACCTCAGTCTCCCTGGATCCTGCCTTGATCTTATGGTGTCTCGAT
>JBILMQ010000020.1:0-23831 GCA_044375455.1 Caulobacterales bacterium | reverse complement strand
CTGCGTCTGACATTCACGCCGCCGCCCCGCACGGCGGATGGAAGTGCGCTGCTGGCGACCGGCCCCGGCGAGCGCGCGGCATGGCTTGTCTGGACGCGCGACATGCCTGGCAATCGCCTCCTGCGGATGATCGCGGCAGTCTTCATTGTGTCCATCGCCCTGTTCGTCGTCTCCTTCTGGCGCGCGGTGACGCGCGCCAACCGGGCGGCGGCGGAGATCGCGCTCAGCGAGGCGCGCGCCGAGCATGCTGGGCTGCACGATCCGCTGACCGGCCTCGCCAACCGGACCTTGATGCACGACCGCCAGGCTGAGGCGCTTGCCGGCGCGAAGGGCCCGGTCAGCGCCGCAGCGCTCTTGATGGTCGATCTCGATGACTTCAATGGCGTCAATGATCTCCACGGCCATGACTGCGGCGACGCGGTGCTGCGCGAGGTCGGCGCGCGCCTTGCCGCCCTTGCCGGACCCGATGACACCGTCGCCCGGCTTGGCGGCGACGAGTTCCAGCTGTTGCTGACTGGCGCGCAGAGTCCGGCCGAATTTGCGGCGATGGCGCGCCGCGTTCTGAAGGCCATCGAAAGTCCGATTACGGTGGGCGGCGCGCAGGTGCAGCTGTCTGCGACGGTCGGATTTGCGCTTGCCGAAGACGGACTGACGCCTGATGAATTGGCGCGTCGCGCCGCCCTTGCGCTCATCCGGGCGAAGATTGACAGTCCGGGCTCCTGGTTGCGGTTCGATCCGCAGATGGACGAGCTGACGCGTCAGCGCCGGCGGCTCGAAGCAGACATTGCCCAGGCGATCGAGAGCGGTTCGTTTGCCTTGCACTATCAGCCTCAGATGTCCTCTGACGGGTCTCGTCTCACCGGTGTCGAGGCGCTGTTGCGGTGGCGCCATCCTGATCTTGGCATGGTCTCGCCAAGCGTCTTCATTCCGATCGCCGAGGAGACCGGAATGATCCGCGATTTGACGCTGTGGACCTTTGAGCGCGCCTGTCTTGACGCGCGCCTCTGGCCGGATCTGTCGGTGGCGGTCAATATTTCTCCGATTTTGTTCCGCAGCACCGATCTGCCGGACGCGCTGTGGTCCATCGTCCGCGCTGCTGAAATCGACCCGCGCCGGATTGAAATCGAACTGACTGAAAGCGTCTTGCTTGACGATACTGGCCCCGTGCGGGTTTCGCTGGGCCGGCTGCGCGTGCTGGGTTTCAGGATTGCGCTGGACGACTTCGGCACCGGCTACTCCAGCCTTTCCTATCTGCGGCGGTTCACCATCGACAAGATCAAGATCGACCAGTGCTTTGTGCGCAGTTTGGAGGAGGGCGCGGGGGCGGCTGCGATCGTGCAGGCGGTGGTCAGTCTTGGCCGTGCGCTCGGTCTGTCGGTCACCGCCGAGGGGGTGGAGACGCGCGAGCAGCATCGCTTCCTGCGCGCGGCGGGGTGTGCCCAGATGCAGGGCATGCTGTTCTCCGGCGCAGTGCCTGCTGAGGACATCACCCGGGCGTTGCAAGATGCTCAGGGCTTCGCCGTGCGCGCCTGAGGGATCTGATCGACTGCGGCCGTCCAAGCACGCTCATGCGTGCGCCTGACCTCTCTCTGCCGGGCCAGCGCCAGACCCGCGCAGCGTGTGCGGGGCTCGTCACTCGAGGAGGCTCTCCGGCGCCATCCGGAAGCGGCGCTGTGGTTTTCGCGCGGGCCGGCGCCCGAGACGGAACACGTTGATAAGCCGGCGCCCGCGCGGGAGGGCGCAGGTGATGGCGAGCTCCTGTGCAGCGGCCTCCACATCGGCGAGCGCGGACATCGGACACATGGCCAGTCCCTCGCGCTCGGCTTCGAGCCACAGGCGATAGAAACGCCGCCCGGTCTCAAGCGGGGCTTCTTGGGCCGGACGATGAAACAGGACGAGGCCCGCCGCGCTGCGCACCTTCGCACCCTCTGCGAACGCGGCGCGCGTTAGCCCAAGCCGGTCCAGAGCGCTGAACGGCTGGGCTGCGAGCATGACGCCTGCGCTGTAGGCCTGCAGAGGCGTGAGTTGCAGCGTTTCGGCGTTGAGACCATCGCGCAGAAAGTCGGGATGGCCGTCTTGAAGTCGCAGCCAGGCAAGCAGTTCAGCGCGCTTGGTTTCGTCCCGCAGGATATCAAGTTTTGCTGTGTCGAACAGATCTGCGATTTCTGCGATCTGTTTGTCGCTTGTGACCACGGCGACGTCGTCACAGTCCGCCGCCAGCCGTTCGACGGCGGCGCGGGCGTTTGCGTCGGGCGCAAACCTGCCGCGCCAGGTGGCGCGGCCGTATGTGAACGCCTGAAGCGCATCTGGTTCCCCGCCGGGCGAGAGTTCGAGGCGCACGATCGCCTCAGGGGTCTCGGGATGGGCCCGGCGATAATCGGTCGGCTGAGCGGGCGAGCCTATGAATCCGCGTGCGGCCAGCGCGATCGTCATTGCCTCCAGCGCCGCGCCGAGACTGACGCCAACATGGCGTCCGGCTGGGTCGCTCGCCGGGAGTTTGCGCGCCGGATCTGCGCACAGCAGAATGCCGCGGTCATCAAATCGCCAGCGCGCCGGCTGGATATTTCGCACGCTCGGGGCCCGGCTTGCCGCCGCCACGAGAACGATCTGATCCTGACGCGAGAAGCGGATCACCTTGCGTCTCCCTGCGCACCGCAGCCGGGTGCGGCGCCGGACGGCGCGCCGCACGGCGCGAATGTGCCTGCTTTTGGCCGCAGTTCCAAGCGGAGGCGACGATGCGCCGGGCGCTGCGCCGCGACGGCGCGCCGAGGGTGCGCCTTAGCCCGACCGGTGCAGCAGCGCCGCAGCCCGCGCGATTTCGCCTTCCTCATCGCAGGGCAGAATAAGAACGGGCAGGCTTTCGTCGGCTGAGATGCGTGCGGCGCCGGCCGCATTGGCCGCGCCGTCGAGGCGCAGTCCGAGAAATCCCAGACCTGCCACGATGGCGGCGCGCACGGCGGGTGCGTTTTCGCCGATGCCGGCGGTGAAGACGAGGCCGTCGAGACCGCCGAGATCGGCTGCAAGGGCGGCGATCTGGCGACAGCAGTGCGTCACGAACACCTCGATAGCCCGCGTTGCAGCCGGTCCGCCGTCGGCTTCAAGGACGCGCATGTCCCCGCTGATCCCGGACAGTCCCTTAAGGCCGCTTTCTTCATACAGGAGCTGCGCCACCGACGCTGGCGTCATGCCCTCCTGCATCAAGAGGTGGAGGACGAGACCTGCATCAAGCGCCCCGCACCGGGTCGCCATCGGCAGGCCGTCCAGGGTGGAAAACCCCATGGTCGTGGTGCGGCTTTCACCGTTTTCCATGCCGCACAGCGACGCGCCGGCGCCGAGATGGGCGACCACGATGCGGCCGTTTGCGAGCGCGGGGCGGCGTTCCTTGAGCTGGCGTGCAATCGATGCGTAGGACAGACCATGAAAACCGTAGCGCCGAAGTCCGGCTTCGTGGAACCGCCAGGGCAGGGCGAAGGCCGTCTGGCGCGCGCTCATGGTGTGATGAAAGGCGGTGTCGAAACAGGCGATCTGCAGCGCTTGGGGAAAAGCTGCTGTGGCTGCGCTGACCCCGGCCAGATTATGCGGCTGGTGCAGCGGGGCCAGCCGGGTCAGCGCCGCGAGCTTGCTGACAATGTCGCGCGACAGGCGGCAGGGCTGCACGAATTGCGCGCCGCCATGGACAATGCGGTGTCCCACAACATTGATCGCGGCGTCGGGAAGATCCTCGCGCAGGGCTGCGATCAGCGTGTCAAGCGCGCCTGCGTGATCGCGCGCCTCAGGGGCGTCGCGCACGGTTCGCGCCGCACCGCGATGAAGTTCAAGGCGCGCCGCACCGCCGATTGTCGCCACTTGGCCGCGCGCGGTCTGACGTTCTCCCGACGCGTCGTAGACAGCAAATTTGATTGAGGACGATCCAGCGTTGAGGGTCAGGATGGATCCGCTCATGGGGCGGGAGCGCCTGTGCGTCGCCAGTGCTCGTAAAGCACCGCGACGGCGCAGCTTGCCAGACGCGCGCGGTCGTCGTCGGCCCTGCTTGTCAGCATGATCGGCGCGCGTGCGCCCAGGACGACGCCAGCGCCCTCGGCGTGCGACAGAAAGGCAAGTTCCTTGGCGAGCATGTTGCCGCTCTCGATATTGGGGACGACGAGGACATTGGCGCGTCCGGCGACGAGGGATGCGATGCCTTTGGCGCGCGCGGCGCTGAGCGAGAGGGCGTTGTCCATAGCAAGCGGTCCGTCGACGAGGCCGCCGCGGATCTGTCCGCGCTCCGCCATTTTCGACAGAACCGCGGCGTCAAGTGTTGAGGCGATTTTGGGATTAACCACTTCGACCGCGGACAGGATGCCGACGCGCGGCTGCGCGCACCCGAGAGCCAGCGCGAGATCGATGGCGTTTTGGACGATGTCGACCTTATCCTCAAGTGTGGGGGCTATGTTGATGGCGGCGTCGGTGATCAGCATCAATTCAGCGTGGCCTGGCACGTCCATCACGAAGACATGACTCATCCTGCGACCGGTGCGCAGACCAGACTCCCGGCGCACCACCGGCGCCAGCAGCTGGTCTGAATGCAGGCGCCCTTTCATGATCGCCTGGGCGCGCCCCGCGCTCACGAGTTCAACGGCGGCGCAGGCGGCGGCGTCATGACCGGCCGCACTGACCAGCTCGATGCCGTTGATGTCTTCGCCGAGGGACGCCGCGCACGCCGCGATCCTGGCGGGCTCGCCGATCAGGACCGGTTCGATCAGTCCGCGTCGACGGGCGAGCAGGGCGCCTGCGAGGCTCATGTCATCTTCCGGCGCAACGACCGCCGTGCGCAGCGCCGGCAGGGCCTCGCACCTGAGCAGCAGGCGATCTATGTGCTGGTGACGCTCCACCAGGAGCCCCGGCAAGGGTTCTTCGCGTGCAGCGATCCGCTCAACCGGCGCGATCACGATCGCCTCGCCCTCCGCAACGCGCACTCCGTCCTGGCGATCGATCGTGACGGCGAAGCGCACGCGTCGGGCCGGCATCTTCTCCATCGCTTCGATGCGCACGCGCAGGCGTGCGCCGAGCGGTGCGGGGGCCGGAAAGCGCAGGGCATGGCTCTCGTGAACCGTGCCGGGGCCTGGCAGGGTGTTGCCGAGCAGGGTGGAGACCAGTGCGGCGAGCCACATGGCGGGAGCGGATGCGTTGCTTGCCCCATCCCCGTCGGGGTCCCATTCGGGCAGAAGCAGCGGGTTGGCGTTGCCGCTTGCCGAGGCGAATATGAAGAGGTCGTTGGCCTCGACAGCGCGTTCGAGCTGGGCTAGGTCGCCGATTGCGATTTCATCATAGGTTCGGTTGCTGGTCATGGCGCCTCCGGCGCTGCGCGTCTCGCCCCGGTCAAATGACGCCCTCGGCAGCGAGCAGGGCGAGCTCGTCGTGCGACAGTCCCAGGAGTGCGCCGTAGACGTCCTGGTTGTGGGCGCCGAGCGCCGGGCCTGTCCAGCGTACTTCCCCCGGCGTTTCAGACAGACGTGGAAAAACGTTCTGCATGGCCAATTCGCCGAGCTGGGGGTGCGCCGCGCGGATGATCGCCGCGCGGGCGGCAAAATGCGGATCGGCCAGCATGTCGGGGGCCGTATAGATGCGCCCTGCCGGGATAGCATGCATATCCATCAGCGTGTCGAGTTCGGCCATGGTGAGGGTGCGCGTCCAGGCGGCGATCAGCGTATCCAGTTCCTGTTGGTGTTCGCCTCTCAGGATGTGCGAGGCGAAGCGCGGATCGGCTGCAAGTCCCGGCTGTCCCATGGCTTCGGCGAGGCGCGCGAAGATGGTGTCCTGGTTCGCTCCGATCACCATCATGCCATCCTTACACGGATATGCGTTTGACGGGGCGATTCCTGGCAGGAAGGAGCCGCTGCGTTCGCGCACCACGCCGTTGGCGTGATAGTCGACAACCAGGCTTTCCATGACCTGCAGCACTGCCTCATAGATTGCGCAGTCGACCACCTGTCCGCGTCCGCTGGTCTGGCGGGCGGTGAGCGCGGCGAGCGCGCCCAGGCATGCATAGGTCGCCGCGAGCGTGTCGCCGATCGAGATGCCGGCGCGCGCGGGCGGGCGATCGGGTTCCCCGATGAGGTGGCGCAGCCCCCCCATCGCCTCGCCCACGACGGCGAAACCTGCGCGGTGAGCGTACGGACCGGTCTGACCGTAGCCAGACACGCGCACCAGGATAAGGCGTGGATTGATGGCCTGGAGTTCGCTCCAGCCAAGGCCCCATTTCTCCAGTGTGCCGGGACGGAAATTCTCGATCAGGATATCGGCGTCCTGGATGAGGCGGCGCACCAGACCCTGGCCCTTGGACTGACGCAGGTCGGCGGTGATGCAGCGCTTGTTGCGCGCGATGACCGACCACCAGACCTTATGCGTCCCATTGCCCCATTGGCGCATCGGATCGCCGCCGATGGGCGGTTCGACCTTGATGACGTCTGCACCCATGTCGGCGAGCAGCTGACCGCAGAATGGCCCGGCGATCAGCTGGCCCAATTCGATGACCCGCAGGCCAGTCAGCGCGCCGCTCATGGCTCGGTTCCTGAATGGGGCGCGGCTGGCGGGTGCGCGCGAGGAAAACCGCCGGCGCGCGCCACCATGGAGGGCAGTGTCTTGCCCATCCGCGCGGCGAGCCAGTGCGAGGTGACAATAAGCTTGTCGAGATCGAGACCTGTGGTGACGCCGGAGCGTTCAAGCAGGTAGACCAGATCTTCGGTGGCGACGTTGCCGGCCGCGCCGGGGGCAAAGGGACAGCCGCCAAGCCCGCCGAGACTTGAGTCAAGCGTGTGTGCGCCGGCTTCAAGCGCGGCCCAGGCGTTGGCTATTCCGGTATTGCGGGTGTTGTGGAAATGTGCGCGCAGCGCGACGCCGGGTGCGGCTGCTGCGGTGCGTGCGAAGAGCCTTGCGACCTGGCGTGGGACCGCCGCCCCTATGGTGTCGGCAAGAGCGATTTCGCGCGGTCTTCCTTCGGCAAGGCGGGCCGCCATGTCCGCGACATGACCCGGATCGACTTCACCCTCGAACGGGCAGCCGAAGGCTGTTGAAATCGTCACCTGGGCGCTGCGGCCGTGCGCGCGGGCGATATTCAGAATATCAAGCGCCGCCTCGACGCTCTCGGCGCTCGTTTGGCCCTGATTGCGAATGCCGAACGAATTGCTGGCGCAGGCGACGGCCCCGAATTCATGCGCCTTGGTGGCGGCGGCGCGCTCGGCGCCTTTGGCGTTCAGCACGAGACCGATCAGAATGACCTCTGTGCGGGGATGCAGTCCAGCAAGGACGGCTTCTGCGTCGGCCATTTGCGGCACGCGCCTGGGATTAACGAAGCTCGCCGCCTCCAGGCGTCGGGCGCCAGCGTCCACGAGCCGCCCGATCAGGTCGATTTTATCTGCGGTGGGGAGAATTTCAGGCTCGTTCTGAAGGCCGTCGCGCGCGCCGACCTCAACGATTTCGACGGTGCTGATCTGCGCTGCGCTCGGCGTCGTTGTGCGGATTACCGGTGTTCTGTCATTCATGGCGGTTGTCTACGCTTTGCCGGGCCGGACGGCTAGTGATCCGCCGGCGGGGCGGTCATGGGCGGGGGTTTATCCATCAGCATGACCAGGAGGCTGGTGCACAGAAAGATCACTCCCAGCCAGATGAACAGGTCCTGAAAGGTGGCGATCATCGCCTGCTGGTCGACGGTTTGGATCAATCGCATCAGGGCAAAGGAGTCGGGATCGGCGCCGCCCTGGCTCAACGCCTGGTCGCGCCCTTGCTGCAGGATCATGTCCACCCGCGGATCGCCTGGCGCGAGGCTGGCCGCGATGCTGGCGATGTGGCTGGCGAGGGAGTGATTGTAGCTTGTGGTGATCAGTGCGATTCCAAGCGCGCCGCCGAGATTGCGGGTCAGGTTAAACAGACCTGAAGAATTCTGCACCTCATGGGGCGTGAGTGTGCCGAGGGCGAGCTGCGTCAAGGGCATGAAGGAGCAAATGAACCCGAGCCCGCGCAGGGCCTGCGGCCCGAGGAACTCGACAAGGCCCGCCTGAGGGGTGATGACGGCTGCCTGCCAGAAGCAGGACGCCGAGATGATCAGCACGCCGACAACAAGAATCAGGCGCAGATCAAACAGGCGCACGAAGCGGTTGACGACCGGTGCTGACACGAACATCGCCGCGCCTTGGGCGAACATGACGTGGCCGATCTGCTCCGGGTTCAAGCCTCGGATCGAGGCGAGAAACATTGGCTGCAGGTAGATGGGTCCGTAAAGCCCAATGCCGATGACGAAGGAGAGCAGAGAGCCTGCGGCGAAATTGCGGTTGGCGAAGGCGGCGAGCTGAACCACCGGAACGCGGACGGTGAGCGAGCGCCAGACAAAGACGATTGACGCTGCAATGCTGGCGATCAGCCACAGCGTCAGATAAGGGTCTGTCAACCAGCCGAGCTTTGGTCCCTCGTGCAGGATATACTCAAAGCTGCCGAGCCAAAGCGCCAGGGCCGTCACGCCGGTCCAATCGATCTTGCCAAGAAGCTCCGGCTCGCTGCGGCGCAGCGGCGAATAGACCCACACCAGGTAGCACATCACCAGTCCCGGCGGGATGTTCACCAGAAACATCCAGCGCCAGCCGAAATTCTCTGTGATCATCCCTCCCAGTGTGGGGCCGATCGAAGGGGCGGTGGTGGAGACGAGGCCGACAAGCAGGCCCGGGATCACCTGTCGCGACCTTGGGAAAATCAGGAAGATCGCCGCCATGGTGGAGGGCATAAGCATGCCGCCGGCGACACCTTGCAGGGCGCGATAGACAATCAGCTGTTGCAGCGAGAGGGCGGTGGCGCACAGGATCGAGGTGAGCACGAAGAGAGCGCCGGCGGCGACGAACAGCCGGCGAATTGACAGCGCCCTGCCGAGATAGCCGGTCAGCGGGATGGAGATGACTTCTGCGATCAGGTAGGCCGACTGTACCCAGCCGATTTCGTCTGCGCTTGCTGAAACGCCCGCCTGAATCTCGCGCAGCGAGCTCGCCACGATCTGAGTGTCGAGGATCGCCATGAAGTTGCCCAGCGCCATGGCCAGGAAGCCGATCCAGATCGATTTGGGGATTGGTCCGTCCTGAATGACGGTTTGCGTCATGGGGCTGGCTGGTCGCGCGCTGGCGGTCTGAGCGGTCGCAGCGGCGTCTGTCACGGGGTGGGGCTGGGGCTGTCTGGTCGGGGCGCAGCGCCGGCGGCGTCAGCGAGCTGGGCTGTTTTTGACGGGCGGGTGTCGACAATGGCTTGCGCCGAGAGGCCTGGGCGCAGGAGCGAAAGCGAACCATCCTTGCTGTTCAGCCGGATCTTCACCGGGATGCGTTGCACGATTTTGGTGAAGTTGCCCGAAGCCGTATCGCTGGGGATGATGCTAAACTGCGAGCCTGAGCCTGGCGCGAAACTGTCGATCACGCCTGTGATATGCGCGTTGGGCAGGGCGTCCACTTTGATCCGGACCGGTTGGCCGGGTCGCATGTCTCCGATCTGCGTCTCCTTGAAGTTTGCGACCACAAACACGTCCGGGAGCGGCACCACCACCATGAGCTGGGCGCCTGCACGCACCAGCTGGCCGCTTTGCACGGTGCGCGCGCCGACAACGCCATCTATCGGGGCGCGCACCTGGGTGCGTGCGAGGTCAAGTTCGGCGGCCTCAAGCGCGGCTCTCGCGGCTCTGACGGCTGCGGAGGCTGCGGTGTTGTCGGCGCGGGCGCGCGAAACATTGAGCCGGCTGGCGGCAGCTTGATCGGCCTGACCAGCCAGGGTTGCGCGCGCGGCCGCCACTTGGGCCTGGGCCTGCCGGGCCACGGTGTGGCTGGCGGTGAGGCGGCTTTGGGCGACGAGCCCTTTGTCGAACAACTGCCGGTCACGCTCTGCGTCGGCTTTGGCCTTCTCGTAGGCGGCCTCTGCCGCCGCAAGGTTGGCGCGTGCGCTGAGTACTGTCTCGGCCTGCGATTCGACCTGTTCGCGCGCCCAGGCCACGCCATCGCTGGCCCCGCCGGATTGCGCCTGCGCGCGCGCCAGGTCAGCCGCCGCCTTGTCGCGCCGGGCGATAAAGTCGGCTGCATCCAGGCGCACCAGCACGTCGCCCGCGCGCACCCGCTGATTGTCCGTCACCAGGACGGCGGCCACATAGCCCTCGACTTTCGAGGCGACTGCCGAGATGTCAGCGCGAACATAGGCGTTGTTTGTGGCGATATGGTAACGCCAGTCGAAGAACCACAGCGCGGCGAATGTCATGCACGCGGCGCCTGCTGCGCCCGCAGCGATCTTCAGGACTTTCTTGCGCTCCATGTCGGTTCCTGCTGCGTCGGCTGCGGTGCGCCGGTTCCTGTCTGCGTCCAGTTCTGCTGCGTCCAGTTCTGCTGCGCCCATTCGGCGCCCTGATCCGCCGCCGGCCGCATGGCGGCGGATCGGAGCGGGGAGGCCATCCGGGCGTCGACGCGGCGTCTTGATTGAATTGTAATGTAAGCTACGTTACAAAGCTGTCAACGCCTTGATGTGGCGCGACGTCGGATTCGGCGCTGCGTGCCGGCGGCGGGCGGGTCGGACGGTTTCGGGAGTGGGCGGGCGTGGCGCGCACAACAGACAGCCAGGCGGAGTTTGCAGCGAGCGACACGGCGGCCCTCAGTCCGCGCGCCGCGGCGCGCCGGCAGGCGTTTTTGGACGCAGCGACCGAGGTTTTCGTGTCAGAGGGATATGAGCGGGCCAGCATGACCGAGATCGTGCGTCGGGCCGGTGGATCCCTGGCGACGCTGTATGGCCAGTTCGGTTCGAAGGAAGGGTTGATGCAGGCGGTCATCGAGGCGCGATCTGCGCGAAACGCCGCGCCACTGGAGGATGTCGCCGCGCGCCATTTGCCTGTGGATCAGGCGCTTGAGTTGTTTGCGCATCGCTTCTTGACGACCCTGATGACGCGCGAAAGCCTTGGCATGTTGCGGATCATCGTCGGGGAGGGGCATCGCTTTCCGGCGATCGCGGCGCATTTTCGACGATATGGGCCCGAACGAATTGTTGCTGTTATCGCCAGCTACCTGGAGGACCGCGCGGCGGTCGGTGAGATTGTGATCCCCGACGCAACAGTCGGCGCGCATGAGTTTTTGGCGATCGTCCGTGGGCCGATGCATTTGCGGCCGATCTTTGAGCCCGATTACTGGCCGCAGCCGCATGACATCGCCGCCCAGGCGCGTCGCGGGGCGGAAGTCTTTCTAAACGGCGTGCGGCCGCGCTGAAGGACTGTCGGCCGTCGTCTTGGCGCTGATGGGTGTTGAGGCGGCTTCTTGCCGGCACAGGCCCACAGCCTGCGGCCCTCACTTATACAATTGGCCCTGATCGTCGGCTCCGGCCGGCAACCCGGTGACGGCAAACCTTTTCCGGCAGACGATCGCAGGGTGGGCCGTGAGGCTCGGCGCTGGGCGGTGAAGTTCGTCCAACTCAGTGTTCAGGGTTGATCCGGGGGCGCCGGGTCTCGTCGCTGCGCGCGCTGCGCAGGTCTGAATGGCGCCCCGAAAAAGAAAAACGCCGGACCTTTCGGCCCGGCGTTTGCGCGCCAGCGGGGGTAACCGCCGTCAGGCCTTGTAATACATGTCGAACTCAACGGGGTGAGGATGCGTCTCGAAGCGATCGAGTTCCTCTTCCTTGAGCGCGATGTAGCTATCGATCATGTCATCATCCATAACGGCGCCCTTCTTCAGGAAGGCGCGGTCCGCGTCGAGCGCCTCAAGCGCCATGCGCAGGCTTGAGCAGACCGTCGGAACCGCTTTGAGTTCCTCTGGCGGCAGATTGTAGAGGTCCTTGTCAAGCGGATCGCCGGGATGGATGCGGTTCTCGATCCCGTCGAGGCCCGCCATCAGCAGCGCGACATAGGTCAGGTACATGTTGCCGGCGGGATCCGGGAAACGCACTTCGACGCGCTTGCCCTTGGGCGATGGCGCATAAGGGATGCGGCATGACGCCGAACGGTTGCGCGCCGAATACGCGAGCAGCACAGGGGCTTCATAGCCTGGAACAAGACGCTTGTAGCTGTTGGTTGTCGAGTTCGCGAAGGCATTGATGGCGCGCGCGTGCTTGATGACGCCGCCGATATAGTAGAGGCAGGTCTCCGACAGACCAGCGTATTTGTCGCCGGCGAAGAGCGGCTGGCCTCCTTTCCAGATTGACTGGTGCACATGCATGCCCGAGCCGTTATCCTTGAAATAGGGCTTGGGCATAAAGGTTGCCGACTTTCCGTAGGCTGCTGCGACATTGTGGATCACATACTTATAGAGCTGCATGCGATCAGCCATCTTCGTCAGTGTCGAGAATTTCAGGCCAAGCTCATGCTGCGCGGGAGCGACCTCGTGGTGGTGCTTTTCCGGCTCGAGACCGAGTTCGCCCATGATCGACAGCATTTCGGATCGAAGGTCCTGCTCTGAGTCGATTGGCGGCACTGGGAAGTAGCCGCCTTTGGGCCCCGGCCGGTGACCGAGATTTCCGCCTTCGTAGGATCTGCCGGTATTGAAGGGCAGTTCCTTAGAGTCAAAAGAATAGCCTGTGTTGTGGGGATCGGTCGACCAGCGCACATCGTCAAAGACGAAGAATTCGGCTTCTGGCCCGAAGTAGGCGACGTCGCCCACGCCCGACGCCTTGACGAAGGTCTCGGCCCGCTTGGCGATGCCGCGTGGATCGCGGTTATAGGACTGCCCGGTTCCTGGCTCGAGAATGTCGCAGAACATGAACAGCGTGTTCTGCTGGAAAAACGGGTCGACCGCAGCTGTCGCCGGGTCCGGCATCATGACCATGTCCGACTCATTGATCGCCTTCCACCCGGCGATCGACGAACCATCGAACATTTGGCCGTCGGCAAAGAAACTGTCGTCAACCATCGATATGTCGAAGGTCACGTGCTGCAGCTTCCCGCGTGGGTCGGTGAAGCGAAGATCGACGTACTCGATCTCTTCGTCCTTGATGCGTTTGAGGACGGCTTCTGCATTGCTGGACATGGTCATTCACCTCATGGAGTGCGCGTGCTCGCTAGCGCGCGGCGCACGTTCTGCCAAGTGCGCTGCGGCCGAAGACTGCGGATCAGATCGCCGCAGGCCCGGTTTCACCGGTGCGGATCCGGATGACGGCCCCGACATCGGTGACGAAGATCTTTCCGTCGCCGATCTTACCGGTCCGCGCCGCCTTCTGAATTGCCTCCAGTGCCGCGTCGACCTGATCATCGGCGAGGACGATCTCGATTTTTAACTTCGGCAGAAAGTCGACCACGTACTCCGCGCCGCGATAGAGTTCGGTATGCCCTTTCTGGCGGCCGAAGCCCTTTGCCTCGACCACGGTCATGCCCTGCACGCCCGCTTCCTGCAGAGCCTCTTTCACTTCATCGAGCTTGAATGGTTTGATGATGGCTTCAATTTTCTTCACGGGTTCGCCCCCTTCAGCATTCGGCGCCGCGGGCCCAGGCCGACGACTCGCAGTGAGTGTGCTGAGGCTGGGTCTGCACTCCAAGTCCCGAGTGCCGGCGCCGGTGCGCTTGCCGCGCGTGGCCCGGACGGTGGGCGTGCGGCGCCCAAATTTTAGGCGATTACCCAGCGTCAGTCTGGCGTTGCGGCGTTCTGGGCCTAAAGTCGGTGGGCGTGGGTTCGAAACCATCGCTCGGCGGGCGCGCGAGACGGGGCGGGTCCGGCGCTGGACCGCTGCGCCTGGTCGTCCCCTGGCGGCGCGCCGCGCGGCGTCCGACGTCGGCTCAGGACGTTGGGGCGGGAGACCCCGGGCTTGCAGGCTGCGCCGGGACGGCGAAAACACGCCCGGGCGGCGGGGATGCGCCTGGGCGGCCGGCAGAGACAGTGCGCCGCGCCTGGTCGGGCGTGCGCGTGGCGGAATGGGAGGACGACATGGCGTATCCGCGCACACCCGTGCTGATCGGCGGAGGTCAATTCACCTATCGTGGCGCGCCTGCGGACGCGCCGACGCCCATCGGTCTGTGCGAGATCGCCGCGCGCCGGGCGGCGGTAGACGCCGGCCTGCCGGAAACAGTCTTGGCGCAAGCTGACTTTGTCGGGGTCGTCGGTTTCACCACGGATGCGGGCGGGCCCTCATCGCGTTTGCCCATTCCCAAAGCCGCCAATCCGCCCAAGGCGCTCGCCGCCGTGCTCGGCGCGACACCGGCGCGCCGGCTCTACACCCATCCCGGCGGCAATTCGCCTCAGGCTCTCGTCAATCATGTCGCCGGCCTGATCGCCGAGGGCGCGGCCGACTTCGCGGTGCTGGCCGGGGCCGAGTTCCTCGGCAATCTTCTCAAGCGTTTCAAGCAGGGCGGGGGCGACGGCTTTTCAGGCTGGTCAATCCCAGACGAAGAAGCCCCTGAGATGTTCGGCGATGCGCGCATCGGCTACACGCCCCAGGAGGCGGCGCACGGCCTGGAGTTTCCAGCCAACGTCTACCCATTGTTCGAGAATGCCTATCGTGCGGCGCGGCGGCGCTCGCTGAGCGACCATCAGGCGGCTATGGGCGCGCTGTTTGCGCCGTTCACCCGGGTTGCCGCCGCCAACCCGCACGCCTGGTTCCCCCAGGCGCGTAGCGCCGTCGAGCTTGCCACGCCGGGTGAACGCAACCGGATGGTAGGGTTTCCGTACACAAAATATCTCAACGCCATCATCCAGGTTGATCAGTCGGCGAGCCTTATTCTGGCGAGCTATGAAAAAGCGCGTGCGCTTGGGGTGGCGGATGAAAAAATGGTGTTTCTGCATGGGTGTGCGGAGACGACAGAGCTGTGGCATGTCCTCGACCGTGTGAATTACCACTCAAGCCCCGCGATCCGCATCGGTGTGCGCGAGGCGCTTGCCATGGCAGGCAGGACCCTTGGCGATATAGATTTCTTTGACCTTTATTCATGTTTCCCGATTGCGGTGGAACTTGCGATTGACGAAATAGGTCTTTCTGCGGATGACCCTCGGGGCCTCACACTCACCGGGGGGCTTCCCTATTTCGGCGGACCTGGAAACAATTACACGATGCACGCCATCGTTGAGGCGATTGGCCGTTGTCGCGCAAGACCGGGCGCCGCCGCCCTGGTGACGGCGAATGGCTGGTTCCTGACGAAACA
This sequence comes from Caulobacterales bacterium, assembly GCA_044375455.1. Classification (GTDB taxonomy): domain Bacteria; phylum Pseudomonadota; class Alphaproteobacteria; order Caulobacterales; family Aquidulcibacteraceae; genus JBEIHX01. Next base: position 8,737 of record JBILMQ010000020.1, on the reverse strand, counting down.
CGCCATGGGCGTTTATGCGACCACGCCGGTCGAAGGCGGCTGGACGCGCGGCGACGCCAAGCGCTGTCAGCGGGAGATAGATGCGCTTGCCCATCCGGAAATTGTGCTTGAGCCGCACGGGCCGGCCACCATAGAGACGTATACGGTGATCCATGCCCGCGAGGGCGGCTATCGCATGGGCATCGTCATCGGGCGTGACGGCCAGGGCCGGCGTTTCGTCGCCAATACGCCGCAGGACCCTGCGATCCTTGCTGACCTGGAAGCGCGTGAAAGCGTCGGCCGACCGGGGACGGTGACCAGCGCCGCGGGCGGCATGAAGAACATCTTCACGCCGTGCTAAGGGGGGGTGCGATGGCGATCCTTCGTCTTGTGCGGCATGGCGAGCCGGCTGCGGCATGGGGAGAGGACGGCGAGCCTGATCCGGGTCTGAGCCCGCGTGGCGAGGCGCAGGCGCGCGCCGTGGCCAGCCGGCTCGAGGGCTTCGGCCCTGCGCTTTTGGTGTCGTCGCCGCTGGCGCGCTGCCGCGAGACGGCGCGTCCGCTGGCGGCGCTGTGGCGCGCGGGCGCGCGCATCGAGCCTGCCGTTGCTGAGATTCCCGTCTGGGGGCCGGATCGTGATCGGCGGGCTTGGCTGCAGTCTGTTCTCGGTCAGCGTTGGAGTCTGCAGGAGGCCCGGCTCATTGGCTGGCGCGACGCCGTTGCGGCTGCACTGCTGGCTCTGCGTGAGGATGCGGTTGTGTTCACCCACTTCGTCGCGATCAATGTCGCAGTCGGGGCGGCGACCGGCAGCGATCTCGCCACGGTTTTCCATCCTGGCCATGCCAGTGTCACAACGCTGGAAGCGCGCGATGGGCGGCTTCATCTCTTGGAACTGGGCGAACAGGGCGCCATTGCGCTAGTCTGAACACATGGCGCACGAAATCCTGTCCGTCGCTCAAATGTACGCTGCAGATCGCTTTGCAGTGGCGTCAGGCGTCGCCTCGACGACGCTGATGGAAAATGCCGGGCGCGCAGTCGCTGAACGCGTTCTTGCCGATGCGCCGGCCGGACCGGTGCTGGTGCTGGCCGGTCCCGGGGCCAATGGCGGCGACGGCTATGTCGCTGCGCGCTGGCTCGCGGCACGTGGGCGTGCTGTGCGCGTGGCGCGGATTGGCCCACCGCCGAGAGAGGGCGATGCAGCCTGGGCGGCCAGCCTCTGGGATGGAGCGACGATTGACTTCGCGCCGAGTGTGTTCGCCGGGGCGGCGGTCGTGGTGGACGCGGTGTTCGGGGCCGGATTGTCGCGTCCGCTGGAGGGCTGCGCGGCGCAGGCGGCCACACTCGCGGATGCGGATGGACGCTATGTGGTCGCGGTTGACGTGCCATCCGGTGTCATGGGCGATGGGGCGCCGCTTCAGGGCGCGGCGTTCCGGGCGCATCAGACGGTGACATTTTTCCGCAAGAAGCCGGCGCATTTGCTGGAACCTTCTGCGAGCCTGTGCGGTCGTGTGCACGTGGCGGATATCGCGATTCCGGCCGCAGCTGCGGCTGATCCGCTGGCCCGCGAGAACCATCCGGATCTGTGGCTTGCCGCCATGCCCTGGCCTGGTCGCGCCACACACAAGCATGAGCGCGGCCGGCTCGCTGTCTGGCTGTCGGGTTCAGCGCGCGGCCCGAGCCGCCTCATCGGCGCGCCGCGTCTGGTTGCGCGCGCTGGCGCGCGCGCTGGCGCGGGATGGGTCAGTTTGTTCGGGCTGGACGATGACATCGCGCAGCTTGCCGGCGAGCCTGCGAGCCTGATGCTTGTGACGGCGGCGGATCTGCGCGGCGTGGCCGAGATTGCCGCCAGTCATGATGCGGTGGTGGTTGGGCCGGGTCTCGGGCGCGGCGCCTCGGCACGAGAGATTACGCTCGAGTGCGTGCGCCAGTGCCGTCGCGCGGTGGTTGATGCTGACAGCCTGTCTGTCTTTGAGGGGGCGCCGCAGGATCTGATGCGCCGGCTCACTCCGCAGTGCGTGCTGACCCCGCATGGCGGCGAATTTCGGAAAGTCTTCGCCCGCAGTGCGCAGGACGGCGGCGATAAGATCGCCCAAACGCGCGCGGCGGCGGCCGAGAGCGGCGCGGTCGTGCTCTATAAAGGACCCGATACGGTCATTGCTGCACCGGACGGGCGCGTTGTGGTCAATGTCCATGCGACCCCCTGGCTCGCCACCGCCGGTGCAGGCGATGTTCTTGCCGGTGTGATTGGCGGGCTCCTCGCGCAGGGCGCCCAGGCATTCGATGCTGCTTGCGCCGGAGCCTGGATCCAGGGAGAGGCGGGGCGCCGGATCGGGCCGGGGTTGATCGCAGACGATCTTCCTGAAGTGATCGGCGCGGTGCTTGCAGAGCTTGCGCCGACTGCCCTGCGCGCGGTTTCCTGGACCCCGGGCTAGCGCGCCGCCCAGGTCAGCAGAGCAGCGAGGCTGCCGGCGGCGAGGGAGACGCCAGCGAAGCGGGCGGCGAAGGGGCGTATCCCGAAGATCAGTCCGTAGAAGGATTTTGCTGTAGCGTTCGCTGCGAGCGCCGCCATCAGGCTGCCTGCCGCGGCCGCGGCGGTCATTTGCGCACCGATGGCGCGCGGCGCTGCGACGGTGATGGCGTCGACGTCGACGAGGCCGGTCAGCGCTGCGATCGCTTGAGCCGCTGCTGGCCCGAGAAGCGCCAGCGCGGCTTTCACAGCGAACGTTACGCCGACCAGAAGCGTTACGAACTGTGCGATCGCGGCGAGATCGAAGGGGTTGCCGAGGCTGAGACCTGCTTCGCTCTCACGCGGATGACGGTGAAACGTGATCGCGGCGCCGAAGCCGTATATGGCGGCTGCCCCCAGAAGGCCCGGCGCCAGAAGCGGCGCCAGAACCGGCGCGATGGCGCAGGCGATCAGCCCGGTTCGCAGGATTGAGATCGCCGCAGCGGCCATAGCCCCCCCGGCGTAGAGCGCCGCGCGTGCAGGAGCGGCTTTCGCGCGCCGGGCGAAATCGAGCGTCACCGCGGTGGACGAGGCGAGCCCGCCAACCGCGCCGGCCAGTGCTAGCCCGCGTGCTGCGCCGAGGGCGCGCACTGCGATATAGCCCGCGAAGGAGACGCTCGCCATCAGGATGGCGAACAGCCAGACCTCGCGCGGCGCAATGCCGCCGAACGGCCCCAGCGTGATCCGCGGCAACAGCGGCAGGACCAGGAACGTCATCGCGAGGATGACCAGCGCGGCGCGGAAATCGTTCCATTGCAGGCGGGCGACCAAACCATGCAATTGTTCGCGTGCCGACAAAAGAATTGTGAGTGCTACAGCGCCCGCGACTGCGCCGGTGCGTTCTCCGGCCATTGCGAGTGCGCCGAGCGCGAACGTTGCGAACGCGGCGATCACGCCGGTCACGCTGACGTCGTCATGGCGCTCGGCTTCCTCGTGCTTGAACAGCGTGAAGGCGCCGGCGAATGCCAGAAACACAGCGGCGATCACGATCGCGCCAGCAAGACCCGGCGCCCTATCTGCGCCACCCGCCATCGTTTGACCCAGCGCGACGGCGAGGGCGCCGAGCAGTGCGCTTGCGGTGTAGGTTCGGATGCCGGCCGCCCGGCTGCCTGGCGGCGCGTCACGCTCGCGCCAGTGGCGCTCAGCACCGATGAGGATGCCGATCGCCAGCGCGACCGCGAAGCGCAGCATCATGTCTTGTCCATCGTCGAGCATATGGCAGCCGCCAGGCTGAGGTTACATTCCGGCCCACCTTAGCCCATGGCGGCCCGGCGCGCCTGCGGCTTCGCTTCAAAGGCGCGTTGGGGCTCAGGCGAGCGGTGCGACTTGCGCAATCAGCGTGGAGGCGGCGTGCAGTGCGAGACCGATCAGTCCGCCGATCAGCGTTCCCGAGAGGCGGATGTACTGCAGGTCCCGGCCGACGGCGGTCTCCATTTGCTCCACGACCTTGCGCGCATCCCAGCTCTGTATGGTTTCTGCCACGAAGCGGCCTACGTCCTGGCGGCGCGCCGCGGCCGTTGACACGATGGCGTCGCAGAGTCCCGCATTGATCGCGGCGCGGGCCTCTTCATCCTTCAAGAGCCGTTCGGCGAGACCGGTGAGCGCGCCTTCGATCTGCCGAATGACGGCTGGTTCGGGGCCGCTGGCGGCGGCGCGGATCGCCTGCTTCAGGTCCCGCCAGACGGCAGAGGCGAACTCCTGGAAGTCCGGGTGCGCGATCACTCCGCGTTTCATGGCCTCGACATCGGCGCGCAGGCGCGGCGCGGTGCGCAGATCATAGATCAACTCCAGCACCGATGCGGTGAAGCGCGTCCGGAATTCGTGGCCGGGATCGCGTGCGACCTCGCTGATGCCGGTCTTCGCGGCGTCGATGACGGCGTCGGCGGCGCGCCGGTCGACCGTGAGCAGGCGCCAGAACATGCTGGTTTCGGCCGACACGCGTTTGCGGATGTCGGCTTCATTGCGTCGCAGATAATCATCTGCATAGCGGACAAGATGATCCAGCGCATTCTGATGCCGGTTCTCCGCGGTCAGCGTCTGCAGCACGTCAGCGATGAGCGCCGCAGCATCGGCCCTGAGAGCCCCTTCGCGCGCGACATCTGCGATAAGTCGGCTGACCGGCGCGTCGTCGACCATGGCGAGGGCGCGCGGGGCGGCGTCGGCAGCCATTGCGGCGAGTGCGCGCGCCCGTCCCGGGGCGAGCAGCCAGTGCGCCGCGGCGCCGGCGAGATCCTTGCCTGCGAGTTCCCGGCGCACGACATCTGGGGCGAGAAAATTGGTCTCGATGAAGCGGGCGAGTCCGGCGCCGATCCGGTTCTTGCTGCGCGGGATGATCGCTGTGTGCGGTATTGGCAGGCCAAGCGGTCGCCGGAACAGGGCGGTCACGGCAAACCAGTCTGCAAGTGCGCCAACCATGGCGGCTTCGGCAAATGCGCGGGCATAGCCAATAGCGGGATGCCCACCTTCATGGAGGCGCGCCACAACGAACACGCAGGCCATGACGATCAGCAGTCCGGTGGCGATGAAGCGCATGCCGGACAGGGTGCGCCAGAACGGCGCGCGCGGCTCTTTCCGGGGCCGCTCTTTCGCCGTGACCATCCGCAGGGTCTCCCAAGGCCTGTCGCAGTGCCGATTTGCATGACGGTATCGTGGCCTGGGGTGCAAGTCGATGCGCGCCGGGTCCACTAGGGGTTCCTCCCAATTGCCCCTTGCTTGCCAGCGTCCGATACTGATGCAGGATAGCTGATCGTGCGCGCGCCCGAGCACCATGTCGCAAGGGATGTTGGCGCTTGAGCGTCGCCTGCTTGAGCGCCGCCTGCGTGCTTGTCGGCTTTTAGACGTCGCCTTTCGAGACGGCGCTCGGGGCTGGGAGCAGGCGCTGGGACCACTCGGTTCCGGTTGGGCGATGGCAGGACGTGTCTTAGAGCAGGCTCAGGCGCACGCGCCTGGAATGGTCGCTCGCCGATCGGGTCTTACCCACGGTTAGGGAGTGCGGGTGATGGTGCGCAGTGGTTGGCCCCCCCCAAATGGGGCCTCAAACAAAAGGGTCTCCACAAAGAGGGCCTCATCTAAGACGGCCTCATCTGAGACGGGTTTGGGCGCGCGCGCCGTTCAGGCGATGGATCGGCTGGTGGCCCACCAGTTGCGTCATCGCCGGTTGACGCTTGGCCTGTCACAAGAGCAGTTGGCGCAACGGCTGAACGTTTCCTATCAGCAGATCCAGAAATATGAGACCGGACTGAACCGCATCAGCGCGGGAAGGCTGGCGCAGATCGCCGCGGCGTTGGGCGTGCCTGTCTCTGCCTTCTTCCCGGCCGCTCAAGGGGCGCAGCCACAGGCGGAGGAGGTTTCAGACACTGCCCGCCAGACCCTGGAGCTTGTGCGCAATTTCGCCGCCATCAGCGATGCAGGCGTGCGCGAGGGCATCGCGTCCCTTGCCCGGGTGCTCGCCGCCGCTGACACTGACGCGCGCGAACTCGATGGGGCGCAGGCGCTCCACAACATGGATCTTGACGCCAGCGACTGGTAGGGGGCGAATAATCTGAGGTTGCAGGCGTCACTGTATCCTGCCGGTGCTGCAGGTTCGGGTCGCCATTGGCGAAGCTCCTCTGCCGGAGTGTCGCGAACAATCACGGTTGAGCTGGGCCAGGGCGCATGAGCAGACGCGATCAGATCGAAGACTTGCCGGGGCAGGACTTGATGCACACGGTCCTGGAAGCTGCGCCCCATGCCATTATGCTGGTCGATGGCCAGGGCGGCTTGCGCACGATGAATGCGGTTGCAGCCCGGATGTTCGGGGTTGAGCCGCAGCACCTCGCGGCCGCCCGGATGTCCGATCTCCTGCCGATGTTTGAAGCGCGCGGCGGGGCGATCGCCTGGGCAAAGTCGTGCACCGGCGCGGCGGCGTCGGCTGATGCTGTTCAGGCGCCGTCATCATCCGCTCGCGAGGCAGGGTCCGCTGCCGATGCTTGCCTCGTCAACCTTGATCAGCGCCATCGTGTGACCGGCGTGACGGCGGACGGGCGGGAGTTTCCGCTGATTGCCGTGATCGGGAAAGCCGGAGAGGGAGCGGAGCGTCTGTTCAGCGTCTTCGTCGTCGATCTGTCAGACCGGGCGGCGCTTGACCGGGAGGTTGAGGCGCTGCGCGATGAACTGATTCATGCCGGGCGGGTCGGGGCGATGTCGGAAATGACCTCGACGATCGCCCATGAAATCGCCCAACCGCTGACGGCGGCGAAGAATTATTTGTTCGCGGCCAAAATCGCGATGCGTCGCGACCCGGCGATGAACACTCAGGGGTTGGCCGATCTGATGGCCAAGGCGGACGCCGAAATCGACCGCGCCTCGGGGATCATCACCAATCTGCGACACTTCATGCGCAAGGGCGGTTCTGCGCGCGGTGCACATCCCTTGAATGATGTGGTGCACGAAGCTGCGCTGCTGGCGCTGACCGGGTCCGCTCGGCACAGTATTGAGGCCGGGTTTCAACTTGACCCGGCAGTCCCGCAGCTGACCATCGACAAGGTGCAGATCCAGCAGGTGATCGTGAACTTGGTGCGCAATGCTGTAGATGCTCTGATTTCAGGAGCATCTGCCCGACGCATTGATATTGCCACGCGCCGCGAGGGAGACATGGCGCTGATTGAGGTGCGTGACACCGGGCCTGGGATCGCGCCGGGCACGCTCGCGCGCCTGTTTCAGCCGTTTACGACCACCAAGGAGCAGGGGATGGGCTTGGGTTTGTCGATATCTCGGCGTATCATTGAGGCACATGGTGGTGATATCAGCGCGGACAACCGTGATGAGGGCGGGGCTGTCTTTCGCGTGCGTCTTCCCCTTGAAAACTGCGAGGCGTGATGACGAACCAGGTGCTTGTGGTCGATGATGATCCAGGCGTACGGACCAGTCTGGCCGCCTTGCTGGAGGCCGGCGGCTATCGGGTCGGCGTGCATGGCGATGGCGAGACTCTGATCGGCGACCCCGATCTTGCGGTGGCTGCGGCCGTCCTGCTCGACATCGAGATGCCGGGCCGCGACGGTCTGTCGCTGCTGGGCGATCTTATGGGACGGCCGCGCGCTCCGTGCGTCGTGATGATCTCTGGCCATGGGGACATCCCCACGGCCGTACAGGCGATGCAGCGCGGCGCGATCGATTTCATCGAGAAACCGTTTGATCCGGAACGCGTGCTCGACGCGGTTGCGCGCGCCGTCAGGCTTTCGGACGGGGCGCAGGACCATGCGCCGAATGGCGGTGCGCTCAATGGCTTGTCGCCGCGTGAGCGCGAGGTGCTCGCCCATCTTGTCGCTGGCGAAGCCAACAAGGTTGTCGCGCGCGCGCTGGGCATTTCGCCGCGCACCGTGGAGGTGCACCGGGCGCGCATCATGCAGAAGCTGGAGGTGCGAAGCTTTGCGGAACTGGTGCGTCTCGCGATCGCCAATGGGGTGACGCTAGGCGCTGCGCGTACGTAGTCATCCGGACTCGCGCTTGCGCGAGTGCTGCGTGGAAGAATATGTTTTGCGATGGATCAAGCATCCGGTCCCAGGGTGCGAGGAGCTGCCGAACTGGGCGACGGGGACGTCGCCGGAGTTGAACTGTCGGGGCGCGGAACAAGGGGCGTGCGCGCGCATCCGGATACGCTGGAAGTCTGTAACCCGTTGAGACAAGGACTGTTTCGTTGTGGATGCATCGGTCAAATCGCAGCGATTGATCCGCGTCATCGATGATGACGCCGCATTGAGGGATTCTCTATCCGTGCTTCTTCAGACAGTTGGTTACGCCGTTGATGCGTTCCCGGCGGCTGAGGCATGTTTGGCCGCGCCGCCGGCGCCGACGACGTGTACGGTCGTTGATCTTGAGCTGCCTGGCATGGACGGGGTCGCCTTTGTTGATGCATTGCGGCAGGTTGGAGATACAAGTCCGGTCGTGTTGATCACTGGCACCGTGCGGACCGACCTGCTGGAGCGCGCTACGCGGTCAAAGGCCGCCGTTGTGCTGCGCAAGCCATTTGACCCGGAGGCTTTGCTCGACGCCATCGAGCAGGCTGCAGTTCCAGAGACGTGAGGGCCTGCTGAGACGGACTGTTCCGATTGCCGGAGGGGTCAGCTATGGAACGCCCTGATGCGGATGTGGCGGAACTGGCAGACGCACTGGATTTAGGTTCCAGCGCCGCAAGGCGTGTGGGTTCGACTCCCACCGTCCGCACCAATTTGGCCGCACCAATTTGGCCGCACCGTTTGGCCGCACCAAAGGCCGG
>JBILMQ010000179.1:0-7272 GCA_044375455.1 Caulobacterales bacterium | reverse complement strand
CTCGGCAACGCCGAGGAGTATGCGTCGCTGGCGCTGGAAATGATGCGCAACGGGTACTTCAATGGCGAATGCGTGCGTCTCGACGGCTCCATCCGCATGGGCTTGCGCTGATCGGTCAGAGATTTCCCGCCGGCCGCGCAGGCTCGCCGCACGTCTGTGATCGGCTTGGCGCGATGACCAGGGGCTGACCAGCGCGAGGCGCGCCTTTGGTGCGGCGGCGGTTGCGGGTTTTCGGAGAGCGGCTGAAGGGGCTGCCCCTCTTGCCGTGCGTCCTTTCCTGCGCCGGGCTGACCTTGCAGCCAGCCCTCACTGGCTTGACGCGTCAGGAGTGGTGCGCGACGACGTCGGCAGAGCCACATGCCGTCCCGAACTCCGGGCGGCTGCACCCGGGAGACCGTCAATGCCGCACGCACCAACACGCCGCAAAGTCCTGCTGACGGGCGCTGCTCTGGCGGGCGGTGCTCTGGCCGGCGGTGCTCTGGCGGGCGCGGCTGCAGCACCGACCGGGTTGGCGGCGGCGCTTGCCGAGGCCGCCGCTGCGGCGCCGTCGCAAGCAGCGCGCCGCGGCGCGCCGCAGGGGCCCATGGCGCAGATGCGCCCGCACGCCATCACCCAGCACGGCCGACCGCGCATCGACAACTACCACTGGCTGCGCGACCCCAACTGGCAGAAGGTGATCGACGATCCGTCAAGTCTCAGCGCGGAGATCCGGGCGCATCTCGAGGCAGAGAACGCCTATGTCAAAGAGGTCCTGCTCGATCCCACGGCCGGCCTGCGCGCGCAGCTGTTTGAGGAACTGAAGGGCAGGCTGAAGCAGGATGATTCAAGCGTGCCGGCGCGCGACGGCGTCTATGCCTATGCGACGCGGTTCCGCACCGGGGGTCAGTATCCGATCGTCTACCGCCTCGACGTGGATGCAACGAGTGGGGCGCCGGGGGGCAGCGAGCACATCCTGATCGACGGCGACGCAGAATCCCAGGGTGAGAAGTTCTGGCGTCTGCAGGGATGGGAGCACAGTCCAGACCATGCAACGATCGCCTATTTCATCGATCTGGAGGGCGGCAACAAAGCGACGCTGCGCTTTCGCAACGCCGCCACTGGCAAGGATCTGCCGGCGCGGATCGAGGGGGCGGCGGGTGATCTTGTATGGGCGCCGGACTCGCAGACGTGTTTCTACACGCTGCTCGACGAGAACTTCCGCGCGGCGAAGGTGATGCGCCATGTTCTGGGACAGGATCCGTCCAAGGACATTATGATCTATGAGGAAAAGGATCCCGCCTTCCAGATGGGCATCTACAAGACGTCCTCGGGCGCCTACATGATGATTTATCGCAGAGAAAGCGAGAGTAACGACATCCTGTTCCTTCCACTCGCCAAGCCGGACGCGCGGCCACGACGCTTTACGGCCTATCGGCCAGGCGTGGAGTACCAGCCCGATCACCATGCGGATCACTTCTATCTGCGCACCAATGCTGGCGGTGCAACCGATTACAAGATCATGCGCACCCCGACGGGGCGCACATCAGCGAGAAACTGGCGCGACTTCATCGGCCACGTCAAAGGCACGTTCATTGACGCAATGATCCTGTTCAAGGGGCGTATGGTGATCAGCGAGATGGTCAACGCGCTCCCACGCCTTGTGGTGCGCGACATGGCCACTCACGAAGAGCACGCCATCGACTTCGCGGAAGAGGCCTATGATCTGGAAGTCCTGCGCGGCTTCGAGTGGGACACTTCAATCCTTCGCTTCACCTACAATTCGCCGTCCACCCCGTCGGAGACATACGACTACGACATGGCGACGCGCACCCGCGTACTGCGGAAGACCCAGGAAATTCCGTCGGGTCACAACAAGGCGGATTATGTGGTTCGCCGGGTAAGCGCGACGGCCTCCGACGGGGCTGAGATCCCGCTCACCATTCTGCACCACCGCGCAACGCCCATCGACGGGTCTGCGCCGGCCCTGCTGTACGGCTACGGGTCCTACGGGATCTCCATGCCTGCGGGCTTTTCCACGGCGCGTCTGCCGCTCGTCGATCGCGGTCTTGTCTACTGCATTGCTCATATCCGCGGTGGTCAGGAGCGCGGGCGGCAGTGGTACCTCGACGGCAAGCTGATGAAAAAACAGAACACCTTTTCCGATTTCGCGCGTGCCGCGGAGGCGCTGGTCGAGCAGAGGTTCGCAGGCCCCGGCCGCATCGTGATCGAAGGCCGGTCCGCGGGCGGTTTGCTGGTCGGCGCGGTAATGAACCAGCGCCCTGAGCTTTTCGCAGGCGTCATCGGCGGCGTAGCGTTCGTCGACGTGATCAACACGATCAGCGACGACTCGCTCCCGCTCACCCCACCGGAATGGACAGAATGGGGCAATCCGATCACGGATAAGGACGCCTTCAACTACATGGCGGCCTACAGCCCCTACGACAATGTCGCCGACAAGGCCTATCCTCCGCTGCTGGCCCAGACGGCTCTGTCGGACAGTCAGGTGACGTATTGGGAGCCGGCGAAGTGGGTCGCCCGGCTGCGTGCCGCGGCCCCGGACGCGGGACCGTTCTTCCTGCATGTCAACATGGACGCCGGTCACGGCGGAGCCTCCGGGCGCTTCGACCGCCTGAAGGAGGTCGCCGAAAGCCACGCCTTCGCCCTGTGGTGCGTCGGCAAGGCGTAGAGAGCCTGCGTGGGGCGAGGCGCACCCGTGCTGATCAACCGCACCGGGGGGAGGCGCCCCCGGCTGGCGGCCGCGATCAGATATCGAGCACAAGGCGCTCGGGATCCTCGACGCTCTCCTTCACCCGCACGAGGAAGGTGACAGCCTCCTTGCCGTCGACGATGCGGTGATCATAGCTCAGCGCCACGTACATCATCGGGCGGATCACGATCTGGCCGTTCACAACGACCGGACGGTCCTCGATCTTATGCATCCCCAGGATCCCTGACTGCGGCGCGTTGAGGATCGGGGTGGACATGAGCGAGCCGTAGACCCCGCCATTGGAGATGGTGAATGTCCCGCCCTGGAGCTGCTCCAGGGTCAAGGCGCCGTCGCGCGCCTGCCGGCCGAGTTCGCCGATTGTCTTTTCGATTTCGGCAAGGCTCATGTGATCGGCGTCGCGCACGACCGGCACCACAAGACCCTTCTCGGTGCCGACGGCGACGCCGATATCGTAGAAGTTCTTGTAGATGATGTCGGCGCCGTCGATCTCGGCGTTGACGGCCGGAAGCTCCCTCAGCGCCTGCACGCAGGCTTTCACGAAGAAGCTCATGAAGCCAAGCTTCACGCCGTGCTTCTGCTCAAAAATGTCTTTGTACTTGGCGCGCACCGTCATCACGCCGCTCATATCGATCTCATTGAAGGTCGTGAGCATCGCGGCGGTCTGCTGCGCCTGTTTCAGGCGCGTGGCGATGGTCTGGCGCAGGCGGGTCATACGCACCCGCTCCTCGCGCGCGCTGGTGGCGCGCGGGGCGCTCAGGCCGGGCGGCGGCGCCGGCGGGGGCGCTGCGGCAAGCATGGCGAGCGCAGCGATTGCGTCGCCCTTGGTGACGCGTCCGTCCTTGCCCGTGCCAGCGACCGTCGACAGGTCCAGTCCGCTTTCTGCGCTGATGCGCTGCACAGCCGGTCCGATGGATGATGCAGCGACGGGCGCGACCGGGGCTGGTTGGGCGCGACCCGGCTTTGCGCCTGTGGCGGATGCACCTGAGGAGACAGCGGGCGGAGCCGCGGCCTTGGCTGCGCCAGCGCCGCCCGGCGCGATCCGGCCCAGTAAGCCGCCCTTCTGGACGGTGTCGCCCTGATTGGCGAGGATTTCACTCAGAATGCCGGCTTCCGGGCTCGCCACTTCGAGCGACACCTTGTCGGTTTCCAACTCGACAAGAACCTCATCCTTTGCCACCGCATCGCCGGGCTTCTTTTTCCAAGACGCGACGGTGGCCTCGGTCACCGATTCGCCGAGGGCAGGCACGGGGATATCAACCATGTTTCAACTCCTGGCCGGCGCGGCGCAGCCGCCGCGCGGCGTAGCTTGCAGTGCGGTATCGTCAGGCAAATGCTTCGTCGAGGAAGGCCTGCAATTCCTTCATGTGTTTCGACATCAGCCCGGCGGCCGTTGACGCAGTGGCCGGCCGGCCGACATAGCGCGCGCGCCTGTTTGCGGCGCCTATCTTTTCCAGCACCCACTCGATCTTCGGATCCATGAAGGTCCAGGCGCCCATATTTTTCGGCTCTTCCTGGCACCATATGATGTCGGCCTGCCGGAATCGGGCGAGCTCCTTGATGAGCGACTTCGCCGGGAACGGATAAAATTGCTCGACGCGCAGAATATAGACATCGTCGCGCCCGCGCTTCTCACGCTCTTCGAAGAGATCGTAATAGACTTTGCCGGCGCACAGGACGACCCGCTTGATGTCGTCGTCCGCGGCGAGTCGCAGGGATGACAGCGCAGGATCGAGCTGGGCGTCGTCCCAGAGCACGCGGTGGAATGACGATCCAGGACCCATTTCGCTCAATTTCGAGACGCAGCGCTTATGACGCAGCAGGCTCTTCGGCGTCATGACGATTAGCGGCTTGCGGAACTCCCTCATGAGCTGGCGGCGAAGCGCGTGGAAGTAGTTGGCTGGTGTGGTGCAGTTGACGACCTGAAGGTTGTCTTCGGCGCACAGCTGCAGAAAACGCTCGAGACGGGCCGAGGAGTGCTCCGGCCCCTGGCCTTCATAGCCATGCGGCAACAGCATGACGAGGCCTGACATGCGCAGCCATTTGCGCTCAGCGGAGCAAATGAACTGATCGATCACGACCTGCGCGCCATTCACGAAGTCGCCGAACTGCGCCTCCCACAGGGTGAGCGTGTTCGGCGCAGCGAGGCTGAAGCCGTAATCGAAGCCGAGAACCGCCTCTTCCGACAGAAGCGAGTCGATGACCTCATAATGCGCAGCGTGGGGACCGATCGCGTTGAGCGGCGTATAGCGCTCTTCTGTGGTCTGATCGATCAGGTGACTGTGACGCTGACTGAACGTGCCGCGACAGGAGTCCTGACCGGACAGGCGCACAGGATAACCCTGATCAAGCAGGGTCGCGAAGGCAAGGTGCTCGCCAAGCGCCCAGTCCACGCCCTCGCCAGCCTCGATCGCCTTGCGGCGCGCCTGGATGGTGCGCTGCACCGTCTTGTGCACATCGAAGTCCTTCGGGATGTCAGTGATCTTCAGTCCGAGGGCGCGCAGGCGCTCAAGGGACACAGCAGTGTCGCCGCGCGCATCCTCATCCTTGCTGGCGGCCTGCATGCCCGACCACACGCCGTCGAGCCAGTCGGCCTTGTTAGCGCGGTACGATTTCGCGGCCTCGAACTCTTCATCGAGGAACTGATCGAAATCTTTGATCCACGTGTCGATTTCGTTGGGGCCGGCGGTGGCGCTCTGCACCAAACGCTGGGCGTAGAGCTCGCGGGTCGGAGGATGATCCTTGATCACCCGATACATGGTCGGTTGCGTCATCGTCGGATCGTCGCCTTCGTTGTGACCGAAGCGGCGATAGCAGAACATGTCGATAACGACGTCCTTGAGAAATTTCTGGCGGTACTCCGTCGCCACCTTGGCGGCGAACACAACGGCCTCGGGATCATCGCCGTTGACGTGGAAGATGGGCGCCTGAACCATCAGGGCGACATCGGAGGGATAGGGCGAGGAGCGCGAATAGCGCGGCGCGGTTGTAAAGCCGATCTGGTTGTTGACGATGAGGTGGATGGTGCCGCCGGTGCGGTAGCCGCGCAGGCCGGTCAATGCAAAACATTCCGCGACGACGCCCTGCCCTGCGAAGGCGGCGTCGCCGTGCAGCAGCACCGGCATGACGGCGCGCATCTGGCTTTCGCGATCCATCTGTGGCCGCTGCATCTGCTTGGCCCGCACCTTGCCAAGAACCACCGGATTGACGATTTCCAGATGCGACGGGTTTGCTGTCAGCGAGAGGTGAACCTTGTGCCCGTCAAAGGTGCGGTCCGACGAGGCGCCCATATGATATTTGACGTCGCCCGAGCCCATCATGTCTTCCGGGGTGGCGGAGCCGCCCTGAAACTCGTGGAAAATCACATGGTAGGGCTTGCCCATGACCGCGGCGAGGACGTTGAGGCGGCCGCGGTGCGGCATGCCGAGGATGATCTCCTCCAGGCCGAGATTGCCGCCGCGCTTGATGATCTGCTCAAGCGCCGGGATGAGGGCTTCGCCCCCGTCCAGCCCGAAGCGCTTGGTTCCGGGATAGCGCCGGTGGACGAAGCGCTCGAAGGTTTCGGCCTCGATCAGCTTCTTCAGAATGGCCTGCTTACCTTCCCGGGTGAAGGAAATTTCCTT
Source organism: Caulobacterales bacterium (assembly GCA_044375455.1). Classification (GTDB taxonomy): domain Bacteria; phylum Pseudomonadota; class Alphaproteobacteria; order Caulobacterales; family Aquidulcibacteraceae; genus JBEIHX01. The sequence continues at coordinate 945 of JBILMQ010000179.1, read as the reverse complement.
GTCCGGACCTTCGATGCGCTCCTGCAGCCAGGCTTTCTCCGCCGGATCGGAGATGTGCATGAACTCAATGCCGACGGCGCCGCAATAAGTCCGGCGCAGAATGTCCAGCATCTGGCGAATGGTGGCGTGTTCCAGGCCCAGAACCATATCGATAAAAATCGGCCGATCCCAGTCGTTGGGCGTAAAGCCGTAATGGGCCGGATCGAGCTCGGGCTGCGGTTCGCGCTTCTCAAGTCCGAGCGGATCCAGATTGGCGGCGAGATGGCCGCGGATGCGATAGGCGCGGATCATCATGAGCGCGCGCAGCGAATCCCGGGTCGCCCGGGCCACGTCCTGGGCGCTTGCAGCCGGGCGCGATGCGGTGATCTTGCGTTCGATCTTGGGCTCAAGCGCGGCCCAGTCGCCGTCGAGCAGGGCGGTGCGCTCATTGCGCTCGGCAGGCGGCCAGTTGGCCCGCTTCCAGGAGGGCCCCTGCGTTGCAGCAGCGATGGACTCCGGGCTGTCCCCCAGCCGGGCGAACACGTCTCTCCATTCGGCCGGCACGCTGTTGGGATCGGTCAGGTAGCGCGCGTAGAGGCTTTCCACGTAGGGCGCATTGGCGCCGTAGAGGAAGGTTGTCTCAAGGAGCGCCGCGTTCGGCACGCTGCGGCCATCATCAGCCATGTGGTGAGGGTCCCCGACCATAATTGCAGAATTTCACGCCGCTAAGGGGCGCTCGCATGTCTTCTAAGATGTGTCGGGGGAAGTTTGAAGGCCTTTTGAGGCGTGGCGTCAGCAGGCCTCAAGCCAGGGAACCGACAAGTCTGGTCGCGGGACCCCGGCGCCGCAGGGAAACTGGAGAGCAGGCGCCCTGGAGAGCCCGCTCCCCGGAGAGCCACATCCCCGGAGAGCCACATCCCCGGAGAGCCGCCAACCCGGGGCAGCCTATGCGCGGACGGCCGGCCC
>JBILMQ010000178.1:0-7307 GCA_044375455.1 Caulobacterales bacterium | reverse complement strand
TGGTGCGGCGCGAAACCAGCCCAGAGGACATCCATGGCATGCACGCCGCGCGCGCCGTTGTCACTTCCACCGGCGGTATGACCAGTCATGCTGCTGTCGTCGCGCGCGGAATGGGCCGACCGTGCGTATGCGGCGCGACAGACCTGCGGGTTGATGCGGCATCGCAGACCTTTACGGTGCGCGGGCGCACCTTCAAGAGGGGCGATGTCATCACTGTCGACGGCACGACTGGCCAGATCATGGCGGGTGAAGCCCAGATGATTCAGCCGGACCTGTCCGGCGACTTTTCGAAACTGATGTCATGGGCGGATAATGTACGCCGGCTGAAAGTGCGGGCGAACGCTGAAACCCCGCTTGACGCGCGCGCCGCTCGCGAGTTCGGGGCCGAGGGCATCGGCCTTTGCCGGACAGAGCACATGTTCTTTGACGCTGGGCGCATCGCGGCCGTGCGAGAAATGATCCTGTCCGACCGCAAGGAGGGTCGGGTGGCGGCGCTGGAGCGGATCGCGCCGATGCAGCGCCAGGATTTCGTGGATCTGTTCTCGATCATGGGGGAACACCCGGTGACGATCCGTTTGTTGGATCCGCCTTTGCATGAGTTTCTGCCCAAGCGCGTCGAAGACGTTGAGGCGATTGCGGTTGCGACCGGGGTTGACGCGCGCACACTGCTCGCCCGCGCGGAAGATCTGCATGAGACCAATCCGATGCTTGGTCACCGCGGTTGCCGTTTGGGCATCACCTATCCGGAAATCTATGAGATGCAGGCGCGGGCAATTTTTGAGGCGGCGAGCCTTATCGCGAAAGAGACCGGTAAAGCGCCTCAGCCCGAAATCATGATACCCTTGGTTGCGACCCGCCGTGAAATCGAGATCCTTAAAGCGTGCATTGACGAAGTTGCACTTGCGGTCGCAGGCCAGACAGGGGTCACAATCGCCTATTCGGTCGGCACCATGATAGAGTTGCCGCGTGCGGCTATCTGCGCCGATGAGATCGCTTTGTCTGCGGAATTCTTTTCATTCGGAACCAACGACCTGACTCAGACGACGATCGGCATCTCCCGTGACGATGCGGGGCGCTTCATGAACGCCTATGTAACGAGCGGCATATTTGAGAAAGATCCGTTTGTATCGATCGACGTGGCGGGGGTTGGGGCTTTGGTGCGTCTGGGAGTGCAGAAAGGTCGGGGCGCGCGCCCCGACATCAAGCTTGGCGTGTGCGGAGAGCATGGGGGTGATCCCGCTTCAATTGATTTCTTCGAGAGCGTCGGCCTCGATTACATTTCTTGTTCGCCCTACCGTGTGCCCATCGCGCGCCTGGCAGCAGCGCAGGCGGCCTTGCGACGGGCTTGATCTCTCGGCGTCAGCGCCCGCCCCAGCGGCGGACGGCGCATTCAGAAATGGTGAGGCCGGGCGGGAGCAGGGTTTCGGCGTCGCCGCAGGCCTGGTTGAGCTGGCGCTGCGACAGGCCCAGTGCGTAGCGCAAATCCGCACCAGAAAGATTTGCCCCGGCAAAGCTTGCGCGCGCGACGCGCGTGCCTTCGAAGCGGGCGCGCCGGAGGTCCGCCCTGGTCAGCCGGGCGTCGAGAAGCACTGTGCGTTCGAACTTGGTTCCGCGCGCGCGTACACTTTCAAAATCCGCCTTTTCCAGCTTGGCGCCGGACAGGTCTGCGCCTGAGAGATCAGATCTGACGAAAGAAGCGCCTGGCCCGCTTGCGCCCAGAAAGCTTGCGCGCGCCAGGTTTGCCCCCGTGAACGCGGCCCCGGCGATGGTTGCGCCTGAGAAGTTGGCGCCGGAGAAATCGGCGCCGACGGCCTTGGCGGAGCGCAAATCGGATCCGGCGAAGCTCGCTTCGGTGAACTTGCCACCGGTGATTTCGGCTCTTGTCAGGTTTGCGCGGGCGAAACTGGCGCGCGTGAAATCGCCGTCGCGCACCAGGGCGTCCGCCAGCGAGCGACCCGACAGGTCGCATCCGGCGCAGGCGCCTGAGAAGGCATGATGAAAGATCACCACCCGTGTCCTTGCGCCTTGCCAGGCCTGAACGGGGGCACAGACGACGTTTGCGAGTGCAGCCAGCGCCAGTGTGGCGCTCCAACGAGCGATCATAGGCCAAGCATAGCTGGTTTTTGCTGCGGGGCCACCGACACTGACCAATGTCGCTGACCATTTGGCCTGGTCTGAGAGCGCGGGCGCCGCAGGCAGGCTTAGCAGGCGGGTATGGTCAACCTGTCTGGCAGTTTGGTCGCCGCGTCGCCGCACGCTTTTGACAGCTGAGCCTGGGTGAGGCCGCGGGCAGAGCTGATTTCGGCGCCGGAAAAATTGGCCCCGGTCAGAGTAGCGCCTGCGAAATTGGCGCGTTGTCCATAGAACCCGACAAGCACGGCGTTGCTGAGGTTAGAGCCGGCGAAGGTCGCGCCTCCGGCGCGCATGCCGAACAGATTGGCGAAGGCGAGGTCGGCGCCGGAGAAGTTGGCGCGATCGGCGGTGGTCAGCTCAAGGGAGGCCTGACGCAGGCGCGCGCGGGCGAAACTGCGCCCGGAGAGATCGAGGTAGCTCAAGTCGGCCTGGAACAGATTGCAGCCGACACAGGCCTTCCGGCCACTCTGGACCTGGGCGATCTGTGTGGCGTTCTGGGCGGCCGCGCCGGAGGCGGCTGTGACGATGATCGCGGCGGCGAGAGCCAATCGTTTCATTGTGGTGCGACTCCATGGAAAGTTGCGCGCAATTCACCGGGTACAGGCAAACCTTGCGCCGGACGCAGCGCCTGTCGGACGCTCCGTCACGCTGGATCCGGCGCGCGGTCGCTGGCGCCGATGCGACGGGTGCGGATGCGAGCGGTGAAGGGGTGCGCCGCGATGGCGCGCTGTTCCGCCGCTGGTCGCCTGCTGCGCAATGTACCGATGGTCGACAGGTCAGCCCGGGCGCAGCGCATGCGCCGACAGGACGGGTTCAGCCGCCACGTTCCGCATTGACGACGTTGCCGCTGCGATTTTGCAGCCCACGCACCTGAGAGCGCGCACGCTCATCCAGGATGCGCCATTCCTCGGCAGAACGACAGATGCGCGTGGTGCGCAGCCGCGAGCCGAGCTGTTCAACGCGGCGACAGACGCGCTCGTTCGGTTCATCCGCGGAGGGCGGCGCAGCCTCGCCCGAAGTGACGACCGGGCTTGCCGGGGCCGCCGGCTCGGCTGCTCCCAGGGGGGGCGGTGCAGGGTTCGAGGCAGGCTCGGCCAGCGCGCTCGTCGATTGCAGAACCGCAGCGCTGGCGAGGAAGACAAGCGCATGGCGTAGCATTGAATATTGTACCATGCGAGCTCCCCTCTTACGAGAACGTGGCCGCACAGAACCCGCATTCCGTTGCTGTCGTCAAGTCTGGACGCAGCGCCCGCGTCGCTTTTCCTGATCCTTGCCCCGGCGATGCCGTGACGCCCTCCTGCGCGGCGTCGGGCCATCAAGCACTGGTCATCGCCGCTGCGCAGGAGGTCAGCGCCGGGGCTACATCGCACGCAGGCCTGTGGTGCGAAGGATGGGGCACTTACGAGGCCAGCGGTCCGATCCCGCTCGGCTCGCGCCCATCCTGATCCCTCTCATGTCCGCTTCCGGAGAACTCCTTCCGCAATGTTGCTGGCGAGGCGCTGCGGCTTCATTCTTGCTTGTCGCTGGACAAGCGCCCGCAGGTACATCATTTCGTCGGTGATTGGTCGTCCTCGGGTTTGCTGGCTGCTTCCAGGCCCAAGCCTGGCCCCAAAGCTCGATCAATGACCACCCCGCAATCAGCCCGCTCGCACCAGCGCTGTTGCGGGCGCGCGTACGGGCTGATCGCTCCCGGCAGGCCTGACCCCACGCCTCGGGAGGCCAGCTGAACGTCTTTAAAAATATTTCAAAACAACAGTTTACCGCAATCTGAGACTCGTTACGCCAACAAATGCGAGCATATATACAATGACATGGGCCCGACGGGCTCTGGCAGGTGCGGGATTGCGGGCCTAAGTAACGGCGAGCCCACGCGCGGCCAGGCGTTTGCGCGGGGGTGACGAGGAGGACTCCATGGACGGCGGGATCTCGTGGGGCGCGCTGGCGGTGTTTGTCGGGCTCGCTTTCGCGGCGGCGTCATCCGGCGCCTTCTTTCGACCTGGTGCGTGGTATGCCGAATTGTCTAAACCGGCCTGGACGCCCCCGAACTGGGCCTTTCCGCTGGTCTGGAGCGTCCTCTATCTGGCGATTGCGGCGTCTGGTTACCTGATCTGGGCGACCGGGCATGCGGATATCTGGCCGGCGCTTGCGGTCTATGGCGTTCATCTGGTGATCAACGCCGCCTGGTCGGCTTTGTTCTTCGGTCTGCGGCGGCTTGACTTCGGCATGGCCGGCGTCGCTGCCCTCTGGCTATCGATTGCGGCGACGATCGCTCTGTTCGCCCCGATTGACCGGCTGGCCGCGTTTTTGCTGACGCCTTACCTGGCCTGGGTCACCATTGCGGCGGCCCTGAACTGGCGCATGCTGCAGCTGAATGGGCCGCGCGGCGCTTAGGCCGCCAGGACTTCCTGCGCCAGCTTCTGGGCCTCGCCGTAATCTGTCTTCCCGGAGCCGAGAACCGGGATTGCGGCGACCTTGACGATCCGCTTGGGGATTTGCAGTTCCGGCACGCCCTGTGACTGGGCCCATTTTCGCATGGCGTCAGTGTCGGCGTCGGTACGATCCGTCAGAAGGATGAGTGTTTCGCCCTTGCGCGAATCCGGGATTGAAACAGCTGCGTGCATATTTTCGGGCCAGATCGCCTGGGCATAGCTCTCGACCGCGGCGAGGGAGACCATTTCGCCGCCGAGTTTGGCGAACCGCTTCAACCGCCCCTGGATCGACAGGAAGCCATCGCCATCGACGGCGACGATGTCGCCGGTATCGTGCCAGCCATCGGGCAGTGGCTGCAGAACGCCCGGGGCGTCGGTCTTGAGATAGCCGATCATAATGTTCGGACCGCGCACAAACAGTCGTCCTGCATCAGGAATGCCGGGCACTGGTTCAAGTCGGATCTCAATGCCTGGCATCAGCCGGCCGACTGTGCCGTGGCGGTTGGCGCGCAGTTGGTTGGCCGACACAATGGGCGCTGCTTCGGTGGCGCCGTAGCCTTCGACGATCTGCGCGCCAAACTTGTCCAGCATCAGCTTGCGCGTTTCCGCAGTCACCTTTTCAGCGCCGCAGACGCAGAACCGAAGGCTCTTGAAGTCCTCCGGATTGGCCGCGCGTGCGTACTGGCGCAGGAAGGTGTCGGTCGCAAGCAGGATGGTCGGGCGGGTTTCGCGTGCGAGCGCCGGAATGATCTTATGGTGGAGCGGCGATGGATAGAGGATACACTTCTTGCCGAGCAGCAAGGGCAGAAGCACCCCAGCCGTCAGACCGAAACAGTGGAAGACGGGCAGGGGGTTCAACACAACGTCGTCAGGCTCGAGTTCGATGTGGGCGCGCACTTGCTCGACATTGGCGACCACATTGGCGTTGGACAGCACGACGCCCTTCGGGGCGCCCTCCGTCCCGGAGGTGAAAAGCACGACGGCCGGATCGTCCGGACGGCGCTTGGTATAGGCCATGCGGGCGAATTTGGCCTTGAGCGCGCCGGTCAGTTTGTTGGCGAGGGTGAGCTTTTCGCGGATGTCGTCCAGCCAAAGAATTTCGTGGTCCTTGGCGAGGTTGTCGACAAGGTCCTGCAGTCCGGCCTGGTCGACGAACTTACGGGCCGTGACGATCCGCCTGACCGTCCCGGTGACGCAGGCCGAGCGGATGTTGCGGGCGCCGGACGTGAAATTCAGCATGGCCGGCGTGCGCCCGGTTGCGGAGAGCGCGAAGAAGGCCACCACCGCGCCGGCGGCGGAGGGCAGCATGACGCCGACCGTCTCGCCCGGATCGGTGCGCCCTGACAGCGCGCCGCCGAGCACAAACGCGGCAAGGATAAGCCGGTCATAGCTGAGCGGCGTGCGGTCATGATCCTCCAGAATGATCTTGTTCCCGCCAAACGCGTCACGCGCGTCGAGGAGGGCCTGGAACACGCTGCGCCGGGTGCGCGCCACGTCGAACGGCTCCTGCGCCGAACGCGCGGCGCCGGCGCCCGGGGACATGGTCTCAGTGATCATGGGGCTGTCCATAGGCTGAGCGACAAGTGTTGGTTCAAGCGCACGTCCTTCGAGATGAAGGCTGCCCTCCGGCGCGCCGCTGTCGGTTCCGGCGCTGATCGGGCGCGCCGCTGTTTGATGTCCGCTCATCCCGATGCCCATGGTCCCTACGCCCTGCGCTGTGTTAATCCTGCGCCTCGCACTGCCTGCCGCCGGCTCCTGAACGGCCGGCTGGATCATCGGGCTGCGTCATCGCCAGACCCGACGTGGCGGCGAGATTGTGGCAAAATGTAGCGGCCTCACGGCGCGTTGCAAACTGTTTCAATGGTGGTCCCAGCATCACAGTGTTGCGAGCCCGCCACGCAGCCGCAGACATTCGGACGGGGCTCCAGCCCTTGCCGGGCGGCCTGAAAGGCTTCATGTCAGCGCGATGCCGACGCTCATTGATACAGTAAGCCATCCTCCCCATCGCCATCCCGAGAAGCGAGAGCGGCCTGACACGCCCCTGCTGCGCAAGCCGGACTGGATCCGGGTGAAGGCGCCCGGCGGCGCGGTCTATCAGGAAACCAGGGCGATCGTGCGCGAGAACAATCTCGTGACCGTGTGTGAGGAGGCGAGTTGTCCCAACATCGGCGAGTGCTGGTCGCAGCGCCATGCGACCTTCATGATCCTCGGCGACACGTGCACCCGCGCCTGCAGCTTCTGCAACGTTAAGACCGGCTTGCCGGGCGCCGTTGACGATGCGGAGCCCGCGCGCGTCGCTGACGCCGTCGCCCGCATGGGCCTGTCGCATGTGGTGATCACCTCGGTGGACCGGGATGACCTGCTTGATGGCGGGGCTGAGCATTTCGTCGCCGTGATCAACGCGGTGCGTGCGGCCGCGCCGACGACGACAGTGGAGGTGCTGACGCCGGATTTTCTCCGCAAGGAGGGGGCCCTGGAGCGGGTGATCGACGCCCGACCGGACGTCTTCAACCACAATCTTGAAACGGTGCCGCGGCTCTATCTGAAAATCCGGCCCGGGGCGCGCTACTACCATTCTCTGCGGCTTCTTGAGCGTGTGAAGGAGCGCGATCCGACCCAGTTCACGAAATCCGGACTGATGGTCGGGCTCGGCGAGACCCGCGACGAAGTCATGCAGGTGATGGACGACATGCGCAGCGCAGGGGTCGATTTCCTGACGATCGGCCAATACCTCCAACCGACGCG
>JBILMQ010000019.1:0-24460 GCA_044375455.1 Caulobacterales bacterium | reverse complement strand
TTCTCCTGGTAGCCTGGACCATCCGGGATGTGGCTTTTGCGGTAGACCCCCGCAAGCGCGCCATCCGCGTCAGCGATGACCACCGAGTTGTAGTAGCAGGGGCCGTCGCGTTCGAAGATCGAAATGGGGATGACGACGCCGAGCTCCTGGGCCAGCGGGGCCAGCGCTGTGACGCAGGGGTGCTCCCTCCACGGATAGGCGCAGGCGAACCAGCGTTCATCCTGGCTGGTGCAGAAATACGGCCCCTGGAATAACTCCGACGGCAGAACGATCCTGGCGCCGAGGGCGGCTGCGGCGCGGATGAAATCAGCCGTCTTGGCGATGTTGTGCGCCAGGTCTGAGCCATAGGAGGTCTGGATCGCGGCGACGGCGAGCGTGGACATCAGGGGTTGCTCCATTCCGGCTGCTGCTGCGTGATGCAGTGAAACGCGCCGCCGCCCGACAGGATCGCGCGCGCCGGCGCGCCGACCGTCCGGCGGCCCGGAAAGGCCCGCGCCAGCGCCGCGAGCGCCGCCCCGGTGCTGTGCGCTTCGTAGGTTGGCATCACCACCACCCGGTCGGTGATCACGAAGTTCATGTGCGAGGCCGGGCTCACATCGCCGTCCTCATCGCGCACCAGTCCCGGAGAGGGAATGCGCGTCACCTGGATCGGCCGGCCGCGGGCGTCGGTCTGTCCGGCGAGGGCGGCCGCGACCGCCTCAAGCGCCGCAGCATTGGGATCATCCGCGCCGAAGGGCGTCTGGCAGACGACGTGCGCGGGAGCGACAAAGCGCGCCAGATTGTCGACATGGCCGTCCGTGTGGTCATTGCACAGGCCATCGCCGAGCCAGATCACCTTCTGCGCGCCAAGCGCTGCGGCCAGGCTGGCTTCAGCGCGCGCCTCGCTCCAGCCGGGATTGCGGTTGGGATTGAGCAGGCACTGGCGCGTCGTCAGCACGGTCCCCTCTCCGTCCCAGTCCACGGCGCCGCCCTCCAGCACGAAGTCGAACCGGCGCACGGGAAGCCCGGCGGCCGCGGCGATGGCGTCGCCAACCTCGGGGTCGTGCTCGAGCACATATTTGCCGCCCCATCCGTTGAAGCGAAACCGCCGCGCCTCCAGTCCGTCCGGGCCCGGCGCGAAGATCGGGCCGGTGTCGCGCAGCCAGATGTCGCCGAAGGCTGCGCCCACCACATGGGCGCAGCGACCAAGCATGCGTTCGGCGGACTGCACGCCCTGCGCGCCGCACGCAAGGACGTTGACGCGCGCCCCTTTGGGCGCGCCGGTCGCCGGCGACGGCTCGGCGATGGCGCGCACCATCGCGGCCACGTTGGCGCGGGCCTCGTCCAGGTCATCAAGCCACAGATCGGCGGCCGACGGCCAGGCGGTCCAGATGCAGCGCTGGCGGGCCCACTCCGGCGGCGGCATTGCGAGGGGCATGGCGGATCTCCGGAAGCAGCGCAGCGGCGCGGGGCGGCTAAGTATGGGCCTTCCGCCGGCTTGAAAAGAGGCGATGCGGCGCATTCGGCTACCCTGGCGGGGCGCGCGAGGATAAGATTGAGGTCGTGACCGCGCCTGATTCGCTTCTCTCGCCCCACAGCATCGACCTGCCCGACGAGGCTGCGACGCAGGCGCTCGGCCGGCGGATTGCCGCGCTGGTGCGCGTGGGCGACGTGGTGTGCCTGTCCGGCGGGCTGGGAGCTGGCAAGACCACGCTGGCGCGCGCTGTCATCGCCGCGCTGGCCGGCGAGCAGGATGCGCCGAGCCCGACCTACACGCTGGTGCAGACCTATGCTGCGCCGGATTTTGATCTCTGGCATTTTGATCTGTACCGGCTTGGTGATCCTGATCAGGTGTTCGAGCTTGGCTATGAGGATGCTCTGGAGACCGGCGTCAGCCTGATCGAATGGCCCGAGCGTCTGGGCGGGGCGGCGCCGCCGGATCGCCTGGACGTCGAACTCAGTCTCGCCGGGGCTGGGCGGCGTGCGCGGGTGACGCCGCGCGGCGCCTGGAGGCTGCGCCTTGCTGACGCCTGAACGCGATGCGGAGATCCGCGATTTTCTGAGCCGGCATGGTTGGGCGCAGGCCACGCGCATCGCCTTTCCGGGCGACGCCTCGACGCGCCGGTATGAGCGCCTCATCGGCGTCGGGCGCAGCGCCATCTTGATGGATGCGCCGCGCGCCAATGAGACCGGTCCATGCCCGCCCGGGGCTACGCCTGAACAGCGTGCGCAGCTCGGTTGGAGCGCGGTGTCGCGGCTCGCTGCATCACGGGTCGAGGCCTTCGCGGCTGTCGCCGGTCATCTGCGCGGGCTTGGCCTGTCGGCCCCGGAGATCCTGGCTGTCGACACGCCCGCCGGTCTCGCCGTCGTGGAGGATCTGGGCGATGACCTGTTCGCGCGGATCATTCCGCAGAGTGCGGCAGAAGACGAGCTTTACGCAGAGGCGGCGCGTCTGCTCGCCGCCGTCCATGACGCGCCGATCCCGGAGGTGCTGCGGGCCCCGGATGGCGAAACATGGCCGATCCTGGATTTCGACGCGGTGGCGCTGCGGGCCAATGTCGACCTCTATGTCGATTGGGCGCCGCGCTTCTCGCCGGCGATGCACGTCAGCGAGGCTGCTCGGGCGCAGTGGACGGTGCTGACTGACGCGCTCATTGCGCGCGCGCAGGCGAGCCCGGCCGCATTCACAATCCGCGATTACCACGCTGAGAATCTGGTGTGGCTGCCCCGGCGCAGCGGTCTGCGCCGCATCGGACTGCTTGATTTCCAGGATGCAGTGCGCGGGTTCCGGATGTGGGATTTCAGCATGCTGCTGGATGATGCGCGCCGCGATGTCTCGCCAGCGGCGCGTGCGGCAGCGCTCAACACCTACGCGGCCCAGGTGGGAGGGCGCGTGCGCGAACTCGATGAGGAGCTCAGCGTCCTCAGCGTCCTGAACGTCGTGCGTATCCTTGGGATCTTCGCGCGGCTGGTCACCCGCGACGCCAAGCCGCGCTATGCCGCCTTCATGCCGCGCATGCGCGCCCATCTCGCGCGCGCGCTGGGCGATCCTGAACTCGCCGACCTGAGGCGATGGTTCGTCGCCCATGCGCCGCAGGAGCTCGGGGAATGACCCGCATCAGCACGGCGATGGTGATGGCGGCCGGTCTGGGATCGCGCATGCGTCCGCTGACAAACGATCGGCCAAAGCCGCTCGTGACCGTCGCCGGCCGGCCGCTGATCGATCACATGCTGGATCGGCTGGCCGATGCCGGGGTGGGGCGGGCGATCGTCAATGTACACTACCGCGCCGATCAGCTTGAGGCGCATCTGGCTGATCGTCGCCGGCCGGCGATCGTGATTTCGGACGAGCGCGCACTGCTTCTGGAGACGGGCGGCGGCCTCGCCAAAGCGCGTCCGTTGCTGGGCGATGATCCGATCTTCGTCGCCAATACCGATTCGCTCTGGATAGAGCGCGCGCCGGCGCTTGGCGGGCTGGCGGCTGCGTGGGATCCAGATCGCATGGACGTGCTGGTGATGCTGGCGCCGCTGCGTCACGCCATCGGATTCGACGGAACCGGCGATTTCGCACTGGATGCGGCTGGGCGTATTCTTGTGCCTGTGAAGGGTTCTGCGGCCCCTTATGCCTATACTGGCGTCCAGATCCTGCGCCCCGGTTTGTTCGATGCGCGTCCCGCAGCGCCGTTTTCCACCTGGGTGGTCTGGCGTGAAGTTCTCAGTCGCGGGCGGATGTTCGGTGTGGTGATGGACGGCGTTTGGCTGCATGTCGGCGATCCGGCCGCGCGGGAGGCGGCGGAGCTCAGGCTGGCGCAGGCATGAGCTCGGGCGATCCGTTCGCCCACCCCGCCCCGCGGGTTTTCACGGTGCCGGCCGGGGCGGCGTTTCTCGACGGCGTGGCGCGCACGCTGATCGCAACGCTGGCAGATCCATCGGACCCTTTTGCGCTCGCCGACGCGCTGATACTGGCGCCCAACAACCGATCGAAGCAGGCGCTTGCTGAGGCGTTTCGGGTGGCCTGTGGCGGCGCGGCAATCATTCCGCGTCTGCTTGCGCTCGGTGATCTCGACGAGGATGGTGATATTCTATCAGATGGCGGACTGGCGCTCGACGCGCCGCCCGCCATCGATCAGACGCGGCGGTGTTTTGAGCTTGCCCGGCTCGTTATGCATCGATCGCGCCAGGAGGGCGACCCGCTGGAATTCGCCGCGGCGCTCGCCTCTGCCGAAGAACTCGCCCGACTGCTTGACCAGGCGGCGATCGCTGATGAAGTGCAGTGGGGCAAGCTTGAGACGCTGGTCGATGAGCCAGGCCTTGCTGAACACTGGCGCCGATCGGCGCGGTTCCTGTCCATCGTTGCAGAGGCTTGGCCGAAGCGCCTCGCCGAGGACGGGCTGTTGGATCCCTGGGCCCGCCGGACCCGGCTGCAGGCGGGCCTTGCGCAACGCTGGCGGAGCTCCCCGCCGCGCCATCCGGTGGCGATTGTCGGCTCCACCGGATCCATCCCTGCAACGCGCGCGCTGATGGACGTGGTGGCGCGCCTGCCGCGCGGCTGCGTGGTGCTTCCAGGCCTTGATCTTGATCTTGACGAGGCCGCCTGGCTCGACCTGGACGAACAGCATCCCCAGCGCGCGATGCGCCATGTGCTCCAGCACATCGGTCTGGAGCGCGCGCAGGTGCGGGTCTGGCCCGGCGCGCCGCTGGGCGGCGCCCTCGCCATGCGGCGACGGCTGATCAACGAGGCGCTGCGGCCTGCTGACAAGACATCGGACTGGATCGCCCGCCTGGACCGTCTGGCGGCGGCGTCCGGTCTGTCGCCAGCTGGTTTTGTCGGGGCTGGTCTTGAAGGTCTGTCATTGATCGAGGCGCGCACGGAGGACGCCGAAGCGATGGCGATCGCGCTGGTCATGCGCGAAGTATTGGAAACGCCTGGACGCACGGCGGCCCTCGTCACTCCTGATTCAGGTCTTGCCATGCGTGTGCAGACGAAACTTGCGCGCTGGGGCGTCAAGGCGGACATGTCCAGCGGCGAACCGCTTGAGGAGACGCCCCCGGGAGCCTTCCTGAGGCTGCTCGGCGAACTCGCCCTTGATGCGGCTGATCCCGCCAGGATGGCCGCGGTGTTCAAGCACCCGCTGTGCGCGCTGGGGCGCTCGCGCCAGGAAATCCGCAGAATTGGCGCCGATTTCGAGATCGCGTTGCTGCGCGGGGTGCGTCGCGCCGAGGATTTGACGGGCTATGCGGGCGTGGTTGAGCCCGGCAGCGTGGAGGCGAAGAAACTTGGGCAGGCGCGGGCCAGCGAGCTCGGCGCGCTCTTGAAGGCGTTCCAGGACGCGATCCGACCTGCCGAACGCGCCCTCAGAGCGCAGAGCGTGTCGCTCGATGAGGTGGCCGCAGCCCTGGCCCGCTCGGCGGAAGCCTTCGCCCGGACCGACGTGCAAGCCGGCGATCAGCACATGTGGGCCGGGCCTGCAGGAGAAGCGGCGGGTGATTTCATCCGGTCGCTTATGAGCCATGGCGCCGCGGCGCCGGAGATCGCGCCGCGGGACCTGCCGCGGGTGCTTGGCGCACTCATGCGCGGGCGGGTTGTGCGCACGCCCTCGCAGGGCCACCCGCGTCTGCGGATCCTGGGACCGCTGGAGGCCCGGCTTCAAAGCGCCGATCTGATGATTCTGGGCGGGCTCAATGAAGGCGCCTGGCCGCAGCCCGCGCCGGTTGATCCGTTTCTGTCACGCGCCATGCGGGCGCGGCTCGGTCTTGCGCCCCTGGAGGCGCGCATCGCCCTGTCGGCGCACGACTTCGCCGCCCTGGCGTGTGAGCCACAGGTGGTCCTGACACGCGCGCAGCGCGCGTCCGGCGCGCCCGCGGTCGCCTCGCGGTGGGTGTGGAGGATCAAGGCGCTGGTCAAAGGCGCGCTGGGTGAGGCGGGGGCGGCGCACGCGCTCGCCGCGCCATTCGCCGCGACCGACATTGCCGATCACCTGGATGAGCCGGCGAGCTATGCGAGCGTGCCCCCGCCGGAGCCGCGTCCGCCAGCAGCGGCGCGCCCGCGCGTCCTGGCGGTCACCGATGTCGACGCCCTGATCCGGGACCCCTATGCCATCTACGCCCGTCGCGTGCTTCAGTTGCGCAAGCTCGATGACCTTGCCAAGCCTGTCGGTCCAGCCGAGCGTGGCACGGCAATCCATGCCGCACTGCAGGAATTCGCCAGGGCGGTCAGCGACGGCGCCGCGCCGGAGGCAGAGCTGGCCTGCAGGCACGTCGCGGCGCAGCTGCGGTCCGCCGGATTTCCGCCGGAACGACTGAAGGCGGAGGTGGCGCGATTGGAGGGGGCGGCGCGGGCGTTCGCACGCTGGGAGCGCACACGCAGGCAGCAGGCCGCCTGCGTCGCGGTCGAGGTGACGGGGGACTGGTCCTTTGACCTGCCCAGCGCGCTCTGCGCCGAGCGCGTGCGCCTGACCGGTCGGGCCGACCGCATTGAATGGGGGCCCGGGGGCGGCGCTCTCGTCGACATCAAGACGGGCGAGGTGATGACAGCCGAACCGGGGCGCAAGTATTCGCCCCAGCTGCCGCTGGAGGCCGCCATGCTGAGCGCCGGGGCGTTTGAGGGGCTGGCTGCGATGAAACCCCGGGAACTCCTGTACTGGGCGTTTCGGCGCGGCGATCCCGGCGAGCGACCGGCGTTTTCGAAGGGCGACCTTGAAACGCATGTGCAGGCGGCGGTCGACGGACTTGCCCGTCTGTGGGCGCATTATCTGTGCGAGCGGGCTGCATTTCTCTCAAAGCCGCACCCGCAGCTTGAACGGCGTGTGGATGATTATGATCATCTTGCGCGCCGCGCGGAGTGGGCCAATGCAGAGGGTGAGGAATGACCGCGACCACCCTGGCGCCCGGCGACGACGCGTTTGACCGCACGATCCGCAACCAGCGCCTGGCCGCAGATCCCGCCCTGTCGGCCTGGGTGACCGCCAATGCTGGTGCGGGCAAGACGCGCGTGTTGATAGATCGGGTGACGCGTCTGTTGCTGGAGGGCGCCCCGCCCAGCGCCGTATTGTGCATAACCTACACCAAGGCGGCTGCGGCCGAGATGAAGACCCGTCTGTTCGCCCGGCTTGGTCAGTGGTCGGTGCTTGGTGATGAGGCTCTGACCCGGGAGCTGCTTGAGCTGGAGGGCCCGCAGGCGAAACCGGCTGACGGGGCGCGTTTGGCGCGGGCGCGCCGCCTTTTCGCGCAGGCCCTGGAGACCCCGGGCGGACTCAAGATCCAGACGATCCACGCGTTCTGCGAACGTCTGCTGCGGCAGTTTCCCCTTGAGGCCGGCGCACCGCCCGGCTTTGAGGTTCTGGAGGAGGCTGAGGCGCAGCGGCTGCTCGCCGCCGCCCGCTCGGCGGCGATCCTTGACCCCGCGCTCGGCGATGCGCTGTCCATGGTGGCCGCCGCGACGCATGACGAGCGGTTCGATCGCCTGTTGGCGGAGGCAGTGTCGGAGCGGGCGGCCCTGTCGGCCTATCTCCAAAAGGTCGGCGGACTCGAGCCGGCGATCGATCAGCTTTATGCCAATCTCAACCTGGCGCGCGATGCAACCGGGGCGGGGCTCCGCCAGGGCGTGCTTGATGCGGCGCCGCGAAGCGACCTTGAATGGGCGCGCAGCGTCCTTGTGCGCTACGGACCTCAGGATGACGCTCTCGCAGCGCGGATTTCAGCGTTTCTGGCGGCCCCTGACCTGGAGAGCGCCTTTGCGGCCTATCTCGACATATTTTTCACCGCGACGGGTCCGCGCACGCGCTTTGCGACGCGCAAGGCGATCGAGCAAAACCCGCGACTGCAGGATCTGTTCGGCGCCAGGGACGGACCGCCGGGCCCGTTTCTGACAGCGCTGCAAGCGGCGGCTGAGGCTGTGAAGGCCGCCGATACGGCGGAGCGCTCGGCAGCGCTGCTGCGCCTGTCTGAGCGGGTCCTTGCCGATTATGAGCGGGCCAAGGCTGCGCGCGGCGCCTTCGACTTTGACGACCTCGTCGCGCGCGCGCGCGATCTTCTCGCGGATCGTCCGTCGGCGGCCTGGGTGCTCTACAAGCTCGATCAGGGAATTGATCATGTGCTGCTGGATGAGGCGCAGGATACGGCGCCTGAACAATGGGATCTGCTCAACGCGCTGACCCAGGAGATTCTTGCCGGTGTCGGCGCGCGCGAGGCCGCACGCACGGTGTTTGTGGTCGGCGACGATAAGCAGTCAATCTATTCATTTCAGGGCGCCGATCCGGCGCGGTTCAATGCGGAGGGCCGCGCCTTCGCCGCCCGGCTCGGCGCGCGCGCGCGCACGCCCAATCTCAATCTGTCGTTTCGCTCGGCGCCGGAGGTCCTGGCCGCAGTCGACGCCGCACTTGCCGGGGCAGCCATGATTGGGACGCCGCCAGCCACCGATCAGGAACCGGTGCAGGGCAAGGACGCGCTGCGGCACGTCGCCTTTCGGGCGGGCCAGCCTGGATGCGTCGAGTGGTGGCCCGCGACGGCCCGGGAGAGCCCCGACACGCCTGACCCGTGGGCGCCGCCGAGCGGCCAGGGACAGGAGGCCAATGCCCGCAACCGCCTGGCGGGGGCGGTGGCGCACTTCGTAGCCGACGCCATCCGCGACGGGCGCGAGGTCTGGGACGAGGACAAGAGCAGTGGCTGGCGCAGGCGCCCGATGACTGCCGGTGACGTGATGATCCTGGTGCGCAAGCGCGGACCCTTCTTTACCCAGATCATCAAGGAACTGAAGCGGCGCAATGTCCCCGTCGCGGGGGCCGACAGGTTGCGACTGGCAGAGGAACTGGCGGTCCAGGACCTGCTCGCGCTGGCGCAATTTGCGCTGCTTCCGGAGGATGACCTCACGCTCGCGACGGTCCTGAAGGGGCCGTTGGTCGGGTTGACCGACGATGATCGCCACATCTTTCCGCTTGCCCATGACCGCGGCCGGCGCTCCCTGTGGGAGCGCCTGCAGACGGCCGATCCCGCAGTTTACGGATCGGCAAAGGAGTTTCTCTACCGGGTTCTGGGGCGGGTATCCGTGGCGCCGCCCTTCCAGTTCTTCGCAGCGGCGCTTGAAGAGCTCGATGACGAGGCGCGCTCCGGACTTGAGCGCATGCTCGCGCGCCTCGGCGCGGAGGCGCGCGATCCGATCCAGGAGTTCATGGCCCGCGCGGCCGCGCACGCGCGCCGGGGCGCGCCCTCGCTGCAGCGGTTCGTTCAGGAAATCGCGTCGGACGGCGCCGACATCAAGCGCGAGCTGGACGGGCGCGCGCAGGAAGCGCGGGTGATGACGGTGCATGGCGCGAAGGGTCTGGAGGCCCCGCTCGTTATCCTGCCTGACACGACGCAGCGCCCTGAGGCCCGCTCGCCGGGGCTCTTCATTTCTTCAGACAGAGGTCTCGTGTGGTCGCGCTCCAGATCCGAGGACCCGCCGCTGGCCGCACAGCTGCGAAACGCCGAGGACGAGGCCCAACGCCTTGAGCACCTGCGGCTGTTCTATGTGGCGCTGACGCGCGCGCGCGATCGGCTCGTGATCTGCGGCTTCCGGGTCGGGCAGGGGGAAGGTCAGGTTCACCCGGGCAGCTGGCACGATCTGACCCGACAGGCCCTGGAGGGCGTGGGCGTGCAGATCAAGACGCCAATGGGCGAGGGGCTCGGACTGGGTGAGCCGCCTGGCGCGCGTGCAGCCGCGCCGGACGAGCGTGGGCGCATCGCGCCGCCCGACTGGGCGCGTGCGGCGGCGGCGCACGAGGCAGCCGGCCCGCGTGTGCTGCGCCCCTATGATGCGCGCGACGGGGATGATGCGGAGCCGGCAATATCCCCGCTCGCACGCGACATGCCCGCCCGCTACACGCGCGGCACGCTGATCCATACGCTGTTGCAGCACCTGCCCGAGCTGCCCGATGAGACGCGCGCGCTGGCGGCGGAACGTTATCTCGCCCTGCAGTCCGACCTCACACAGCGCCAGCGCCAGGCGATTGCCGCGGAGGCCCTGGCGATCATTGAAGCGCCGAGGTTTGCAGCCCTGTTCGGGCCGGGCAGTCGGGCCGAGGCGGCGATCATCGCGTCGGGCGAGGGGTTGCCGGGCGGCCGCCCGGTCAATGGGCGGGTTGATCGACTGGCGGTGACCGACAGCGAGGTCTTGATCGTCGACTACAAGACCAATCGCCCGCCGCCGGCGACGCCGGAGGCGGCCCCCGTCGCCTATCTGGCGCAGCTCGCCATCTACCGCGCAGTCCTGCGGCGGGTGTTTCCCGACCGGGCCGTGCGCTGTGCTCTGGTATGGACGGACGGCGCACGGATCATGGAAGTCCCGGATTCGCTGCTGGACCGGGCGCTGAAGGGGCTTGCAGCGGCTTGAACCGGCCCGGCGCGCCGCATACATCCGGCGTCACAGACATGGAGACAGGAAATGGCGAGCAAGACGGTCAGCGAAGACAGTTTCGAAGCCGACGTCCTCAAGGCGCAGGGTCTGGTGCTCGTCGACTTCTGGGCAGGATGGTGCGGGCCGTGCAAGCAAATCGCCCCGGCGCTGGAGGAGATCTCTTCGGAGATGGCGCCAGACCTCACGGTGGCCAAGGTCAACATCGATGACCATCCGGCCCTGACAACCACCTATGGCGTGCGCGGAATTCCGACGATGATCCTGTTTAAGGACGGTCAGGAGATCACCCGGAAGGTGGGTGCGATGCCCAAGTCCAAAATCGTCGAGTGGGTCGCGGCCAGCAAGGTGTGAGCTGCGGCGAGCGATCCGGGTCGAGGCGCGGGGGATACGAGGTCCCGGGGTTCGAGCTTGCTGAGATCCGGCGTAACGTTCGGGATCTGCCCATCATGGCGCAGCCCGGCGCCGTCGCTGTGGCCCGGCCGGGAGCCGTGCTGTGACCCTGGTCTGTGGCGTGAACCGGGGAACTCGGCCTGAGGTTTGGGCCTGAGGTTTGGGCCTGGGATTTGCGCCTGGGATTTGCGCCTGGGATTTCGGCCTTCGACTGCAGCGTCGGATCAGCTGCTGCCCGTCAGGCAGGCGCCTCGCCGTTGGCGGCCAGAACCTCGCCAGCCAGATAGAGCGATCCGCACACCAGGACGCGCGCGCCGCGCGCCTCCTTGACGACGCAGGCCATCGCCTGGTGGAGATCTGTGCAGGCGGTGGCGCTGAGACCCAGGCTCTCGGCGGTTTCAACGATCTCCTGCGGCGCCGCCGCCGCAACGCCGCGTGCGGCGACGGCGTATAGATGGCTGACTTCCGGCGCCAGGGCGGACAGAAATCCCTCGCGGTCCTTGTTGGCCTGCATGCCTGTCACCAGGACCGTTTCCATCCCATCCTGCGCGCGGAATGCGGCAAGCGCTTCGGCCAGCGCACGCCCGGCATGAGGATTATGGCCGCCGTCGAGCCAGACCTCGCCGCCAGCCTTGAGCACGTCGCGGGTGAGCGGGCCCGGTTTCAGGCGCTGCAGCCGCGCGGGCCACACAGCGCCGGCGACACCGTGGGCAAGGCTGCTCCAGGTGACTGCAGGATGATCAAGGGCGCGCATCGCGGCCACTGCAAGGGCGGCGTTGTCCAGCTGATGGCGGCCGGACAGCGACGGCGCGGGAAAGGCCATCAGGGCCGCGTCGGCCTCGCCGTAGAGAAACCGGTCGTGTCCGCTGGCCACGCGCCAGTCCCGGCCGCGCACGAAGGCGCGCGCCCCGACATCCGCGATGCGGGCCATGATGACCTCCAGCGCCTGCGCCGGCTGCACGCCGATCACAGCCGGCGCGTCCGGCTTCAGTATCCCGGCCTTTTCTCCTGCGATCGCTGCGATCGTGTCTCCCAGGAATTCCCGGTGGTCGAGATCGACCGGCGCAATCACCGTCACCGCCGGGCGCGCGATGACATTGGTCGCATCAAGCCGGCCGCCGAGCCCAACTTCCAGGATGCACACATCTGCGGGGACCTCAGCAAACGCCCGGAATGCAGCAGCGGTCCACAGTTCGAACAGCGACAGCTCGCCGCCGCCCGGCGCAGCCTCGATCTCGTTCAAAATGGCGTCCAGGCGATCGGGCGAGATCAGCCGCCCTGCAATGCGGAACCGCTCTGTCAGATCGACAAGGTGGGGTGATGTATAGACATGGGCGCGCAGCCCGGCCGCCTGCGCCATTGCCGTCAGGAATGCGACCGTTGAACCTTTGCCGTTCGTGCCGGCGACATGGATGACCGGAGGCAAGGCCCTCTGGGGATCGCCGATGGCCCCGAGCACAGCGCGAATCCTGTCAAGACCGAGCCCGCGGTTCTTCAGGTGATGGTGTTCCAGACGCTGCAGGGCGTCCGGCGGAAATCGGGAATTCACGCGGCCGACGGCGCCTTGCGGTTCGCCATCAGCACGCTGAGGATACGCCCGAGCGTCTCACGATGGCGTCGGCGATCGAGAACGATGTCGATCATGCCGCGCTCGCGCAGATATTCCGCGCGTTGAAAGCCTTCCGGCAGCTTCTGGCGGATCGTCTGCTCAATGACCCGCTGACCGGCGAACCCGATGAGCGCGCCGGGCTCGGCGATGTGCACATCTCCCAGCATCGCATAGGACGCTGTGACGCCGCCGGTCGTGGGGTCTGTCAGAATGACGATGTAGGGCAGGCGCCGCTCTTTCAGTTGCTGGATGGCGAGGGTCGTGCGGGGCATCTGCATCAGCGACAGGATCCCCTCCTGCATGCGCGCGCCGCCCGAGGCAGTCACGCAGATCAGCGCCGCCTCGCGCTGCAGGGCCTCCTGCGCGGCGCGCATGAAGGCTTCGCCCGCAGCCATGCCAAGAGAGCCGCCCATGAAGGCGAAGTCCTGCACCAGAACCACTGCCGGGTTGTCGACGATGCGCCCGGCGGCGATCGACATGGCGTCTTCCCGGCCGGTCTTGTCGCGCGACGCCCTGAGACGCTGGGCATAGGTCCGGTCGTCCTTGAACTTCAGCGGATCGGTCACCACCGGCGGCGTGGCGATCACAGCGTAGGCGGCCTCGTCGAACAGATAGCGAAACCGCTGTTCAGGCCCGATGCGCAAATGCAGGCCCGATGGCGTCACCCAGTGGGTCGCCTCAAGATCGCTCTTGTAGAGCAGCTCGCCGGTGTCCGGCGCTTTTATCCACAGATTGTCCGGCGTGTCCGCCCGCTTGTCGAAGATCTTCTTGACGCCCGGAGGCGTGATGTTCGCAAGCCAATTCATACTGTCGCCTCGTGCGTGCGCTGGTGTTGGAACGTCGACATGTCGCGGGCCTCGTGCACGGCTGCAGCCAAAGCGTGAACATCCTCCAGAACCGCTGCGACCGGGTCCTGTCCTGCAGCGCACGCCGCCGCAATCCGATCAACCAGCAGGGAGCCGACCACCACGGCGTCTGCGCCCCGCGCGATCTCCTGCGCCGATTGCGGCGTTCTGACGCCGAAGCCGACCGCCACCGGAAGCTCACTGAAACTGCGGACGCGTCTGACCGCCTGCAAGGCATCCTCCGCAACAACGGCCCGGTCGCCCGTGACCCCTGTCACAGACACATAGTACACAAACCCGCGGGCTCCGGAAAGGATCCTCACGAGTCTGTCATCAGACGTGGTCGGCGCCGCCAATCTGATCAGCGCAACCCCGCGCTCGGCCAATTCGGTGTGCAAGGCTGCGTCTTCTTCCGGCGGAATGTCGACGACGATCACGCCATCCACGCCCGCCGCCGCCGCCGCGGCGGCGAAAGCTGCATGGCCCATGTTTTCGATCGGATTGGCGTATCCCATCAGGATCAGCGGCGTCGCCGCATCCTCGGCGCGGAAGCCCGCGGCGAGCGCCAGAGTGGACGCCAGCGTGGCGCCGCCCGCAAGCGCCCGCAGGCCGGCGCGCTGGATTGCCGGTCCGTCCGCCATCGGGTCGGAAAATGCAAAACCGAGTTCGATGATATCCGCGCCTGCGCCCGGCAAGGCGCTGAGCAGCCGCGCGGTGGTCGCAGCGTCAGGGTCGCCAGCCATGATGTAAGGAATAAACGCCGCCCGGTTCGCTGTGGCGAGCTCGAGGAACCGTTTTGCGAGCCGTCCTGCGCCGGTCACAGCCGGGCCTCCAGGCGCTCTGCGATCGTGAAGATGTCCTTGTCTCCGCGACCGCACAGATTCATCACGACAATGCCGCCTGGCCCCACGTCGCGGGCTATCTCGCCGACGCGGGCGAGCGCGTGGGCCGGCTCCAGTGCAGGCAGTATCCCTTCCAGCGTGGCGCACAGCTGAAAGGCGGCGATCGCTTCGTCGTCGGTGGCCGTCAGATAGATGGCGCGCCCGACATCCTTCAGGAAGCTGTGCTCAGGTCCGACGCCGGGGTAATCAAGCCCTGCCGAGATCGAGTGCGCCTCAATGATCTGACCATCGTCATCCTGCAGCAGATAGGTGCGGTTGCCATGCAGAACGCCGGGCCGTCCCCCGCTGAGCGCAGCGGCGTGGCGGCCCGTACCGAGGCCGCAGCCGGCCGCCTCCACGCCGTACAGTTTCACGCTGTCGTCTTCGAGGAAGGGATGAAACAGGCCGATGGCGTTCGAGCCGCCGCCGATGCAGGCGACGACTGCGTCGGGCAGGCGGCCCTCGCGTTCAAGGATCTGGGCCCGCGCTTCGCGCCCAATGACGGCTTGAAAGTCGCGGACCATGGCCGGATAGGGATGCGGTCCGGCAACCGTGCCAATGATGTAAAACGTGTCGCGCACATTGGTGACCCAGTCGCGCAGGGCTTCATTCATGGCGTCTTTCAGGGTCGCCGCCCCGCTGGTCACCGGGACGATCTGCGCCCCGAGCAGCTTCATCCGGAACACATTGGGCTTCTGCCGCTCCACATCGGTGGCGCCCATATAGACGACACAGGGCAGGCCGAAGCGGGCGCACACGGTGGCGGTGGCCACTCCGTGCTGACCGGCGCCGGTTTCGGCGATGATCCGGGTCTTGCCCATCCGCCGCGCGAGCAGGATCTGGCCCATGCAGTTGTTGATCTTGTGTGCGCCGGTGTGATTGAGCTCATCACGCTTGAAGTAGATCCTGGCGCCGCTGAAATGGGCGCTCAACCGCTCCGCGAAATACAGCGGGCTCGGCCGACCCACGTAATCGCGCAGGAACCCATCCAGTTCGGCTTGGAAGGCGGGGTCGGACCTGGCCTGTGCGTACTCGCGCTCCAGGTCCAGGATCGGCGCCATCAGCGTCTCGGCCACGTAGCGCCCGCCATAATCGCCGAACCGCCCGGCAGCGTCGGGATAGCGGCTCCAGTCATTCGCGTCTGGTCTCGGTCTCGGGTCCATAAGGGATCTTGGGTCCATTCAGATTGGCCTGGCTGGCCGGGGTCTTGTGGTCGGTCGGGGCCGCCGCGCGGCCGGGGATCTCTCTCAGGCGTGGTCTTGATCAGCCTGACGCACGGCGTGGGCAAAGCGCGCAATCAGATCATCGTCCTTTACCCCCGGGGCGCGCTCCACGCCAGACGAGACATCCACGCCGAACGGGCGAACCTGCAGGATTGCTTCTGCGACGGTCGCAGGCGTGAGCCCGCCGGCGAGAAAAAACGGCGGAGCAGGGCGCGCCTCGGCGATGATCGACCAGTCGAACGGGCGGCCATGCCCGCCGGGCATGGCTGCGCCGGGGGGCGGCCTGGCGTCCAGCAGAAGGAGCGCGGCAACCTCCGCGAAGCTCTTCGCTTCGGTGAGATCTTCAACCCGCGCCACGCCGAGCGCCTTAATGATCGGCGCCCCCGCCAAGGCGCTGATGCCGGCGCTGCGCGCAGGGTCTTCCTGGCCGTGCAATTGCACGAAGTCCGGCGCCAGCGTGGCGATCGCGCGGACGAGTTCGTCGTCCGGATCAACGGCGAGGATAACGACCGCGGCGCGACCGCGCGCAAGGCCCGCCAGAGCCGCCGCGTCCTCCAGGCTGACCCGGCGCGGGCTCTTGGCGAACAGATTGAGACCGATATGAGTGGCCCCGGCCGCGAGCGCGGCTTCCAGGGTTTCGGGCGTCTTCAAGCCACAGATCTTTAACGCGGTCATGCCTCTGACTGACGTAAAGCGCGCGGGTCGAAAAGCCCCCTATGCGAGGATTGACGGATGCCGCGCAGTCTCAAGTTTGCTTTGATCGTCACCGATTGGGCGTTCATCATGTATTGGGTGAGCGCAGCCATGGACGTGGCTGGCCTGGTGCAGATTCCGCAGGCCTGGCTTTACGCGAACGCCGATGAACCCCGCGTCGTGGCGTGGAACTGGTCGTTTCTGCCGCTTGACCTCGCCTTCGCCGTCACCGGGCTCGCCGCCGTACGTCATGCCGAACGTCAGCATCCCGGGTGGCGCATCTACGCGGTGATCTCGCTTGTCCTGACAATGGTCGCCGGCGGCATGGCGCTCACCTACTGGACCCTCCTGCAAGAGTTCAACTGGGTCTGGTTCAGCGCAAACCTCATCCTGCTGGCATGGCCCATGGCCTACCTGCCGCGTCTGGTCGGCGCGCTGTCGCGGGCGCAGTGAGAGACGCCGATCGCGCAGTGCGCGCCAGCGCCTGCGACGGCGCAACGGTCTTATTTCTTCAGCGAATCCCGGATCTCGCGCAGCAGAAGAATTTCCTCCGACGGGGCCGCCGGGGCGGCCTCCTCAGCCTTTTTCAGCGCGTTCATGCCCTTGACGATCAGGAACAGGACCCAGGCGATAATGACGAACTGGATGATGGTGTTCACGAAGGCGCCGTAGCCGATCTCAACGGCCGGGGCGGCGACTGTCCCGTCAACGTTCAATACGGCTTGCTTGAGCGTCAGCGTGAGTTTGGAAAAATCGATGCCGCCGATCACCATGCCGATGGGCGGCATAATCACGTTGTCGACGAGCACTGCCACGATCTTGCCGAAGGCGGCCCCGATGATCACGCCGACGGCGAGATCCACCACATTGCCGCGCATGGCGAAGTCGCGAAATTCCTGAAGCATAGTCGGGCCTCCCCTTTGCCGCCGGGTCCGGCGCAGTCGCCAGAATACCCGAACATCCAGTCCTGAGCCTTGAGAATGCCGGCGCCGGCGCCATCCAGGCGCGCGGCGGCGTGATCGCGCCGGGGCTTTCAGCCCTGGGGCGGCCCCGTGTCGTCATCGTCGTCGCCGCCAGGGTTGAGCTGCTGGCGCAGTTCCTTGCCGCATCGAAAGAACGGCGCGCGCTTCGGTTCAACCTTGACCGCCTGTCCGGTTCGCGGATTGCGGCCTTGGCGGGCGTCGCGCTCGCGCACCGAAAAGGCGCCAAAGCCGCGCAGTTCCACCCGGTCGCCGCGCTCGAGCGCCCTGGCGATCTCTTCAAAGATGATGTCGACCATTTCTTCGACTTCAGATTGCGCCAAATTGGTGTGTCGCGCCGCCACGAGTGTGATCAGTTCTGAGCGCAGCATGCTCAAGCCGTCCCTGGGTCTATTTCTTTCGCCAGCCTCACCAGCCAGCCAGCGATCAGGCTGCCGAACCAGATGCGTCGGGTCAACCCTTTGAAAGCAAAAACGGATTGGCGCCGCGTCAAGTGCGACAAACCGTCCCCGTGGGACTGCTCACCCTTCGCCGGCGCTGTTCGCCGTCGGGCCAGGCGCGGGACGTCCCAGCGACACCGCCACCATCGCTGCGCGCAGTGTGCGCTCAGCAAGCAGGAAGCCAGGCTGGAAGACCTCGGCCACCGACCCGGCCGGGTGATCTGACGGGATCTGGGCGACGGCCTGGTGCATGTTGGGGTCGAAGGCCGCCCCGGCCCCCGGCGTTGGCTTGAGGCCATTGCGTTCGAACGCCTGCAACAGCGTGCGCTCGGTCAGCTCCACGCCTTCAGCGAAGGCCTTGACGTCCGGCGACAGGCCCGCGCGCGCAGCCTCCGGCAGGCTTGCGATCGCCCGGCCGAGCGCGTCGGCGACAGGCAGCAGGTCGCGTGCGAAGCGGTCAATGCCAAAGGCGCGTGCATCCGCCGCCTGGCGCTCCGCCCGGCGGCGCGTATTCTCCGCCTCTGCGAGCGCGCGCAGGAGCTTGTCCCTGAGGTCGGCGATTTCGGCGCGCAACGCGTCCATCTCGCCGCCCCCGTCGGCCCCCTGGTCGGCCCCCTGTCCAGGCGCGCGTTCCATCTGGTCATCATCATGCGCAGGCGTTACGGGGGCATTGTCAGAGCTGGTCATCGATCGTCACCTTGCGGTTTGCGGGCGCGCTCCTCGAGCACTTTGCCGAGCACGCGCGCTGTATAGTCCACAACAGGGATCACCCGCGCGTAATTCAGGCGCGTCGGCCCGATCACGCCCAGTGCGCCCATCACCTTGCGCCCGGCATTTGCGTAGGGCGCGATGATCATGCTTGAGCCGGACAACGAAAACAGAGGGTTCTCCGCGCCAATGAAGATCCGCACAGACTTGGCGTCACGGGCCAGATCAAGAATCTGGATCAGATCGCTCTTGCGTTCCAGATCGTCGAACAGCCGGCGCACGCGCTCCAGATCGGCAAAGGCGCCGTGATCTTGAAGAAGATTGGCCCGGCCGCGCACGATCAGCGCGCGGTGCTCGCGCTCGCCGCCGCCCCAGTCGGCCAGTCCGTCCTGCACCAGGCGTGCGGCGACGGTATCCAGCGAGGCGCGGTCCCGGCGGACTTCCTCCAACACGGCTTCCTTTGTTTCCGCCAGCGTGCGGCCTTTCAGGCGGGCGTTCAGGAAGTTGGTAGCTTCGATCAGCGATGCGGCCGTCATGCCCGGCGGGGTGGCGATCAGACGGTTCTCCACATCGCCATCGTCGCCGACCAGAATGACGAGCGCTTCGCCTGGCCCTGTCTGCACCAACTCGACATGCTTCAGTTTCGCCTCGCGCGCCGGGCTGGCCACGAGCCCGGCGCCGCCGGCGAACCCGGACAGCAATTCGGAGGCCTCGTTCAGCACCTCCGCCACGCCGCCCGGGGTGCGGCCGATGCGGTGCTCGATTTCGCGACGTTCCGCCTCCGACAGCGCACCCACTTCCATGAAGCCATCGACGAACAGACGCAGGCCCGCATGGGTCGGAATTCGCCCGGAGCTGATGTGGGGCGCGTCGAGCAGCCCGAGATCCGCAAGGTCGGCCATGGTGTTGCGGATCGAGGCCGGCGACAGGTGCACCCCGCCAAGCCGCGATACCGTGCGGGAGCCGACGGGTTCGCCGGTCGCAATGTATTGCTCCACGATCTCGCGGAAAATGTCGCGCGCCCGCGAGTCGAGGCGCTCCAGAAGACCGGCGTTCGGCGTCGATGGCATGGCGGACGCACTCATCTCCCGCGACGAACCCGTCTCAAAACACGGATCTTCATGTCCCGCGCCCTTGTGGTTCGCGCCCCTGTCGACCCTGACCTGCTGTCCTGCGTCCCCGCCGGTTTGGCGATCCCGATGGGTCAATCGGGCGGACCAGATGGACAGACAGCACGACTGACTGGCCAGCGGACCGGGCGCTTGGCGAACACATAGGCGCCAGCCTGGCTGCGCGCAATCGGGACTGGACAGGCGCGCACGCGCCGTCCATGACCGCCGGCCAGTCACTCCAGGAGTCATCCCATGTCCACTCGTCCCTCTGGTCGCGCTGGCGACGCCATGCGGGATATTCACCTGGAAACCGGAGTGTCGCGCTACGCGGAGGGCTCCTGCCTCGCCCGGTTCGGACATACCCATGTGCTGATCACGGCCAGTGTTGAGCCGGGCGTGCCAGGCTGGCTGAAGGGCCAGGGGCGCGGCTGGGTGACGGCGGAGTACGGCATGCTGCCGCGTGCGACCCACACGCGGGGCCGGCGCGAGGCGGCGCAGGGCAGGCAATCGGGCCGGACCCAGGAGATTCAGCGACTGGTTGGACGCTCCTTGCGCTCGGTGGTGGATCTCGCGGCGCTTGGTGAGCGCACCGTCACGCTGGATTGCGACGTCATCCAGGCGGACGGCGGCACCCGCACCGCCGCCATTACCGGCGCCTGGGTGGCGCTTGCCTCGGCGCTCGCCTACCTGCGCGATGAGGGCGTGCTGAAGAGCGATCCGATCCGCGGGCGCGTCGCGGCGATCAGCTGCGGCGTCTACGACGGCGCGCCGGTGCTGGACCTGGACTATGCGGAGGACAGCCGGGCGGAGGTTGACGCCAATTTCGTGATGACGGATGACGGGCGACTTATTGAAATCCAGGCCACCGGCGAGGCCCGGCCGTTCACCGACGCGGAGTTCGCTGCGATGATGGCGCATGCGCGCGCCGGCTGCACCGGCCTGTTTGCGCTCCAGGCGGCCGCACTGACCGCCCGGCCAGATCGCTAACCCCAGGCCACCTCTGACACTGGCCCCCGCTGACACCGGCCCCTCCTGACACCGGCCCCTCCTGACACTGGCCCCTCCTGACACTGGCCCACCCACTGAGCCCGATCGCCGCTTGAGCGCGCCCCTGCTGGCGCTGTCCGGCGGCGCGCGTCACCCTGCCTCCTTTCCCCCGGATCGAGGTGTTTGCGCCTGCGCGCCCCTTACCGGTGCATGGATTTTCGCTCTGCAGCCGATTGCGCTATGGTAGGGCATCTGACAAAGGCCCCGGTCCGCCGGGGCAGCGGATGCAGCCGCGCAAGGGGCGATGTCGATGAGCGAAACCGTCGCAAATGACGCAAAGCCGGAAGATGACCGGCGCGCCGAAGCGGGTCCGCAGGAGGGGGCTTGGCAAGAGCCCTCGCGCGCTGAGGAGTGGACCCGGCAGGCGGGGCTTGCGGTCGTGTTCGCCCTGATGGGCGCCGCAGCCATCGGCATCGGAGCCACGCTGGGGTCGATGGCTGAGCACAAGCCGCCTTCCGCGCTGCTTCCTGCTGAGGCGGCGGCGGACGAGACCGATGCGCTGGCGGCCGGCATCCAGAGCCTGAGCGCCCAGGTGCAAGGGCTGGTGGCGCGACCAGGTCTTGCGGCGGCCCAGTCTGAGGTCGCCGCGGCCGACGCCGCTGCGGCGCAACTGCAGACGGCCCTTGCGGCGGCGCGGACCGAAAACGCGGCGCTCAAGGCGCAGATCGCGCGTACCCTGGATCCGCGCGCGGTATGGGCGGCGGCCGAACTGGAGGCTGCGGCGCGCACTGCACGCCCGTTTCCTGCGGAGCTGGCGGCGCTGCAGGCCTTCATGGCGACTGACGCGGACGTCACGGCCCTGGCGGCGCATGCAACCGCCGGCGCGCCGACCTTCGATCAGCTGCGCGCGCGCTTTCGTGAAACCGAGCTCGCGGTGCGCCGGGCGGCGCGCGGCGGCTCAAACGATTTCATCGGCTGGCTCCAGGACACGATGGCGCAGTGGGTCACCGTGCGCCGCACCGGAGGACAGGATGACAACGCCGCATCCGCCGTGCTTGACCGCGCCAAGGCTCGCCTTCAGGTCCTCGATCTCGACGGCGCAGTGAACGAACTCAAGGCGCTCCAGTCCAAGGAAGCCGAGGCCGCCGCCGCATGGATCGCACTGGCGCGGGCCAGGATGGACATCGACCGTCGGCTTGCAGCCGTGCGCGAGCGGGTGCTGCGCGATCCAGCGCTTGTTCCGGCTGCGTCGGCGGCCGCCCCGGCGGCTGGTGAGCCGCCATCGGCCGCGACGCCCTCCGTTGCAGCGCCGCCTGGCTCGCCTGCCGGCGCGACGGGCGCCGCAGGGGTTGCTCCCGCCACGCGCCGGGAGGGCTGAGCATGGCCCGTCTGCTGGTTCTTATCCTGCTTCTGGCCGCCACGGCGCTTGGCGCGATGTGGATGTCAGAACGCCCCGGTTCGGTTCGCATCGAGTGGCTCGGCTGGGAAGCGTCGACCACAATGGCCTTTTTCTTTGTGGCCTTCATCGTGGCGACGGTGGTGTTTTCTGCCGCCTGGGGCATTCTTGGCTGGCTGATCAACCTGCCCAACCTGATCGGCAAGGCGCACCGCGCATATCGCCGCAACCGTGGCCAGGAGTTGTTTGCCCAAGGGTTCATCGCCGCTGAGGGCGGCGACGGCGCGCGCGCACGCAAGATCCTCGACAAGGCGCATCGCTTTCTTGACGACCAAAAACTGCTGACGCTGCTGATGGCGCGCGCCAACGAGGCCAATGGCGATCTCGCCGCCGCAGAGAGCGCATATGTGGTTCTGCTCGGTGATCCCAAGACCGAGCTTCTCGCGCGCCGGGGGCTCGCTGCTGCGGCGCATGCGCGCCGTGATGCGACCGGCGCAGCCGAGCACGCGGCGGCGGCGCTCAAGCTGTCGCGCAGCGCCGCTTGGGCGTTTGCCGGGCTGTTCGACTTCAGACTCAACGCCGGCGATTGGCGCGGCGCGCTTGAGGCGCTGGAGGAAGGCGAGCGTCGCAAGTTCATCACCGGCGCACCGGCGCGCCGGCGCCGGGCGGTCCTGCTCACTGCGGCAGGCGTGGCGAGCGAGCGTGCCGGCGAGCTTGCAACCGCCCTGGATTTCGCGACCCGAGCCGCAAAGGCGGCGCCCGGCTTTGCGCCTGGGGCGGTGTTGGGCGCGCGCATGGCGAAGGCGGTGGGCGACGCCTGGAAAGCGCAGGCTTTTCTTGAGGCGGCCTGGGAGGAGGCGCCGCATCCGGCGCTCGCCAGGCTTTATGCCGAGCTTAAGGGCGGCGAGACGGCGACGGAGCTGGCGCAGCGCATGCGGGTGCTTGTGGAGGTCAATCCCGGACATCGCGAGAGCCGCATCATCGCGGTCGAGCAGGCGATCGCGCTTCAGAACTGGGAGGAGGCCGCCGCCGCGCTGGATGGTCTGATCCGCGAGGGCATGACATCGCGCACCGCGCTTCTGAAGGCGGCCATCGCCGCTGGGCGCAAGGACAGCGCGGGCGAGCGCGTCGCGCTGGCGGCGGCCGCAACGGCGCCGCGCGAGCCTGACTGGACGGATATTGATCCTGATGGACCGTCCTTTTCATACGCCGACCAGGATTGGGCGCGCCTGGTGCATGTCTATGGCGATTCCGGCGAGCTCATTCATCCGCGCTACGAGCGTTTCCGGCGCGACGCCCTGACCGGCGTCGCCGATGGGCTCTTGCCGGCGCCGGAACGTGGGGTGCGCGAGGCTGCGTTCGCGCCGGTGGCGGCGGGGCCCACGGGCCAAGTCGCCCGCCTTCCCAATCTGCGTCCCGTGGAGACGGTCGCGCCCGCCGAGGAGGATGACGATCTGGACGATGATGAAGGCAAGCGAGGTTTCGTAAGCTGGTTCCGGCGTCGCTGATTGAGCGTTTGGGTCTTGGTCGTCGGTCCACAGACCGCGGGACCGCCGAAGGAAAGACTGCGATGGGAAAAATCCTCAAGACGCTCGCCGTCATGGTCGGCGCAGTGCTTGCGGTTGCCGCAGCAGCCTACCTCGTTCTGCAGACGCCCGATATTCCCGCATCCGAGCTCGAGGCGCGCTATGGCGGCGAGGCGTCCCGGTTCATCATGCTCCCTTCAGGCGTGCGGGTGCATGTTCGGGACGAGGGTCCGCGCGATGCGCCGGTGATTATGCTCATTCACGGCGCGAATGAATCGCTGCATTCCTGGCAAACCTGGAGCGCGGCGCTCTCGCCGCGGTGGCGTGTCGTGCGAATGGATGTTCCTGGTCACGGCCTCACCGGGCCCGCACCGGATGGGGATTACAGCACCCCTGCCATGGTCGCCTTTGTCGATGAGGTGCGCACCGCTCTCAGGATCGACAGGGCTGCGGTGGCGGGACATTCCATGGGCGGAGCAATCGCCTGGCGCTACGCGCTTGCCCACCCAGACCATGTGTCGGGCCTCATTCTGGTCGCCGCCGCCGGAGCGCCGCCGCCGCCAGGCGCTGACAGCCGCGGTCGGCCGCTGGCGTTTCGGATCGCCGCCAATCCTTTCCTGGGTCCGATCTTCGCCAAGATCACGCCGCGCAGCCTGGTTGAGGAGGGGCTCGCCAAGGCGTTCGCCGATCCTGGCGCCGTGCCGCCTGAACTGGTCACGCGCATCTGGGAGTTGGCGCGTCGGCCTGGCAATCGGGAGGCAACGCTCCGGCGCATCACCGCGCCGCGCGACGCGGCTGCCTTCGAGGATGTTGGCCGGGTTGGTGCGCCCACCCTTCTCCTGTGGGGCGATACGGACCGCATCACAGACGTGACCGGAGCCGGGGCATTCAAACGGCGCATGCCCAGGGCCGAGGACCCGATTATCTACGAGGGCGTGGGCCACCTCCCCCAGGTCGAGGCCGGCGCTGACTCGGCGGGCGACGCCGCAGCGTTCCTGGAGCGCATCGGCTGGACCACAGCCGCGCCCGCGCCCTGATGAGAGGAGCGACTTGTCGTTCATGCTTTTTGGATATACTCAGCAGTCTTCGTCGCCGCTTTAGCTCAGCCGGTAGAGCATCGCATTCGTAATGCGAGGGTCGCGTGTTCGAGTCACGCAAGCGGCACCATTTTTCTCAATAAAATCAACAATTTGACGAGAGCGCGCGAAAGCTGGACCTGCGACTTCTGCGCTCGGGCTACCCCAGGGCTACCAAGTTTTTGGCGAGCTAAGCCAAGCAGCGGCGCCCTGCCGCTGCGGCCG
>JBILMQ010000177.1:0-7493 GCA_044375455.1 Caulobacterales bacterium | reverse complement strand
GCGTCGCAGACCGGCGCCATACGCAGCGCCGACGTGCGCGCCCGCGCAGGCCTCGTGGAGATGACAGCGGGCGGATCGATCACGGCGGGCAGCGTCGATGCGGCAGGCGCGATCACCGCGACCGCGACCGGCGGCGCGCTGGGGCTCGGGACAGTCACCGGCGGCGGCAAGGTCGCGCTCAGCGGCGCCTCCGGCGTCGGCGCGACACGCATCACGGGCGCGGACGTCGAGGTTCGCTCCGCCGCCGGCGACATCCGCATCGGCGCCGGCGGATCGACTTTTGTTGCAGGCGATGTGACAGCCACAACCGGCGCAGTGGCGCTGGCGGCCGCCGGCGCGCTCGAGGCCGGCCGCGTCAGCGCCGCCACAGACCTGGAGGCACGCTCGGCCGCCGGGTCTGCAACCCTCGGCGCACTGACGGCGGGACGCGATATTACAGCAGCCGGCCATGCCGGTCTGAACGTGGGCGCGGTGGATGCCGGGCGCAATGTGCGTCTGGCGTCGCAGACCGGCGCCATACGCAGCGCCGACGTGCGCGCCCGCGCAGGCCTCGTGGAGATGACAGCGGGCGGATCGATCACGGCGGGCAGCGTCGATGCGGCGGGCGCGATCACCGCGACCGCGAGCGGCGGCGCGCTGGGGCTCGGGACAGTCACCGGCGGCGGCAAGGTCGCGCTCAGCGGCGCCTCCGGCGTCGGCGCGACACGCATCACGGGCGCGGACGTCGAGGTTCGCTCCGCCGCCGGCGACATCCGCATCGGCGCCGGCAATGGCGCCGCCGCCACGGGCGAGGTCGTGCTGGCCGCGGCGGATACGGGTCAGGCGGCGCGCGACGTCCCCGCCAGCGGCGCATCGGGTGGCGGCGCAGCAGGGCCCGGAAGCGGTGCGCCGCCCGAGGCGCGCGCCGCTGGCGCAGATGTCCGCATCGGCTCAGCCAGCGCCGGCGGTGCTGCAGGCGATGTCACGTCGACGGCCGGGGCGGTGGTGCTGGTCGCCGCAGGCGCGGTGGACGCCGGGCGCGTCAGCGCCGCCACATCCCTGGAAGCGCGCTCGACCGGCGCTGCGGTGCGGCTTGGCGAGGCCACCGCCGGCGGGGCCCTCACGCTCACTTCGCGCGGCCTGCTGCGGGCAGGAGCGGTGACGGCCGGGCTGGACGCCACCCTCTCGAGCGCAGCAGGCGATGTAGACCTGCGCGATGTGCGCGCCGGCGGTGCGATGACGATCGGCGCCGAAGGATCCATCAGCGCTGGCGCGCTGAGCGCTGCGCGCAACATCCGGGTGCGCTCCGTGCGCGGTGATATCACGCTCGGCGACCTCGTCGGCGGCAAAGTCAATCTGGATGCTGAGGGCGGCGATATCGTGGTCACCTCGGTGCGCGGCGAAACCCTGCGGGCGTCCGCACGCGCCGGCGCCGGCGGCCCTGGCAGCGTGCGCATTGCCGGCCTCGTGGATCTGCGCACGCCAGCGGCGTCCGCACAAACGCAGTCCCCCGCGTCAACCCCCTCGGGCGCGAATGAAGCGTCGCTCCTCGTCAGGTCGGCGGACTCCATCGCCCTTGACGGGCCCGTCACAACCGAGCGCGACATCATTCTGGAGGCCGGCGGAACAGTGCGCATCGCCGGTCCGCTGACCATCCGCGATGCCTATGGCGACCGCCTTGCGACCGCTGAATTCGAGGGTCTCGGGCGGATCTTCGGCGGCCTCGACATCCGAGCCGGCGATATAGATCTGCTGGGCGACGTCTCAGTGGCGGGCGGGACCGGCGTTCATATCGCCTCTCGTGGGTCGACGCTGCGTGCCGGCAGCGATGCAGGCGCCGGCGGTCTTGTTCTGTCGACAGAGGAAATTTCCCGGATTCGGGCGCCGCTCCTGGCTCTGCGCGCCGGGCTCGCCGCCGACGCGAGCGCCGACCTCGTTTTGGGATCGCTGGCGCTTGACCGAGCCCGCATTAACCAGCTCTTGCTTACGGCGGGATCGGCTGGGCGCGTGCGGGTTGTGGGGACGCTAACTGGAACCGGCGCGCCCGGCGTGACAATCGGCGAAACCGCCCAGCGCCCCGGACGCATTGAGGTCACCGGTGCGCTGGGAACCGCAGCCGGACGTCTTGGCGACCTGCGTCTTATCTCCGCAGGCGACATCCTGATCGGCTCCCAGGCCTTCGTCGACTTCGTCAACGCCGCCAGCGATCGGACCACCGTCGACATCAGGCGGCTGGCGCCGACCTTCGGCGGCGTCACCGCAGGCCAGCTTTTCCTGGCCGCCGGCGCGACAGTGTTCGAAGCTCCCGGGGTCATTCTGTCGCAAAACACCGGCGGACGGCTCGGCGGCGGCCTGCTGTTTGCAACCGGCGAGGCCCCGGCCTTTGGCGCTGCTACAACGCCTGCCAGGATCGAGGTGTTCGGCGTCGCGACCGGCCCGGATGGAACAGAGAAGCGCGGCCGCGCAGCGGCCTTGCTGCCCGGCGCCTTCAATCCCTCGATCACGCCGTCGCCATCCTATCGTATCAACGGTTTTGTCTTCGGCACGGGCGCCGGGGACGGCGGCGGCGACCTGCTCGCGACCATCGCAGCCCTTGCGCTGCCGCCGCCCGCGCCGCCGCAGGCGCTTGTCGGCGAAAACCCCAGCGGAAACTCAAGCAAGGACCCCAGCGAGGACGAAGAGGAACGGGCGCGCAGAACAGCGCAGAGCGCCGGCGTGGCCGCGGAAGAATTCAGCGACGACGCCCGCGCTGGGCCCATCAGGATCGAGCCCTCTGCCCGCGCGCTGCTCAACCCCAGCGAGGTGCGCGACGCGCGCGACCCCGGCATTGGGGCCGCCAATGAAGATCTCTGGCCAGGAGCCCCGCAATGAACCGGGCCGGCGCTCTCCGGTTGTGGCTCGCCGCCGCCGGCGCAGCGGCCGTGATGGTCGTTGCGGCCGCCAGCGACGCCGCGGCGACGACCGAAGCCCCAGCCGCCGCCCAGGCAGCCGAACAGCCCGCGAAAAGGACCGCCAGCCAGACGGAGCGCCAAACAGTTGTCAGGATCGGGCGGGACGTGGCCGGGCGGCCGTGCGAGGCCCGTCGGATCTGGGGCGATCCGCTTGCGGCGCGGCGCGGCGAGCGGTCCTATGATCTGGTGTGCGGCCGCTCCGGCGGCGTTGGGCGCATCTACGTTCTGGAGGAGGCCGCCGACGCCCTTGCCCGCTGGCGTGCAGCGAGCGCCGGCAGGTGTGCATCGCCGCGGGACCAGGTCTGGCGCCCGGGCGGTCTCACAGTCGCCGCCTCGACTGTGTGCGCCGGCGAGACGGCGGGCGCGGACGGACGCCTCGGACGCCCAGCCCTGGTGCTGCTGGCGGGCGTCGTCGGCGGCAGGCTCTATGCAGGCGAGGCCGGGCTCGCAACCGCCCAGGCCCTTGAGGCCGCCCTTGAAATCCTCTCAGGTGCAGCCAGCGAGCCGGCCACGGATGCCCCCGCGGGCCCTCGCTCAGCCTTGCTGGAGAGCCTCGAGGCGGCGCTGGGACAAGATCTCTCGGGCGGCGGCTTCGCAGACTTCCAGACGCTGCGGCGCGCCGCCTTCGAAAACAACGCGCTGTGGCTGTTCGGCGCCGCCGAGCTGCAGTTCTCTGACGCGATCCGCATGCACGCGTCGCTGTGGCCACAGGACCTGGCCGGCCGCGCCGATCTGCAAAGCGAACGCGGCCTTAACCTGTCAAACCAGCGGCGGTTTGCGGAAGCGGAAGTAGCGCTCGCACAGGCCCAGTCCGCCGCGGAGCAATCCGCGGACGGTTTCATGATCGCCAAGACGCTGGCCTACCAGGCGCTGGCGGCCTTCAATCGCGGGGACGAGGCCACCCTGCTGACGACCGGCGCCAAAGCCGAGGCCGCCCTCGCGGAGTGGCTCGCTTCGCCGGCGGCGGCGACTTCCGTGGTGGACCAGGCCTCCGGCCTGCTGCCGGCGCCGATGCGCGCCATTATGCTGGACGCCCAAATCGCCCGGGCGCGCGGGCTGGCGCTCCAGAAAGCGGGTCAGACTGAAGCCGCCCGCAGCCAGTTTCTGCGCGCTGGCGCATCGGCGGCGCGGCTGGATGATCGAGCCGCCAGCTGGCTGCAGGCGGGCATCGCACAGGACCGCGCCGCCCTTGAGGCCCGAGACGGACGCCTGGCGGAGGCGGCTGCAATCCTGGAGAACGCGCTTGGCGCCTATCGGAAGGTCGCTCAACGCACGCGCGTCGAAGCGAATATCCTGATGGACCTCGCCGAAATCGAGCGCCGGCGCGGTCGCGAGGACGCAGCCTTCGCGCGGTTCGGCGACGCCTTTGCAATCTATCGTGAACAACCAGAAAACCGCGGCGTCAGCGCCACCCGCGGCCTGCCCTATCTTGAGGCGCTTGCAGCGCAGGTGCGCCGCGGCGATCCCCAGGCCGACCCGAACAGGCTGTTTGACGCGTTCGAGACCCTGGCCTCGCCAGCCGTCGCGCAAACAGCCGCCGCCACGGCGGCGCGCCTGATGGCGGGCGACGGCGGCGGCGTCATCCGCGCCTTTCAGGACGGCGACCGCCGCCTACGCCGCTCTTTGGCCCGTCTTTCGGCGCTGTCGCCCGAGGCCGAGCCGCTCGACCGCCTCACAGCCGAGTCGGAGGTCGCCCGCGCGCGCGATCAGCTGGTTCTGCTGCAGGCGGAGATGGATCGGGCGTTTCCCAACTACGGCGTTGTCACGCTGGCGCCAATCCGGTTGCATGACCTGCAGGCAGCGCTCGGACCGGGAGAGACCGTGCTGCGCATCGCGCTCGGACTTGAACGGGGCGTTGGTCTGATGATCGACCGCGACAGCGTCACCCCGTTCGCCATCGCGGTCGGCGAACGCGCGGCGACGGATCTCGTCAACCGGATCAAAGGATCGGTGCGCAACCGGGATATGGAGTTCGATGCGCAGGCCGCGCAGGCGCTTTTCGAAGCGCTGTTCGGCGAACTGCGCCAGCCGCTCATGGCGACGCAGCAGCGTCGGCGACTGATCATCGAGGCGACCGGCGCACTCGCCAGCTTGCCGTTCGGGGTGCTGTTGACCGACGACGATCCCGAGAGCTGGCTTGCAACCCGCAAATCGCTGGTTTCAGTGGCCAGCCTGAAGGCGTTCACCGCCACCCGGCAGGCCGGCGCCTCGCGCGCAGAGCGCGCTTTCGCCGGTTTCGGCGACTTCCTGCCGATCGCCGGGGCGGGCGGGCAAAACAGCGCGGCCGGCGAAAGTCTGGCCCGCCGCATCGTGACAGCCCGCGGTCTGCCCGAGCAGTGCATCCCCCGGCTGCAGGCCGTACTCGCGAGATTGCCGCCCCTGCCAGGCACTGCGCAGGAGCTGACGAGCGTGCGCGCCGTCACCGGCGCACCCGAGGACGCCATTTATCTGCGGGAGCGGTTTACGGACCAGACTGTGACGGGCTCACAGACGGCCCGGGGCGCACGCGTCGTGATGTTTTCCACCCACGGCGTTTTCGCCGCCGACTATCCCGACGCCCGCGACTGCCTGCCGGACGCCGCCCTGCTCACCTCTGCGGCGGACGGCGTCGACAATCTGTTCCTGGACAGCGCCCGCGTCCTGGAGCTGCGCCTGGATGCCGACCTTGTCGTCCTGTCGGCCTGCGACACGGGCAATCCGGAGCCGATCGCACCGGGCGAGACAGGCCTGCCGTCCGGCGGTGACGCCCTGTCGGGGCTGGCCCGCGCCTTCTTCTACGCTGGCGCGCGCTCAGTGATGATCTCTCACTGGGTGTTGCCGGATGAAGACACCGTGCCGCTGATCGAAGAGCTGTTTCGCGCCCTGCAGGAGGGTCTGGCCGCGCCGGAAGCGCTACAACGCGCCCAGATGGCCCAGATTGCGCGCGGCGCGGACGACCCTTTGCAGTGGGCGGCCTTCGCCCTCGTGGGCGCCCCCCCGGCGCTGTGACCCGAAAAAACCACATCTGCGCCGCCGCAGCATCATGGTGGCCCCGCAGACTGGCGCCGCAGTGAATTTTTGATGGCGAGGTCGCCCGATCGGGGGTAGTCTGAAACCATGGGGCGGGCGTGATCATGATGACGTGGTTTTGGCGGAGCGTGGGTCTCACCTTGGCGGCGGCGGCGTGGTGCAGCGTCGCGGCGGCCAGCGATTTTCTGGTCGTGAAGTCAGGCGATGCGACCATCGCCAAGGGCAGCCGTCTGCCGGCGGGCCAGCAGCTCGCACTCGCGGCAGGCGCATCGCTGACACTCATGTCCGCGTCTGGCGAAATCGTCCGTTTGGTCGGCGGGCCACAGGGCGTTCGCCTGCCCGATGCGACGAGCGGTGCGCGCAGCGCTTCGCTCGACATTATTCAAACGATGGTGTCGCGGCCCAGGGCGCGCCGGGATTTCGGCGCCATGCGCGGGGCCGATGACTGCACCGTGGCGCGCGAATCCTTGATCACGCTCGAGGCGATCGCGGCCGCTGACCAGATCCCGGCCTGCCGCAGCCGCGCGATGGAAGCCCTCAACCGGATCATCGACGCCCAGCCGCCGTCCCAGACAACAGCTGCCCCGACCCCATCCTCCCCTGGTGCGTCGTCCCCCGCAGCGGCGCGCCCGTCATCATCCGGCCCATCAACATCCCGCCAACCGAACAAGACAGCCACCCGTTCCTGACGGCGCAGAGCAGCTCCCGAAGACGCTCAACAGAAGGGACCCAGGGCGGCTTCACCCGGAAGCTCTCCAGTCAGCCGACCAGCCCGACAGGGCAGCGCGCTGTCGGGCCCGGCCGCAAGACCGTGGTCGGGCGCCTGCGCGACCAACCGGCGGGAAACATCAAGGCAACCTCCCAGAAACACACGACGAGCTTTGCACTGAACCTCGCAGGATCGGTCATTCCTTCTGAAGCCGCACCTTCCGGCTCCCTGCCTTCCGAAACACCGACTATGGCAGCCGCCGCCCGCGCTGCGCCGGGCCCGGCGCACTGAGAGCAACCGTCGACTGCCTGTGACCGGAGATCTCATGCGGGCAGCGAACAGGTCCAAATCCCGACACTTGCAGTTGCAAGGACCAGGCCTCTGCCGCCGGAGTCATCCAGGCATGCGCACGCATGCAGCCAATGGAGCGCCTTGACGGCTCGCGTTTCAGGAGCAGGGCGGCTTGTGCACGAGAGCAAGGCCTCTGGCGGACGCGTGTTTGCGGGTCCAATCTTTCCTGTCCGGCAGCGATCTTCATCGAAGGCGGCGTCGCCCAGCAGTTTGATTTGCTCATGCGTCAACTGCACGACCGGGATCGCCGGGCGGAGCGCAGTGATGGCGCCCCTCCTTTGCGGATCCTGATGCCGGCGCCGTGTTCGTTGCATCTGGAGGGTGACCGACTGTCTGATGACAAGCATCTCATATCTTTGAGGAAAACTTTTAGTAGTGATCTTCGTGTCACACTGGTGTCTCCAGGCAAACAGCGGACGCAGGCATGGTGGCGACACCACCCATCATCCAACGCAAGCCGGCCCCCTTGCAGTCATCGACCGAGCGGGCGGCCA
>JBILMQ010000175.1:0-7576 GCA_044375455.1 Caulobacterales bacterium | reverse complement strand
GATTCTGGAGGCGGCGCTGCAGTGCTTTCGCAAGCGGGGCTTCCATCTGACCACGATGAATGAAATCTGCGCTGCGGCTGGGCTCTCGGCCGGCGCTCTCTACCGCTATTACCCCGCCAAGACCGACCTGATCCTCGCGATCGCGGAAAACCAGCATCGGACGCTTGAGGAGTTGATCGTCGACATTCGCACCGGCGAAGATCTGATGGCGGCCCTCGCACAGGTTGTAGACCACGCGATGCAAATCTATGGAAATTCGCAACAATCTCCGCTCGTCGCCGATGTCATGGCCGAAGCGATGCGCGATCCTGAGTTGCGCAGCCGGCTTGGCGGCCAGCGGCAGCGCACCCGCGCCCACCTCGCAGCTGCGATCGCCCGGGCGCAGGCCCTGGGCGAAGTGGCGGACGACCTTGACCCGGACTCCGCCGCGCAGGTGATCACCGGGGTGATCGACGGCCTGGGGCTCAGGCTCGCCTTGTTCGGCCAGGGTGACGCAGCCAGCGTTTCTGCGGAACTGACCGCTTTCATCCGCCGTTACCTGACGCTGCGCATCCCCTCATCCATTTCGCATCTGCGAACGAATATAAATGAAGTTCAGGAGACATCGCCATGACTGACCTACCCGAAAAGCGCCGGATCCATCCGGTCGCGATCGCCGGGGCTGCGGTGGCGGTCGTCGGGGCGGGGGTGTATCTTCTCACCCACGCGGGCGACCAGGAGGCCCGCGAGCAGACGCAGGCGACCCAGACGCGGCAGGCTTTGGCCGTCACCGTGGCGCGTGTGGAAAGCCGCACATTCGCGCGACGATTGCCGCTGGCGGGTGAAGCCCGCCCGCGCGACGACGTGCGCGTGTTTGCGCCGTCAGCCGGCATTCGGGTTCTCGAGGTGCTCGCCGATGAGGGGGATTTCGTGCGACAGGGCGAGCCGCTGGCCCGTCTCGACCAAGCGCTCGCCGGCGCCCAGATCCAGAGCGCAGAGGCGCAGGTCGCCCGTGCTGAGGCTGGCCTGAAGGAAGCCGAAGCTGGCGCGGTGCGGGCGGCCGGCGATTTCGAACGCGCCAACGCCATCAAGGATACCGGGGCCCTGTCGGCGGAAGCCCTTGCCTCGCGCCGGGCTGCGGCGGACGCGGCTGGCGCGCGGTTGGCTGCTGCGCGCGCTGAACTTGCAGCCGCGCGATCAGCGCGCGCCGAGGTGGCTGCGCGCCTTGGCGGCGGCTATCTGCGCGCACCCCGCTCAGGCCTCGTGATCAACCGCACCGTGCAACCTGGACAGATGGCGGATGGTCAATCGCTGTTTCGAATCGCCGGCGACAATCGGCTTGAGGTGGCTGCTGAGGTCGCCGAGTCGGACATTCTGGCGCTTCAGAAGGGCCTGCCGGCGAAGTTTTTCCTGGTCGACGGCTCAGAGATCAGCGCCACGCTTCGCCGCCCGCCCGCCGCCATCGACAGCCGCACCCGCACGGGTTCGGCGCTTTTTGATCTCCCGCGTGACGCGCGCTTGCGCGCAGGCATGTTCCTGCGCGGCGAGACCCGGCTGGCGCCGCGCGAGGCGCTCGCGGTGCCTGCAAGCGCCGTGCTCTATGACGGGCCGGAAACCGTCGTCTACGTCGTTGATCAAAACAATCGTGCGCGACGCACCGTCGTGGTTGCGGGCGTGCAGGACCGCGAGCACATCGCCATTGAGCGGGGACTGGCGCGCGGCCAGACCGTCGTGGCGGGCGGCGGGGCTTTCCTGGCGGATGGCGACATCGTTCGCCCGGTTGCGCCGAAAGTCGCAGCGCCTGACGTCGCCCAGGTCGAAGCCGAAGGTCGGGGAGGCTAAGAGAGCAGCATGAGCGCCTGGAACATCTCGGCCACCGCCATTCGAAACCCGATCCCGCCGATCGTTTTGTTCCTGGTGCTGATCGTCGCCGGAATGACGGCATACTTCCGCCTGCCAATCAACCAGCTGCCGAACGTCGAGTTTCCTGAGTTCAATGTCGTTGTGACACAGGCCGGAGCAGCGCCGGCTGAACTCGAAAGCCAGGTCGCCCAGCGCGTCGAGGGGGCGCTCTCCGGCGTCAATGGGGTGAAGCGGATTTCGTCAACCCTGACGCCTGGTCAGGCGAGATTCAATGTCGAACTGCAGATCGGCGCCGATGTGGCCCAGGCCATTGATGATGCCCGCGATGCCCTGTCACGGGTGCGCGGCGAGCTGCCGGCCGACATTGAGGAGCCGGTGATCACGCGCGACGATGCTGCGTCCGACCCCATCGGCTACTACTCGATAGACTGGCCCGGAAAGAGCCCGGCGGAGCTGTCATGGTTCATCGATAACACGCTCGCGCGCGACCTTCTCTCGGTCAAGGGCGTGAGCGCCATTGAGCGCGTCGGCGGCGCGGACCGCGAGGTGCGCGTGGACCTCGACCCGCAGCGCCTGCTGGCGCTTGGTGTGACCGCAGACGATATCAGCCGCCAGCTGCGCGCGGCGAATGTCGATCTGCCGGCCGGACGCGCGGATGTCGGCGGGCAATCTCAGTCGATCCGCGCTCTGGCGAGCGCAGGCAGCGTAGAGGACCTTGCTGAAACGAAGGTCTTGCTTCCCGATGGCCGCGCCGTGCGGCTGGGCGATCTTGGGGTGGTTCAGGATTCAGCCTCCGACCTCACCAGCATCTCGCGCTACAACGGGGCCCCCACCGTCACCTTCATGATCCAACGGGCGAAGGCTGCGTCTGACGTACATGTGTTCGACGCGACGGCTGACCGGCTGAAGCGGCTTGAGTCGGCCAATCCGGGCCTGTCTTTTCGGCTGATCGCGACGCCTGTCGAGTTTATCAAGGGCATGCACAAGAGTTCGATCGCCGCTCTGATTGAGGGCGCGCTGCTTGCCGTGCTCGTTGTGTTCCTGATCCTGCGCGACTGGCGCGCCACGCTCATCGCCGCGGTTGCAATCCCGCTCGCCACCATCCCGACCTTTGCAGCCATCGAGCCCCTCGGCTTCACGCTCAACATGATGACGCTGATCGCGCTCAGTCTGGTTGCCGGGGTATTGGTCGACGACGCGATTGTCGAGATCGAGAACATCGTGCGCCACATGCGCATGGGAAAGTCAGCCTATCAGGCGGCGCTTGAAGCGGCCGACGAGATCGGGCTTGCGGTTGTGGCCACTTCGGCCGCGATTATCGCGGTATTTCTGCCGGTCAGCTTCATGTCGGGCGTGAACGGTCAGTTTTTCAAACAATTCGGCATCACGGTCGCCATAGCCGTGTTCATCTCGCTGCTGGTGGCGCGCCTCATCACCCCGATGATGGCCGCCTATTTTCTGAAGAACGATCACAAGGAGGAAAAGCACGGCGCGATGACCGGTTGGTACCGCGATGCGCTGAGCTTCTCAATCCGGCGCCCCGCGATCACTTTCTTTGCCGGTATCGGCGTGTTCGTCCTGTCGCTTGTTCCCGTCGTGACTGGCATGGTGCCCGGCACGTTCCTGCCGCGTCTGGATAACGGCATGCTCTCCATGAAGGTGGAGTTCACGCCTGGAACGCCGCTTGCTCATGCAGATCGCACGCTCCAGGACCTCGCCGCCGAAATTCGCAAGGACCCCGACATTGACGGCGTGTTCACATCGGTGAGCGGCCCGTCCGGCGCGGCGACTGCGGCGAGCATCAACATCCAGCTGGCGCCACGCGAGGACCGCGACCGCGCAGCCCATGAGATCCAGGATTCGATACGTGAGCGTTTGGCTGGCATAGCCGACGTGCGCACGTCCTTCCTCCAGTTCAATGGTCCATCGCGCGGCCAGGACATCGAACTGGACTTCGTTGGCGACGATCCCGCCAGGGTGAAGGCCGCCGCCGACGCACTCGTGCAGCAGATGAAGTCCATCGACGGGCTGGTTGATGTGAAATCATCCGCCAATCTGCAGCGTCCGGAAATTCATATAACTCCGCGCAGCGAGGCAGCCGCGGCAGCCGGCGTATCGCCGGCTGCGCTCGCCAGCGCCGTGCGCATCGCGACCAACGGCGACATTGATCGCAATCTGGCGAAGTTCAATCTGGCGGACCGGCAAGTGCCTATCCGGGTGCGGCTGCGCGATACGGCGCGCGCCGATTTAGAGACCATCCAGGCGCTGCGCGTGCAGACGACAACGGGCGCCACAGTGCGCCTCGACAGCGTGGCTGATGTTGCCTTCCGCCTTGGTGAAGCGACCATTGAGCGCCGTGACCGCCAGCGCAAGGTCACCGCGATGGCCAATGTCGTCGACATGGAAATCGGCGATGCGTTGCAGAAAGTTCTGGAGCTGCCTGCGGTGAAGAACCTGCCGCCTGGCGTCCAGCTGCTGAAATCCGGCAACTCCGAACAGATGGAGGATCTCACCCGCGATTTCGCAACCGCACTGTTCTGGGGCGTGCTCCTCATCTATGTGGTGCTTGTGCTTCTTCTGAAAGACTTCTTCCAGCCGGTGACGATCATGACCGCCCTGCCCCTGTCGGTTGGCGGCGCCTTTGTCGGACTTCTGCTCGCCAATCAGCCAATGTCGCTGTTCGTATTCATCGGCTTCGTGATGCTGATGGGGATCGTGTGCAAGAACTCCATCCTCCTCGTCGATTTCGCCATTGAGCAGATGCACAAGGGCGTTTCGCGCAACCAGGCTCTGCTTGAAGCG
This sequence comes from Caulobacterales bacterium, assembly GCA_044375455.1. Lineage (GTDB taxonomy): Bacteria > Pseudomonadota > Alphaproteobacteria > Caulobacterales > Aquidulcibacteraceae > JBEIHX01. The sequence goes on along the minus strand of JBILMQ010000175.1, from coordinate 2,932 downwards.
GGCATGAAGCGGGCGAGGCCGATCATCATGACCACCATTGCGATGTCCGCGGGCATGATCCCAGCCGCGGCGGGCTGGGGGGTTGACGGGGCCCTGCGTCAGGGGATGGGCGTTGCCGTGATCGGCGGTCTTTGGATGTCGACCATCCTGTCTCTCGTCTACGTTCCTGCCGTCTTCGTGCTGATTGATCGGCTCGAAAAGACAGTAAAGCCGGCTCTCGCGCGCCTGACGACGCGCGAGTCGCGTGAAGCTAAGATTCAGCCCGCTGAATAGGTCTAGCCGAGCATCAGATCCGCAGCCGCGTCAAGGACTGCGGCGGCATCCAATCGATAGACGCGGTAGAGATCCGGCAGATCGCCGGCCTGACCGAACTGCTCCACACCGAGTGCGCGGACACGGTGTCCGCAAACAGCGCCAAGCCAGGACAAAGCACCAGGCGCGCCGTCCAGCATGGTGATCAGCCCGGCGTTCCGGTCGAGTTGGCCGAGCAGTGTTTCTGCGTGCGACGTCGCGCGGGAGCCATGCGTCCAGCGGCTTCGGCCGGCGGCGGTCCAATCACGATGGAGCAGGTCCGGCGAGGTGACGGCAAGCAGCCCTGCGCCGGGCGCGTCTTCCTGCAAGGACTGCCAGGCTTCAAACGCCTCGGGCGCGATTGCGCCGCAATAGGCGATCGCCAGACCGGCGCCGCGCGCAGGCTTGCGCAACCAATAGGCGCCCTTGAGGGCTTCCTGGGTCCAGGCGTCATCGGTTCGGACCGGTTGCTCAATCTGGCGGGTGGACAGGCGCAGATACACGCTGTCGCCAACCGGATCCTGGATCTGGATCAGCGCCTGGCGCAGCATCAACGCCAATTCGTCAGCGAAGGCTGGCTCAAAGCTCGTGAGTCCTGGTTGGCCCATGCCGATCAGCGGGGTTGCAACTGACTGGTGTGCGCCGCCTTCAGGACCAAGGGTCAGGCCGGACGGCGTGGCCGCCAGAATGAAGCGTGCATCCTGGTAACAGGCATAGTTGAGCGCATCGAGTCCGCGCGCGATGAAGGGATCATACAGTGTGCCAATGGGCAGCAGACGCTGACCAAAGAGAGACGAAGACAGTCCCAACGCAGCCAGCATCAAGAACAGATTGTTTTCGGCGATCCCGAGTTCGATGTGCTGACCATCCGGGCGGGCAGCCCAGGTCTGTGGACTGGCGATGCGACGCGACTTGAATACGTCCTCGTCCGCCGACCGCGCAAACAGGCCGCGTCGATTGACGAACCCGCCGAGATTGGTTGACACGGTCACGTCTGGAGAGGTCGTCACGAGAGCGGCGCTCAGCGGAGTGTCAGCGCGCGCAAGGTCGACGAGAATCTTGCCGAAGGCGGCCTGGGTTGATTGTCGCTGGTCATCAGGACACGGGAATTGCGGCCACGGCGGCACATCAATGGCTGCTGGGCTGAACCGGCGTTGTGTCTGAACCGCGAACGGCGCGGCTTCGACAAGAGCCTCGCACGCAGCTCGGTGTTCGGGGGAGAGCCCTGCAAAAGCGTCCCACTCGCAACCTTCCGGCACGCCGACCCGGGCCTGGAACGCTGACATCTGCGCGGGCGTCATGAGGCCGGCGTGATTGTCCTTGTGACCCTGAAACGGCAGTCGCCAGCCCTTGATCGTGTAAGCGATGATCAGTTTCGGGCGATCATCGACGGCGCAACGCTCGAAACATTCAAGCAGGGTCTCGAGACAATGACCGCCCAGGGTCGTCATCACATCAGCCAGCGCCGTGTCGTCGAGGGATCCGATCAGCGCGCGGCTATCGTCGGTTTGGAGATCTGCGAGCAGGCGTTCCCGCCAGGCTGACCCGCCTTCAAACGTGAGCGCGGCGTAGAGATCATTGGGACAGGCCTCGATCCATTCGCGCAGCGCCGCCCCACCGGGCCTCGCGAAGATGTCGCGCTGGCGCCGTCCGAACTTCAGCGTTTCCACGCCCCATCCGGACGTGGCGAAGATGTCGTCAAAGCGATCGAACATCCGCTCGCTGGTGGTGGCGTCAAGGCTTTGGCGATTGTAGTCGACGATCCACCACGTGTTGCGGACGTCGTGTTTATAGCACTCGATCAGCGCCTCGTAGATATTGCCTTCATCGAGTTCGGCGTCGCCCAGCAGTGCGATCATGCGTCCGCAGCGCTCCGGCGGCAGACGGTTCTTGACGCAAAGATAATCCTGAACAAGCGAGGCGAAGGCGGTGATCGCCACGCCGAGCCCGACTGAGCCGGTGGAGAAGTCGACGTCGTCGCGATCCTTTGTTCTCGATGGGTAGGACTGCGCGCCGCCAAAGGCTCGGAAAGCCTTCAGCTGATCGACGGTCTGACGACCGAACAGCGTCTGGATGGCATGGAAGACGGGACTTGCGTGCGGCTTGACCGCGACACGATCTTGGGGGCGCAGCACTTTGAAATAGAGCGCTGTCATCAAGGTGGTCATGGAGGCGCACGACGCCTGGTGTCCTCCCACCTTCAGACCATCGCGGCTGTCACGCAGATGGTTGGCGTGGTGGATTGTCCAGGCTGACAGCCACAAGAGGCGTTGCTCAATCGTGGCGAGAACGGCGAGGTCGTTGGGCGCCATGGCGCTCGCGCCCTTGCGGCGAAGCTTGGTCATAAACATAGCCTAACACTGCGTCGGGTCTGCATGATAGAGGGTGCGATCCACAGACGCGGCAACGCAACGGATGGCGTGCAGCCTCGACAGCAGCCTGCGGATACCGGTCATGGACGCACCTGATGCAGCCCATCCGGTTATCGGGTGTCGTTCGCTGCTAGAGGGTCGGGTGCAGGCTTTGTCCGACGCCGACGGCGTCTGCTGCGCAAGGCAAATCCATTGCCATGCAAATCTGTTGTTTAGGTTATCCTTCTTTGTTCAGCTCATTTTGCCGCCCGACCGCGTCGGATTTAGAG
>JBILMQ010000174.1:0-7677 GCA_044375455.1 Caulobacterales bacterium | reverse complement strand
CAGCCTTCCAAATCAGTTATCCCTCCATACCGGAACTTGCGCCGCCGGGGCACTCTTGCAGAGCAGATCGGGACGCCAGGAAGACTGACCCTTGCGGGCGGAGGGCTCGCGCCAACCTCCTCAAAGCCCCTGATGAAACCTTGCCTTTTGCTGATATAACCCAGACTGGATCGCGGGCTAACATACTTCCCATGGTTTGGCCAGAACCGCTGCGAGGCCCGGCGAGGCGCCCTGCCAAAGCGCCGCGGCTGCTTACACCATGGCCATCCCGCCGTTCACGTGCAGTGTCTGGCCTGTCATGTACCCTGCCTCCTCGCTGGCGAGATAGACGGCCGCCGCAGCCACGTCACGGCCCGTTCCGAAGCGACCCGCCGGAATACGCCCGAACAGCGCATTTTTCTGGTCCTGATTGAGCGCATCAGTCATCGGACTCTCAATAAAGCCCGGCGCGATGCAATTGACGGTGATGTTCCGGCTCGCGATCTCCTGCGCGAGGGCCTTCGAAAAGCCAATCATGCCAGCCTTGGACGCGGCGTAATTGGTCTGGCCAGGGTTGCCAGTGACGCCAACGACAGAGGTGACCGCGATGATTCGCCCCCACCGTCGACGCATCATCGCCTTGGCGGCCGCGCGCGCGATCCGGAAATACGCGGTCAAATTGACATCCAGGACCTTTGCCCAGTCCTCGTCCTTCATCCGCAGGATCAGACCGTCGCGGGTCAGGCCAGCGTTGCTCACAACGATGTCAAGGCCGCCAAGGGCCGCCTCCGCCTCGCCGACCAAGGCATCGGTCTGCGCCGCATCAGAAAGGTCGCAAGCGACCGCAGCCGCCCCCGGCAGGTCCGCCTGCAGCTGTTCCAGCGCCTCGCGACGCGTGCCCGACAGGGCGACAGTCGCGCCGCTTTCGACAAATGCGCGCGCAATCGCGCCGCCAATGCCGCCGGTCGCCCCGGTCACCAGGGCCTTTTTGCCGGTAAGATCGAACATGCCAGTATCCTTTCCCCGTCAGCCCCGAAGCGCCGCAGCGGCAGCCGCGATCGTTTCCGGATCGCCCGCCGAAACCGCCTCCGCGCCATCAGCAATGCGCCGGATCATGCCAGCGAGAACCTTCCCAGAGCCGAGTTCCACAAACCGTCCGACGCCACCGACGCGCGCCATCCAGGCAATGCTTTCGCGCCAGCGCACGCGCCCCGTTACCTGCTCGACCAGCAGGCGACGGATCGTCTCTGCGTCGGCGACCGGCGCCGCCGTCACATTGGCCACCAGCGGGGGCGCAGGCGCAACGATATGCACCTCGCCGAGCGCTGCCCGCATTTCCTCAGCCGCCGGCGCCATCAGCGGACTGTGAAACGGCGCGGAGACATTCAGCGGAATCGCGCGCACGCCCCGGGCTTTTGCCGCGGCGATGGCGGCCTCCACGCCCGCTTTGGCGCCCGAGATCACAACATTGCCGACATTGTTATCGTTGGCGACGACAACAGGGCCGGCTTTGGCCCCCTCCGCCGCAATCTCTTCCGCCAAAGCCACATCAACCTTGCCGATCAGGGAGGCCATCGCTCCCGCACCCAGCGGGGCGGCGCGTTGCATGGCCTGACCGCGCAGGCGCAACAAGCACGCTGCGTCAGCGAGCCCAATCGCGCCAGCCGCGGCAAGAGCAGAGTACTCGCCAAGACTGTGCCCAGCGACGAAAGCCGCCGCGCTGACCGGCACGCCATGATCGACGGCCAGACTGCGAACCGCAGCAACGCTGACAGCCATCAGCGCAGGTTGTGCATTTTCGGTCAGGGTCAAGGTCTCAATAGGTCCGTCCCACATCAGCGCCGACAGCTTCTGCCCGAGCGCAGCATCCACTTCCTCAAAAACGGTGCGGGCAGCCGACGACGCCGCGGCCAGCGCCGCACCCATGCCGACCTCCTGGCTGCCCTGGCCTGGAAAAACAAACGCAGTGGTGATCATGGGGCCTCGCCGGACGTCGTTTAGGAACCAGGATGCGCCTGCTACTGGCGCGGCGCGCGGTGCGCAAGCGGCAAGTCCCGCGCAGGCGGCGCTGGCCAACCGCCAGCAGCCATGCGACGGCGGGCTTAGAAGTGTTCGCCCGGCCGCCCGCGGCCCGGTCGCCGGCACGGTCGCCCGCAGCACTTGCGCGCCAGCGCCTGCTCGGCTACACCCCGCCCACACCAATCGGGCTGCGGTCCTTGCGCGAACTTCCGGTTCCACCGGGAGGGCGTGAGGATCCATCGTCGCGCCGGGCCCCCGCCCATGCGCGGCGCCGCGACCCAAGGACGGGGATCATGGCCTATTACGAACAGGTATTCATTGCGCGTCCCGATGTTTCGCCCCAGCAGGTCGAAGCGCTCATCGAGGACATGACCCGTGTGCTCGAAGAGCATGGCGGCAAGGTGCTCAACAACGAGTATTGGGGGCTTCGCAACCTGGCCTACCGGGTCAGGAAGCACCGGAAGGGCCACTATGGCCTCCTCAACATCGAGGCCCCCCCCGCTGCGGTCCACGAACTGGATCGGCGTCTGCGGATCAATGAAGACGTGATCCGCTTCCTCACGGTGCGTTTGGAGGCGGCGCCGGAGGGCCCCTCCCCGGTTCTCGCCAAGCGGGATCGCGATGAGAAGAAAAAAGCAGCCGCGGCAATGGCCGGCGGCGAGCGGCGCATGAAGGCCTGATCGATGACCCAGAAAATCAACATCACCAATCTGCCGACCCGCCGGCCTTTCGGACGCCGGCGCAAGGTGTGCCCGTTCTCCGGAGATGCTGCGCCGAAGATCGACTACAAGGACGTCAAGCTGCTGCAGCGCTTCATCTCGGAGAAAGGCAAGATCGTGCCCGCGCGGATCACGGCCGTATCGTCCAAGAAGCAGCGCGAGCTCGCCCAGGCCATCAAGCGCGCGCGCGTGCTCGCGCTGCTGCCCTACGCTGTGCTGTAAGGAGACGTCATCATGAAAGTCGTGCTCCTGGAACGTGTGGAAAAGCTTGGCGCCATCGGTGACGTCGTCGCTGTGAAGCCGGGCTTTGCGCGCAATTATCTTCTGCCCCAAAAGAAGGCTCTGCGGGCCACCGACGCCAACCTCAAAGTGTTTGAACTGCAGCGCGCCGCGATTGAGGCGCGTAACGCCGACACCCGGGCAAAAGCGGAGGCGCTCGGCGCCAAGCTGCAGGGTCAGAGTTTTGTGTTGCTGCGTCAGGCTGGCGAGTCGGGTCAGCTCTATGGCTCCGTCTCCGCACGCGACATCGCCGATGCCGCAGTCGCCGCTGGTTTCGCGGTTGACCGCGGTCAGGTGATACTCAACACCCCAATCAAAGCGATTGGCACGAGCCAGATCCGGGTCCGGCTGCACCCGGAGGTGTCGGTCACCGTGACGGTCAACGTTGCGCGATCGGCGGACGAAGCCGAACGTCAGGCGAAGGGCGAGAATGTGCTTGCGACCCAAGCCGAAAGCGACCGCGCCGACGCAGCCGCCCAGGCTCAGGAGCTTGCAGCCGTAAGCGCAATCAACGAGCCCGGCGGCGATCTGGCCTGATCCTGATGGCCCTGCAGATCAACGGCGGCCCTTCGGGCCGCCGTTTTCTTGTGCGCCATGCGCCCGAATGCCGCCTGACCGCTGCGGCGCACCCCGGCTTGCGGAGATGGGGTCGGTGAACGAGATTGCGGGCGCTCTGGCTCCGGTGTTCCTGCTGATCCTTATCGGCTGGGGCGCACGCGCCGCAAAATTGGCCAGCAGTGAAGCATTCGCCGCGGTGAACCGTCTCGGCTATACGCTCCTCTATCCCGCATTTCTGTTCACCACCATCGCTGGCGCGGACGTTCACGCAGCCGACGCCGGCCCATTCGTGGCAGGCGCCCTCGCCGGCTTTGCGAGCATGGCGGTGATCGCACTCGCCGTGAAGCCGGTGTTCGGGACGGACGGTCCTGCCTTTACGAGCCTGTTTCAGGGCGCGCTCAGGTGGAACGGCTTCGCCGTGCTCGCCGCCGCCCCCGCACTGTTCGGCCGGCAGGGCGGCGATCTGGTCGCACTGGCCTTCGGCCCAGCTGTCCTCCTCGTGAACCTGATCTCGGTCGCCGCACTCGCGCGGTGGGGCGCAAGTCCTGCCCGGTCTTGGCGCGCGTATGCAGACCAGGTGCTGACAAATCCCCTGATCCTGGCCTGCGGCGCGGGTCTCATGCTGCAGGCTCTGGGCGTTGACCATCTCGGCCCCGTCCAATCGACGCTCGACCTCCTGGCCAAGGCTGCGATGCCGATCGCGCTCATCTGCGTCGGGGCCGGGCTCAATCTGAAGGCCCTGCGGGCAAGCCGCGCGCAGCTGGCCTTGACCTGCGTCCTGAAACTCCTTCTTGCGCCGGTCGTGATGGCCGGGGCGGTCGCGCTCATGGGCGGCGGCCCCATCGCCATCGCCGCGGCGGCGGCGGTCGGCGCCACCCCGACGGCGGCGGCGGCTTACACGCTGGCCAAGGAGATGGGCGGCGACCATTCGCTGATGGCGGCGATCATCACCGCAACAACGCTGGTGTCATTTCTGACCATGCCTGTCGTGCTTCTCCTGGCGCAGGCGATCATGGCCTAGCCACAAGCAATTGCCGGAACCGCCCACTGGGCATACAAGCGGCGTCAATGACAAGCACAGGCGATCCGACGATTGATCCGCGCCCGGAGGCGCCGCCGCTGCACACGCGCCACCTTCTGCAGATCGCCGATCTCAACCGCTGCGAGGTGCTGGGGCTGCTTCGACTCGCCAATTGGTGCGTCGGGGTGAACCGGCAAGCGAAGAAGAAGCTGGATCTGCTCAAAGGACGCACCCTGCTCAACCTGTTCTTCGAGAGCTCGACGCGCACCCAGAGCTCATTCGAACTTGCAGGCAAGCGTCTCGGCGCTGATGTGATGAACATGAGCCCGCGCTCGTCGGCCATGACCAAGGGCGAGACCCTGATCGACACGGCTGTGACGCTGAACGCGATGCAGCCCGATCTCCTGGTGATTCGCCACGCCTCCTCCGGCGCGGCCAATCTGCTGGCTCAGAAAGTCGATGGGGCTGTGATCAACGCCGGCGACGGGCAGCATGAGCATCCCACCCAGGCCCTCCTCGATGCGCTCACCCTGACGCGCGCCTTCGGGTCAGTGGAGGGGCTCAGCGTCGCCATCTGCGGCGATATCCTGCACTCGCGCGTCGCACGCTCGAATGTTGCGCTGCTCACTCTGCTGGGAGCCGACGTGCGCCTTGTCGGACCGCCGACCCTGATGCCGACCGACGCACACCGCTGGGGCGCGCGCGTGCATGCGGACATGCGCGCCGGACTTGCAGGGGCGGACGTCGTCATGATGCTGCGCCTCCAGCTGGAGCGCATGGACGGCGCGTTTGTGCCGTCCAAACGCGAGTACTTCCATTTTTACGGACTGGACCGCGAGAAGCTCGCCTGGGCCAAACCCGGCGCGCGCGTCATGCATCCAGGGCCAATGAACCGCGGCGTGGAAATCGATTCAGACGTCGCCGATGATCCGGCCGTAAGCCTGATCCAGAGCCAGGTGGAGATGGGCGTCGCCGTCCGCATGGCGGTTCTGATCGCCCTGGCGGACCGACCCAGCGACGCAGCAGGAGCGCGCGCATGACCCGGCGCATCCTGTTCCGCGGCGCGCTGCTGCTCGATCCGCAAAGCGCGACCGAAACCATCGGCGATGTGATCGTAGAGCACGGCATGATCGCCGCGATCGGCCAGCTTCTCGCCGCCGACGGCCTGGATCCCCAGACCGAGATTGTCGACTGTCAGGGTCTCGCCCTCGCCCCCGGGTTGATCGATATGCGGGTGATTACGGGCGAACCGGGCCTGGAGCACAAGGAGACGCTCGCCTCGGCGAGCCGCGCCGCGGCAGCGGGCGGCGTAACCTCGATCGTGGTGATGCCGGACACCGACCCGGTCATCGATGACGCCGCGCTGGTCGACTTCATCAATCGCCGCGCCCGCGCGACCGCTCAGGTTCGGGTTTATCCCGCCGCCGCGCTGACCAAGGGCCTGAACGGTCGCCAGATGGCGGAAATCGGCCTCATGGCGGAAGCTGGCGCCGTGCTGGCGAGCAATGGCTCGCAATCGATTGCCGATTCACGCGTCATGCGCCGCGCATTGAGCTATGCGAACGGCGTACGGCCCGGCGGCATGCTGGTCGCCCATCGGCCGGAGGATCCGAGCCTTGCCGGCGGGGCGATGCATGAAGGCGAGCTGTCCGCCCGCCTCGGTGTGCCGGGCATTGCGAGTGTGGCCGAGACCATCATGCTGTATCGCGATCTCGTCCTGGCTGAAGTGACCGGCGCCCGGCTCCTGGCGGATCAGATCTCCACGCGCGGCGCGGTCGACCTGCTCGCTGGCGCGAAACACCGCGGAGCGCGCGCAGCGGCGAGCGTGTCGATCAACCATCTCGCGCTCAATGAGATCGACGTCGGCGAATATCGCACCTTCGCCAAGCTGTCCCCGCCATTGCGCGCCGAAGAAGACCGTCAGGCGCTGGTCGCTGGTCTGCGCGACGGCGTCGTCGATGTCATCGTGTCAGGGCACGCGCCCCAGCCGGCCGAGGACAAACGACTGCCCTTCGATGAAGCGGCGTTTGGCGCAGCCGGTCTGGAAAGTCTGATCCCAGGCGCAATGATGGTGCATAATGATGGAGACGTGCCGCTGACGACACTCATCCGGGCCATGACGTTGCGCCCTGCCGAGCTGCTCGGGCTGGAGCAGGGCCGCCTGGCGGTCGGCCGGCCTGCCGACCTGTGTCTGTTTGATCCCGGTCGTCCGTTTATCTTCGATGTTTACAAACTCAAATCACGCTCCAAGAACTCGCCGTTCGACAGAAAGCGCATGCAAGGACGGGTGGTGCGCACCTATGTCGGCGGCAGCATGGTCTACCCGGAGCGCGCGGAGGACCACTCATGAGCCCACCCGCAATCATTGATCCTGCGGCGGCCGCCGCCGCTGCGGCGGCCGGTTATCTGTTGGGATCAATTCCCTTCGGCCTGCTGTTGACCCGTCTCGCCGGCGTCGGAGATATTCGCAAGTTGGGGTCCGGCAATATCGGGGCGACCAATGTGTTGCGCACCGGCAGGCGCGACCTTGCCTTCGCGACACTGGTTCTGGACGGCGGCAAAGCCGCGCTCGCCTATTTTCTCGCCCGCTGGCTCGCTGGCCATGAAATCGGTCTGATCGCCGGGACGTGCGCCTTTATCGGCCATTGTTTTCCGGTCTGGCTGAGGTTTAAGGGCGGCAAGGGGGTCGCCACGTTTTTCGGACTGCTGCTCGCCGCCGCGCCCTTGATCGGCGCGCTTGCCGGCGTCATCTGGCTCGCGGTGGCGTTCACCTTCCGCTTTTCATCCCTGGCCGCGCTCGCCGCCGCCGCCCTCGCCCCGGGTTTGGCCCTCTATTTCAAGGCAGGGACCGGCAGCGCACTCGCCGCCGCCGTACTCGCGATCCTGATCTACTGGCGTCACAGCGCCAATATCAGCCGGCTGGTGAAGGGCGAGGAGCCGAAAATCGGGGCCAAGAGCGCGCCTTAATGCCCCGGCGGCTCCGGCTGTGCTGCCCAGCCGCGCCACATCCTGCGGGCATCGCGCGAGATAGTGGCGGCGGCTCGGGCCGGACCGGACCGTCCGTGTGGCAACGCCGGGCCGCCTCCGGCTTGGCAAGAGGCC
>JBILMQ010000173.1:0-7793 GCA_044375455.1 Caulobacterales bacterium | reverse complement strand
TGAGCGGGCTGTCCTTCGCTCTGCTTTACAGCACCGCGGCTATCCCGATCGCGCGCCTCGCCGATCGGTCAAATCGCGTCACGATCATCGGCGTGGCGATCATCACGTGGAGCGCCTTCACTGCTGCGTGCGGCGCTGCGTCAAATTTTATCCAACTCCTGTTATGCCGGGTGGGCGTCGGCGTCGGCGAAGCCGGCGGCGCGCCGCCCTCCCAATCCCTGATCGCTGACAGCGTTTCCCCAGATCGCCGCTCCGGGGCGCTCGCCGTTTTTGCGCTTGGCGCACCGATCGGGGCGTCAATCGGATTGATCGGCGGAGGGCTGCTCGCAGGGCTCATCGGATGGCGCTGGACAATGGTGGCGGCAGGTGCCCCAGGCATCCTGATCGGGGCTCTGGTTCTTCTGACCCTGCGCGATCCCAGAGACGGTCGCCAGGGTGGCCCACGCGCGGCGGAGCCGAGCCTGAGGGCGGCGCTCGGCCAATTGCTCGCACAGCGCGCCTTCGTTCTCATGGCGCTTGGCGGGGCATTGCTCAGCTTTGTCAATTACGGCGCAATGGCGTTCGCCGGCTCGTTCTACCTCCGCAACCACCTCAGTGAGCTGACCGAACTGGGCGCGCGCGTCGGCCTGCCGCCGCTGGGGGTCATCGGGATCGGGCTTGGCCTGCTGGGCGCAAGCGGCGGGGCGCTCGGTGCCCTTGTCGGAGGTAAGCTTGGCGACAGGTTCGGCACGCGCGACGTGCGCGCCCTCACAATCATCCCCGCCGTCGGCTCGGTGTTTTGCGCTGCGGGATACCTCATCATGTTCACGCTGCCGGGCGCTCTATGGTCGCTTGCGACGTTTGCGCTCGCATCATTCTTTTCAAATCTCTGGTACGGGCCAGGCACGCTCGGCCTGCAACGCCTTGCCGGACCAAAGGCGAAGGCGACAGCACTCGCCGTGGCGCTCTTCGTCAACAGCGCAATCGGGCTCAGCCTCGGACCTCTGCTCATCGGGATCATGAGCGACGCCTTCACGCCAGCGCTGGGTGAGGGCGAGGCTCTGCGCGCCGGCATCCTCATCGGGCTCTCGGCGGGCCTTTTGTCCGGGCTTTTGTATTGGTTCGCCGCCCGATCGATCGACCCAGAGATCAGGCGCGCGGAGGCCGCCGTGGGATGAGAACGCCATGAACGTCAGTGGAAGCGGCGTGATCGTCGCTGGCGGCGGATCTGGTCTTGGCGCGGAAACCGCCAGGGCGCTCCGCGAGCGAGGCGCTCTGGTCGGCGTGCTCGACTTGCAGAGAGGCGCGTGGGACGGGCCGTTTCATAAGGCCGACGTCGCCGACGAAACGGCCGTTGAAGAGGGCCTTGACAGTCTCATGGCGGGCCTGGGCCCCCTTCGGGCCGTCCTCAACACCACAGGCGCAGGCCATTCCGGGCTGAGCGCAGGGCCCCACCGAAAGGTGACGGCTGCGGGTTTCTTGCGGGTCCTTGCCGTCAACACGCTCGGAAGTTTCATCCTTGCGCGCACGGCCGCGGAGCGAATAATGCGCTCGCAGCCCGATGCGCACGGCGAGCGCGGGGTGATCATCAACACCTCCTCGATCGTGGCCATGGAAGGCCAAATCGGCACCGCGGCCTACGCCGCCGCCAAGGGCGGCATCAATGCCATGACGCTGCCGCTCGCGCGCGAGTTTGCTTCTGTCGGCATTCGCGTCGTGACGATCGCTCCGGGCATCTTCGAGACGCCGATGTTTTCAAACGCGAAGGGGCCCATGGTCGATTGGCTGCGCGATCAGGTGCAGTTTCCTCGGCGCCCAGGCGAAGCTCCAGAGTTCGCTCATGCCGTGCAGGCGATCATCGAGAACCCGATGTTCAATGGAACAGTCATCCGTCTGGACGGCGCGTTCCGGGTGCCGCCTGGACGCCGGGACTGGTGGGAAGGATAGGAGCCGCGCCCGCGCCGGAGCCCATCCGCCTGCGGGCAGCCGGGACGGCGCGATGGCCGCGGCGCGCGCGCCCGCCAAGGGCTCACGGCGCGCCCAGGACTGCGGTTTGGCCGCGCGGCCTCAGGGCCTGACAGTTGCTGGGGCATAGAGCTCCCTGGTCTCAAAACGGTTTGGCGAGGATGGTCATGGTCGAGTCGAAGCTGGGGTTGGTGCCGGGGCGGCGGTTCGCCGGACGGGTCGCTGTGGTGACCGGGGCAGGGCGCGCCGGCGGGATCGGCGAGGCCATCGCCCACAGACTGGCCGCAGAAGGTGCAGATCTCGTGATCACGGATCTCTGCCGGGATCATCCTGGCGCGCCCCGGGAGCGGTTTGGACGCTGGGAAGACCTGCAATCCATCGCCCAGGGCTTGCGTGACCGGGGCACGCGCGCGCTTGCGATCTGGGCGGACGTTACCGAAGAAGCTGACGTCGCCGCGCTCATGGCCGAGGCGGAAGCCACGTTCGGCCGCATCGATTGCCTTTTCAACAACGCCGGCGGGGGAACCGGCGCAGGCCCCGTCGACCAGACGCCTGTCTGTGAGCTTCAGCGCGCGGACTGGGAATACACGCTGCGCATCAGCCTCGATTCAGCCTTTCTCTGCTCGAAACATGCCGCAGACAGGATTGCCCGGGCCGGCGGCGGAGCGATCGTCAATACGAGTTCGATCTCAGCCCACCATGGGGTGGCAGGAATCTCCGCCTATGCTGTCGCCAAATACGGCGTCGTTGCGCTCACACGGAGCCTAGCGATCGAACTCGCGCCCAAGAACATCCGGGTGAATGCGTTTTCGCCGGGTATGACGCTCACGCCCTATGTGCGCCAGCGCTACGAGCATGTCGCAGCCCAAGACCCGACACTGACGGCGGACGAGCACATGGCGCGCGTCGTTCGCGCCCGTATTCCGCTTGGGCGTCCGGCACGACCGGAGGAAATGGCCGCGGTCGCAGCCTTTTTGGCGAGCGATGACGCGGGCTTCATCACAGGACAGACCATCCAGGCGGACGGCGGCATGCGCGTGTGAGGCGCCCAGTCCAGGCAACAGCCTAACCCAAGTCACCGACTCACAAATCGCATCCACAATCTGGCGGAAGCGAGTTTAACGAGGGCGCGATAGTTTGCAGCGTGCTTTTCGAACCGGTTGGCGATGGCGCGAAAGTGCTTGAGCCTGTTGAAGAAGCGCTCGACAAGGCTGCGTTTGGCATAGTTGACTTTGCGCGGACGACAGCTCTTCTTTCGGTTCGCCATCGGCTTGATGCAGGCTTTGACCCGCCGACGCTTGAGATCGGTGCGAAGCCGATCACTCTCATAGCCCGCATCGGAGATCAGGGTGTCGCCTGCTTTCGAGGTGACGAGCATGTCGCAGGCCTCTTGCCGTCATGGGCCTCGCCGGGCGTCAATTTCAGGGTGATTGGCCAGCCCTTGGCGTCGACGACGGGATGGATTTTCGTTGTCAATCCGCCGTGCGCACACCCCATAGGTCAGTGTTGTGGGCATCGGGTGTCAATTTCGTCCCCGACGGCGGCAGAAGCGGCTTCGGCACCGTTTTGTTCTTCGCCTTTTTACCGTTCGCCACACGCTGATGCACCCGCACGCTGGTGGAATCGATGATCTGTATTTTGCCGGCGAAAGCCTTGCAAACCGCATCAAAAATGCGAACCCACAGGCCTTTCTCTCGCCAGCGAACGAAACATTTGCAGCAGGTGGTGTAAGAACCATAGCGCTTGGGAATTTGGTGCCGGGCAGAACCGGTGCGCGGGCGCCGGAAAATGCCGTTGATCACCTTACGATCATCACCCCACGGCACACCACACGGCTTATTCGGCAGCAACGGCTGAATGATCGAGCACTCGAAGTCAGACATCTCTTGACGGCAAACAGGCGGCATCGGCGATGTCCCTCGCCGCCAATGGATCAATGTTCGCCGGCATAGGACAATCCCAACTGGCGATTTATGCGTGCGTGACTTAGCCCGCGTTGTGATGCTGTCGATGCGCCATTTGGTGGGTCACAGCCGAGTCGTGATAGGCGTCCATGTGGGCGATCCGGCCATCCTCCACCCGACAGACGCAACACGCGGCATCGCGCATCCGCCGTCCGTCCGGCATGTCTATCAGCAGAGTGTGCTGTTGCACAAAACCGCTGGGGGTCGGCTCGCGCCGAATGTCAGCATAGCGCAAGGTGGTTGCTCCGGCGCGCAGGATCTTCAAATTGGTGATGGTCGTCTCGACATCGGTCAAGGCTTCATCCGTATTGTGCCAGATCATGGCGCCGTCGCTGAAGATCTGACGGAGATCGTCCAGATCGCCGTGTTCAACTGTTGAGAACAGCCGCTCAGCTGCGGCGAGCGATGGGTGGGAGGTGTCGCTCATGATGTTCAGCCTCTTGGCGCAGTGGGTTCTGGCAGCGATTGGATCAGCTCAGCTCGCAGTTGTGTCTTCAGAACCTTTCCTGCCGCATTGCGTGGAAGAGGGGCCTCATGCAGGGCGATCCGGACGGGTGCCTTGTGCGGGCCAAGGCCCGTCCTCACATGCTCAATCAGAGCCTCCGCGTCTGTCGCAGAGCCTGCAGACAGGCGGACCGCTGCACCGACGACCTCGCCCAGCGTCCGCTCGGGCAGACCGAAGACGGCAGCCTCCGCGACATCGGCATGGGTCATCAGAAAGTTTTCGATCTCAACGCAATAGATATTCTCGCCCCCGCGGATGAGCATGTCCTTGATCCTGTCAAGGATCGTGATGAAGCCCTCAGGATCGACCGTGGCGATGTCGCCTGTCTTGTACCAGCCGTCAACAAAGGCTTCCTGGGTTGCTTCCGGCATGTTCCAATAACCCGCCACCACGTTCGGCCCGCGCACCCAGAGTTCGCCAGGCTCGCCTGAGGCGGCGGTCTCCCCGTTCGCAGAGACGACACGCACATCACAGCACGGCACCGCCGTGCCGACGCTGTCCGAACGAACCATCATGTCCTCATGGCTGTTGGACGCCACCAGCGACGACGTCTCCGTGGCACCATAGCCCTGGCCGGGAAATGCGGTAGGAACCATTGCGCGAATTCGGCGCGCGAGGTCTGGCGGAGCAGCGGAACCCCCATAGCCGACCATTTCTAGGCTTGAGACGTCAGTGCCGGTTCGCTGCAGGGCGTCGACCAATTGCCACGCAAGGGTCGGAACGAGCGTGAGCATCTGAATTTTTTCGCGTGCGATGATCTCAAGAGCCTCGTCGACGTCCCACTTGTACATCAGGTGCAGCGTGGTGCCGTTCGCAACGGCCGGCACCAGCGTTGAATGAAACCCGGTCACATGGAACAGCGGGAGAGGAAGAAGGATCTTGCGCACGCCGGTGGCGGGTACCGCGGGTGCCTCGCCGCCCCGCCGGACCGCCGCCCGGGCCGCTCGAAACCCAGCGTTTACATAATTGGACAGGATGTTGCGGTGGGTACCCATGGCCCCCTTTGGCCGGCCGGTCGTGCCGGAGGTGTAAAAGATCGTTGCAAGAGCATCGGGCGTGAGACCGGGATCGAACAGAGCCTCGTCAGGAAGCTCTGTGTACCGCTCCGGGGGGCCAAGAATGGACCCGATGTCCCGCACGGCGAATGGCGAGCCCGCCGGGGCCTGCGCCGTCGTGCGGACCGCGATGAGCGCGCCGCCGCTCCATCCGGACTGATAGAGCCGCTCCAGGCGCTCCTGATCGACGACCACGACAATCGCGCCGCTATCGTCAAGAAGACGGCCTAGTGTTTCAGCCGGCTCCCAAGCATTCAGCGGCACCAGCACTGCTCCGATTGCGAGCGCGCCCCAGGCGCAGATCGACCACTCCGGGTAATTGCGCATCGCAATCGCGACCCGATCGCCCTTCTTGACGCCATAGTCGCGAACAAGCGTATGGCCAAAGGCCTGAGTGGCGCGCCAGTGGCCCTCAAAAGTGACGCGCTCAGTCTGATACACAAGAAAGTCCCGCGCGCCGAAACGCCGGCTTGCGGTGAGCACGCTCCTGAGATCGCTCGGCATGCGCACATAGCTGCGCACCCGCCGGCCAAGCACGTCGACCTCGCGCATTTCAAAAGGCGCGCCAGGCGCTGTCAACATGTCCAGCGATTGGGCGATTGTCCGGGCGGGCCACGTCATCAGGATGCACCTAAGGTCGCCGCGATGTCCCAGGCGGCCTTGGCGAGCGGGCCGACACGGTTCTGGGCAACTTTAGCGCGGGCATTGTTTGCAGCGCCTGCGCGATCGCGCGCGGCAACCCCATGAAGGATGGCCGCGAGGCGGAACAGATTGTACGAAAGATACCACTCCAGAGGAGCGCCGAGCGTGTCGCCCGTCGCCGCGAGATATCGCCGAAGCATGGCTTTCTGCGTTGGAATCCCGAGCGCGTCGAGATCAAGTCCGGAGAGGGAGTTGCGCTCGTCTGCCGGAGTCACCCAGTGGATCAAAAGATAGGTCAGGTCCGCGATCGGATCGCCAAGCGTCGACAATTCCCAATCAAGCACGGCCACCACCCGCGGCTCGGTGTGGTCAAGCACCATGTTGTCGAGTCGATAATCCCCGTGGATGATCCGCGCGGGCCGTTCCTGCGGTGCCCCAAGGGGAAGCCAATCGATCAATCGGTCCATCGCCCCATCGCGCGGACCGTCGGACTCCAGATATTGCTTCGACCATCGGGCCAATTGGCGTTCAAAGTAGTTTCCGGGCCTGCCGTGGCCGCCAAGCCCAATCGCAACCGGATCGAGCCTGTGCAACGCCGCCAGCGTGTCAATCTGCGCCTCGTAAACGGCGAGCCGGTCGACCGGCTCGAAGCCGGGCAGGCGGCCATCCCACAGGATCCGCCCCTCCACCATCGCCATTACATAGAACGCCCGCCCGATAACCGCATCATCCTCACATAGCCCATAGACCCTTGGGACGGGAAACCCTGTCTGCCCAAGAGCCAGCATCGCCCGGTACTCCCGATCCACGGCGTGGGCCGAGGCAAGCAGGCGGCCCGGCGGCTTGGTCCGCAACACGTAATCGCGCAGTGGGGTCTTCAAAAGAAAGGTCGGGTTCGATTGACCTCCGGAGAACCGCAAGACCCCAACCGGCCCGACGAAGTCTTCGATAGCTTCAGATAGCCATGTCTCAAGGCGCTTCGCATCCAATTCCTGGGTGTGCCTTGGGGGCTCGTGAACAACGACGTCCATCTCTGCAATCCGCCCCGTTCCTGATCTTTGTATGGGTTGCGCGGCTAGGGCGAGGGGCCGCGATGAAGCGCCCCCGCAAGCCTCTCGGTACCGAAGCATGGGCCAGATGTATACAATTTTTCTTGCCTGAGGTCTTGCCTAAGCGTTATCCTGGCCATGCTCCGCGGGTCCTGGCACTGGGTCGGATGGGGTGCGTCAATCGCACCGGAAAATCACGCCGTTGCTGCAATGGGGCTTCGCTTAGCAGGCCGCGGAAATAGTCCCGGCGCAAGGCGGAATTTTCCCCGAGGCCTGCGGCACGTATCGATTTGCTCGCGATTTTTCGGTGTTTTGGGAGAAAATCCGCCCATTTGGGCCGATTTTTACGGAGTCCGGGCGTCATCACGCCGCCGCCAACAGCTTTGGCAACCGGATCAGGTTGCATGCAGCGGCAGTCAGCGTGAACGTCCAGGCGACGCGTTTTTGGCCCTTGTGGCGGGTCTTGCGCATGCCTCCGCACGTCTTCATCCAACCGAAGCATTCTTCGATCCGTTTGCGGACGCGTTGGCTGACGGCATAGCCAGGGTGACGCGTCGTGCGGCCATCAATTGCTGAGCGCCTGTTCGTTGTGTTCTGCGCAACGTGAGGCACCCCGCCCAAGGCGCGAACTCGC
>JBILMQ010000172.1:0-7815 GCA_044375455.1 Caulobacterales bacterium | reverse complement strand
CAGCTCGGCGCCAGCCTGCGGAATACGGTTTTCGCGGATCTCGTTCGGTCGCAAAGCGGAGATTTCACCCCGTGTGCGCGCAATGTATGCGGCGATGTAGCGCAATTCACCATAGACATTGCGGTCCATCGAGCCGAAAAACGAATTCATCGCGTCGACCAGCTGCTCGGACAGGTTAAGCACCTCCACGAGCCGCGGGTCCTTGAGATCCGCCCGTTGCAGCGAAGCCAGGGCGTCACGAACCTTCAACACAACTTCCGGACTGGGCATGGCGCCCTCCCTTGAAAAATTCCGGCGATCAGAAGTCGCCGATCACCGAAACGAGCTTGGCCTTCAGCGTCTGAGCATTGAACGGCTTCACGATGTAGTTGTTCACGCCGGCCTGTTTGGCGGCGATCACGTTTTCGGTTTTGGATTCGGCCGTCACCATGATGAACGGGGTGCGCTTCAGCTTATCGTCGGCGCGCACGTGCTTGAGCAGCTCAAACCCGGTCATAGGCTCCATATTCCAGTCCGAAATGACCAGATTGTACTTGCCGGAACGCAGCAATCCGAGCGCTTCCTGGCCATCCTTGGCTTCGTCGACATTGTCAAAGCCGAGTTGTTTCAAAAGGTTCCGGATAATCCGGATCATTGTCTGGTAATCATCCACGACCAGAATGTTCATCGACATGTCAACGGCCATAACCCACTCCATCACCCGTCCCACAGGTCTGCGCCCGCGTTCCTTCAGTTGCACACTACGCAAAGCGGGATAAGAAACCGTAAAGCGGCGGTCCGCCGCGACCGGGAGGGCGCCATGAACCCACAGGGCGGATGCTATTTCGAGGACATCGCGGTCGGCGATGAAGCGGTTCAACGGCGCACCGTCACCGAGGCCGACATCCTGGCCTTCGCAGCCGCCAGCGGCGACTTCAATCCGGTGCACTTTGATGAGGACTTCGCCAGGTCAACGCCGTTCGCAGGCCGGATCGCCCACGGCATGCTGAGCGCATCGCATTTCTCAGCCCTGCTTGGCATGCGCCTGCCAGGTCCCGGCGCGATCTATCTGTCGCAGTCGCTGGCCTTCAAGCGCCCGGTGCGGATCGGCGACACGGTGAGCGCCCGCGTGCGCGTCATAGCCATCGACGAGGCCAAGGCGCGGGTGACCCTCGCGTGCGTGGCAGAGGTCGGCGGCAAGACAGTCATCGACGGCGAGGCCGTGGTCATGGCGCCTCGCAAGCCGGCATGAAGGTCTTCAACACCTGGAGCGATCTGCCGCCCACAGCGCTGGGCGCGAGCCTCGCCATCGGCAATTTCGACGGGGTTCACGCCGGGCATCAAAGCGTCATTGCCGCCGCGCGCATGGTCGCGCAGCGCCAGGGCGCGCCCCTTGGCGTGGCCACCTTCGAGCCCCTGCCGCGCCGTTTCTTCCACCCCGACGCCCCGCCGTTCAGGCTGCAGACCCGGCACGGACGCCAGCGGGCACTCGCGCAGCTGGGCGTCGACCTGATGTTCGAGCTGCCGTTCGACGCCCGCCTCGCCGCAATGAGCGACAAGGACTTCTGCGCCGACATGATCGCCGCCGGCCTCCGGGCGCGCCATGTCAGCACAGGCTTCGACTTCCGCTTCGGTCATGACCGCATGGGCGACAGCAAATCGCTGGTGCGCCATGGCGCCATGCTGGGCTTCGGGGTCTCAGTCTGCGAAGCGGTCGCCGACGAACGCGGCGCCAAAGCCTCCTCGTCGCGGGTGCGTGAGCTTCTGCAGGCGGGCGATGTCGCCGGCGCTGCCGAGATCTTGACGCGCCCCTGGGAGGCAGAGGGCGTGGTGCGCCAGGGCGACCAGCGCGGTCGCACCATCGGCTTTCCCACCGCCAATCTGCGGCTCGGCGACCTCATTCACCCTGCCCATGGCGTTTACGCCGTGACAGCCGACATCGGCGACGGGATCTGGCGGGCGGGCGTCGCAAACTTCGGGCGCACGCCCACCGTGGGCGAGCGCGCGCCCCTGCTTGAGGTCAACCTGTTCGATTTTGACGCCGACATCTATGGCCGCACCCTGCGGGTGCGGCTGTGCGCATTCCTGCGCGCGGAGCGCAAATTCGATGGGCTGGACGCCCTGAAAGCACAGATCGCCTTGGATGCGGCCGCCGCCCGGGCGCTGCTTGCAGCAGCCTAGCGCGCCGGCGCCGCCGGCCGGAATGCGCCACGGCGACTAATGCTTGCACGCAGGCGCAGCCCCGCTAGGTTCCCCGCCGGTACGCATGAGAGACGCCATGGCCGACGACGCAGCCCCGTCGCGCGATTACCGCGACACCCTGTTTCTGCCCGAGACGCCGTTTGCCATGAAGGCTGGCCTGCCGGCCAATGAGCCGAAATGGATCGCGCGCTGGGACGAGGAGCGGCTCTATGAGCAGCTTCGCGCCGACGCCCGCGGCCGGCCGAAATTCGTTCTCCATGACGGCCCGCCCTACGCCAATGGGCCGATCCACCTCGGCCACGCGATGAACAAGATCCTCAAGGACTTCGTCGTGCGCTCGCGCCAGATGACCGGCTTCGACGCGGACTATGTGCCGGGCTGGGACTGCCATGGCCTGCCCATCGAATGGAAGGTCGAGGAGGACTTCCGCGCCAAAGGACGCAAGAAAGAGGACGTCGATCCGGTCGAGTTCCGCAAGGCCTGCCGTGCGTATGCCGACAAATGGATCCCATTGCAGATGCGCGAATTCCGCAGCCTCGGCGTGGAGGGCGACTGGGCGAACCACTATTCGACCATGAGCTTCAGGGCGGAGGCCGCAATCGCGGCCGAGTTTCTGCGCGTCGTGCGCCAGGGCCTCGTCTATCGCGGCTCGAAGCCAATCATGTGGAGCCCGGTCGAGCGCACCTCCCTCGCCGAGGCGGAAGTCGAATATGCGGAAAAAACGAGCCCTGCGATCTGGGTCAGGTTTCCCATCCGACGCTCCGGCGACGCACAGGCCCACGGGGTCGATCTGCGCACGGTGAGCGTGGTCATCTGGACCACCACGCCCTGGACGATCCCCGGCAACCGCGCCATCAGCTACAATCCCGCCATCGCCTACGGCGTCTACGAGGTGGAAGAGATCGAAGCCGGCCTGGCCTTTGCGCCGTGGGTGCGGGTCGGCGAGCGCCGGGCGCTCGCCGACCGGCTCGCGGACGACACGCTGCGCGCCGCCAGGGCGGCCCGCTGGAAACGTCTCAGCGATTTCGACCCTGAGGGACTGTCCTGCGCCCATCCGCTGCGTCATTGGTCCCCGGACGCGACCCCGGCGCCCGACGCCTACGACTTCACCGTGCCGCTTCTGGCCGGCGACCATGTCACTGAGGACGCCGGGACAGGCTTCGTGCACACCGCCCCCGGGCATGGCGCCGATGACTTTGCGATTTGGGTGAGACATTTCGGCCAGACAGGCATCCCCTTCACCGTCGACGCCGACGGCCGCTACACCAAAGAAGCTCCCGGCTTTGAGGGCCTTGAGATCCTGCAGCTCGACGGCAAGAACGCCGGCAAGGACGGTCGGGCGAACAAGGCGGTCATGGACGCGCTGATCAGCCAGGACATGCTGCTTGCGCGCGGCCAGCTCAAGCACCAGTACCCGCATTCCTGGCGGTCGCATGCGCCGCTGATCTTCCGCAACACCCCGCAGTGGTTCATCGCGCTCGACACACCGTTTCATGATGGAAAAACCCTGCGCGAGATCGCCCTTGGCGAAATCGACCGGGTTGACTGGGGCCAGCGGCGGATCGCCGATCCCGCCGGCCAGAACCGCATCCGCGCCATGGTGGCCGAGCGTCCGGATTGGCTCGTCAGCCGACAGCGCAACTGGGGCGTTCCGCTGACGCTGTTCGTACACAAACAGACGGGCGCGGTCCTGCAGGATGACGCGGTCAACGCGCGCATCATCAAAGCGATGGAGGCGGCTGGCGCCGATGTCTGGTGGTCGACGCCTGCACAGGACTTCCTTGGCCCCGATCACCGGGCGGACGACTACGAAAAAGTTGAGGACATCCTGGACGTTTGGTTCGATTCCGGCTGCACTCACGCCTTCGTGTTGGAGACGCGTGCAAGCCTGCCGAGACCAGCCAGCGTATACCTTGAGGGATCGGATCAGCACCGCGGCTGGTTCCAGTCGTCGCTGCTTGAAAGCTGCGCCACACGGGCAAGCGCGCCTTACGATGCAGTCATCACCTACGGTTTCACGGTTGATGAGCACGGCCGCAAGATGTCAAAGTCGCTCGGCAATGGTGTTGAGCCGCAGGATGTGCAGAAGCAATATGGCATCGAGATCTTTCGCCTGCTGATCGCGGCGGCCGACTTCCGGGATGAGCTGCGGGTCGGCAAAAAGATCTTTGAACAGTCGTCTGAAATGTACCGTAAGCTGCGCAATACGCTGCGCTACCTTATGGGAAGCCTCAAAGACTTCGAAGATGACCCGCCGGCCGATCTTGCGCCCGCT
Organism: Caulobacterales bacterium; assembly: GCA_044375455.1. Classification (GTDB taxonomy): domain Bacteria; phylum Pseudomonadota; class Alphaproteobacteria; order Caulobacterales; family Aquidulcibacteraceae; genus JBEIHX01. Next base: position 3,359 of record JBILMQ010000172.1, on the reverse strand, counting down.
GCGCGCGCGCACTGGCCGCTTCTGGAACGCGCCATGCTGCACCGGCTGTGTGAATTGGACGAAGCCGTGCGCACCGCCTATGACGTCTATGAATTCCGTCACGCGCTCCACGCCATCGTGGAGTTCTGCAACGTCGATCTGTCAGCCTTCTATGTCGATGTGCGCAAGGACGCGCTTTACTGCGACGCACCGCACAGCGCGCGCCGGCGCGCCTGCCGGACTGTTCTGAACGCGATTTTCGAACGGCTGACGGCGTGGCTCGCGCCGATCCTTCCGTTTACCACCGAGGAAGCCTGGCGCACCCGGTTCGCCGGTGCAGGCAGCGTGCACCTGCGCCAGTTTCCAGAGACGCCCGAAGCCTGGCGCGATCTTGAGGCGGCTGAAAAAATGGCGGCGCTGCGGCGCGTGCGCAGCGTGATCACCGGGGCCCTCGAGGTCGAGCGCCGCGAAAAGCGCATCGGCGCAAGCCTTGAAGCCGCCCCGATCGTGTACATCGCCGATGCGCAACTCCACCAGCTGTGCGCTGAGGCGGACCTCGCCGAGCTTGCGATCACCTCCGACGTCACGCTGGTCTCAGGTCCGGTCCCCGACACCGCCTTTACTCTGACCGAAATACCTGGCGTGGGCGTCTCACCCGCCCGCGCGCAGGGTCGCAAATGCGCCCGCTCCTGGCGCATCCTGCCGGAAGTCGGAACCCACCCGGTCTATCCCGACCTCAGCCTGCGAGATGCGGCGGTCGTCGCAGCTTGGGACAAAGCTCATGCGCGCTAACCTGCCACGCCTTGTGACGGGGTTTGCTCTGGCGGGCCTCGTTTTCGCCGCAGACCAGGCTGTCAAGTACTGGGTCCTCACCACACTCGCCTTTTCGCCGCCCGGCTGTCTGCAGGCCCATGTCGGATGCGGACGCATCGAACTCAGCGCCATCTTTGATCTGACCATGGTGTGGAACCACGGCGTCAGTTTCGGATTGTTTCGCGCCGACAGCCCGCTCGGGCGATGGATCCTGGTTGCAGTCACCGGGGCGATCGCTGCAGGTTTCTCGCTCTGGCTCACCCGCACCCGGCGCCCGTTGCGCATCTGGGCGCTCGGGGCAATCGTCGGGGGAGCTGCCGGCAACCTGATCGACCGCATCCTGTACGGCGCCGTCGCCGACTTCTTCGACTTCTCGGGGCTCGGATTTCCCTGGGTGTTCAACGTCGCTGATGCGGCGATCAACGTCGGCGCCGCACTGCTGCTGATCGATTTCCTTCTGGAAGGCCGCTCCGAAACGGCGCCGGGGAAGACCTGAGGTGCCCCCGCAGGCCGGGCCGCGCGCCGCTGACCGGCGCATCTATGACATTTCCCAGCCGCTCACGCCGGCAACGCCGATGTGGCCTGGCGACACGCCGTTCTCACAGCAGCGCACCTGGTCCATGGCTGCCGGCGGCGTCGTCAACGTATCGGCGGTGTCATTCTCAACCCACGCCGGCACCCATGCCGACGCGCCTCTGCACTATGTCCCTGACGGAGCGCCGGTCGGCGGCGCAGACCTCCAGGTCTATATCGGGCCCTGCCGGGTGATCGACCTGCGCGGGGCCGGGCCGCTGGTGCAGGCGCATCACATCTGCGGCCATCTCCAGGATGCGCCAGCCCGGCTCCTGGTGCGGACCTACGACGCCTTTCCGCATACGGCGTGGGATGCTGACTTCACCGCCGTCGCGCCCGAGGCCATCGACGCAGCAGCGGCGGCCGGAGTGCGGCTCCTCGGCGTCGACGCGCCATCCCTCGATCCCGCGCACAGCAAGACCATGGACGCCCACGCAGCCGTCGCCCGGCACGCCATGGCGATCCTCGAAGGCCTGGTGCTGGATGCTGTCCCGCCGGGCGATTACGAACTGATCGCCCTGCCCCTGCCGTTCGCCATGCTTGACGCCGCGCCGGTGCGCGCGGTGCTGCGGGCCCTGTCATGAGCGCGCCCGACATCGCCGCACTCGACGCGCATGACCCGCTGGCGGCCTATCCCGCCCGGTTCGTGCGCCCGCAGACCGGGATCTATCTCGACGGCAATTCTCTGGGCCCCCTGCCGCTCGACACGCCTGGCCGGATCGCACGCGTGGCGACACGGGAGTGGGGCGAGGGATTGATCGGCAGCTGGACGAGCGCAGGCTGGATGGATGCGCCGCGCCGGATCGGCGCCAAGATCGCACCCCTGATCGGCGCCCAGGCCGATGAGGTGATTGTGGCCGACAGCGTCAGCATCAACCTCGCCAAGCTCATTCCAGCCGCACTCGCCATGCGCGCGGACCGCAGCGTGGTGCTGAGCGAAGCAGGCAACTTCCCGACCGATCTGTACGTTGCACAGGGCGCGCTGGCGGCGCATGGCGGCGCGCGACGGCTCGAGACAGCGGCGCGCGCTGACCTTCTCACGCGCCTTACACCGGATGTTGCGCTGCTGCTGCTTACCCATTCGCATTATCAGACCGCAGAGCTCTTCGACATGCACGCCGTGACGGCGGCGGCGCATGCCGTTGGGGCGCTCGTCCTTTGGGACCTGAGCCACTCGACCGGCGCGGCGTGGGTCGATCTGGCCGCCTGCGAAGCCGACTTCGCCGTGGGGTGCGGCTACAAATACCTCAATGGCGGCCCCGGCGCGCCGGCATTTGTGTTTGCAGCGCGCCGGCATCATGAGACGATCGCCAATCCGCTCTCCGGCTGGATGGGGCACGCGCAGCCCTTCGCGTTCACGCAGCACTACACGCCGGCGCCCGGCATGCAGCGATTCCTGGCGGGCACCCCGCCCATGCTGGCCTACGAAGCGCTTGAAGCGGGCGTCGATCTCTACGCTGGGGTCGACATGGCCGCAGCGGCGCACAAGGCGCGCGCACTCGGCGACCTTTTTCTTGCAACGGTGTGCGCCGGCGCCCCGGAATTGGCCCTCGCCTGCCCACCCGCAGGCGCCCTGCGCGGCGGCCATGTCGCACTTCGCCACCCGCAGGCGCAGGCGATCATGGCCGACAGCATAGCAGCCGGCGTGATTGGCGATTTTCGCACACCGGACCTTCTGCGCTATGGTTTCTCGCCGCTCACCCTCAGCTACCGCGACGTCGCAGTGGCGGCCGACATGCTGGTCGCAGTGATGGCCCGCCGGCGCGGCGAAGTCACTCCCGCAGCGCAGAGCTAGCCGTCACGCGCGTGCGCACGCGGCGTGCCGCAGCCTCGCCAAACCCGGCAAACGCCGGGTCGTCGCGCCGCGGCCGTGGCGCGCGCGGGACGCATATCCTCCTGGCATGGGCCCGTGACGCGCAGCAGCACGCACGCACCGGGATCAAACGGGCGCCTGGATGTTTTCATTTCTGTCGACGGACGAGATCCGGCCGGTC
>JBILMQ010000171.1:0-7819 GCA_044375455.1 Caulobacterales bacterium | reverse complement strand
CTGGAACGGATGAATGGCGAGAAAGCTCACAACGAAGACGCCGACCAGCAACGCAGGATGAAGGCTCTCTTCCTCAATGGCTTTGCGCGTCCAGTTGACCAAGGCTTCCATCTCGCGCGGCGTGTCGAACGGTGTTGTGGTTTCGAACACAACGCCGGGCTCGCGCCCATCCGCATCGAAGGCGACGACATTGTTGGACAGCGTCTTGTAGTCGCCTCGATGCCGCTCATCTTTGGTCGAGTGGCGCAGCAAGGTCTGATGCAGCTGCCTGATGTGGTTTTCGGTGAGCCGCAAATCCTCAAATGCGGCGAACACGAGGTCCATGGCTTCGGCATAGCCCGCCACTTCCTGCTCATCGCGGGTCTTGAACGACTTGATCGCGAGCGCCCGCGTTAGCAGGTCTTCCACCTGCGCATCGGTCAGCTTCGCGCCCTCAATGCGGGTCGAAGAGCCAATGCTTTCGATGGCCGCGACCTTGCGCAGGGCGTTGAGCCGGTCCGGCGACAAGGTCTTGAGGGCTTCCCAACGCCCCTTGAACTCATCCACTTCCGCGAAGAGCTTCACAAGATCCGGGCCGAGGCTGATCTTGGGCTCCCGCATCAGCGGGCAGTCCGCATATCCGGGTCCACACCCAATTATACCCGATTGCACCCGATTCCCGCAAGGAATCCCACAAACCGGCCAAATCGGCGGGCCTCGCCCGGGCCGCGCCTCCCTGTCAGAGTGGCGGCGCGGCGGGCGAGACGGTTAGGGGGCTTCCCTCGTCGGGACATTCCGGCCTGAACGACAAGACGACGCCCCCATGGCCGCGATCGCCGCAGATGCGGGGGCTTGCGCCCAAACTGCCTGCGCGCCAATGAATTGCGATCCCATTCCCATTGCCATTGCCATTGCCATTCCCATCGCCATCCCACATCTGTCCCACGCGAACTGCGCCAGTTCGAATGCGAACAGCGGCGACCGCGGGCGAAAAACAATTCGCGCGGTGTGGCCTGAGAACTCCTCCGATAGGCAAAAAGGGTGTGTAGGCGAGGCGCCAAACAGCGGCCGGGCTCTTGCGCGCCCTCGAAAGGCTAGTCGGAAATACCTTTGGCCGTTCGGTGGAAAGTCTGTCGGCAAACTTATGGCAGCTCACGTTGACCTCCCTCCCAGGCCTTGCCGGGAGGGCGAAGCACCCCCACCCTCGGCCCGGCATGGCAAATGTTATTGTGCCGGGTAGATGGTCGGTTTTCAGCTCTATACCGGACCAATGGGGAGCCTGGATCGAGCAGCCGAATCACGCCGGAAGTCGCCATTCTCCCAGGCTGCGTCAGCTGGCTGCGTCAGCTTGACCGACATACCGATAACCGGCGCCAGATGGCGTGCGTTACGAATGGGACAAGGTCACAGCCGCCTCCAACCGCCGGCTGCATGGGATCGATTTTCAGGACGCCATTGTCGCCCTGGAAGACCCCAACCGTATCGAAGAAGCAGATGATCGCTTCGATTACGGAGAAGATCGCGGCATCGTCATTGGAATGTCGCGTGGCGGGGTCCTGTTCGTCGTCGCGACTTACAGAGACGAGAATACACGCCGCATCATTTCGGCCCGAAAGGCTCTGAAGCATGAGAAAGACCGCTCTTACGCGGGCGACCGCGAAATCTGGTGATCGCAAGGGCGCTACAGACTGGACGCGCGTCCGGGCAATGTCAGATGCGCAAGTGCGCAAAGCCGCCCTGGCGGACCCAGACGCTCAGCCTCTGACCAAAGAGCAATTGTCGAAGATGCGTCGCGTATCGCGCGTCAAAGCACTGCGAGAACGCACCGGGATGACTCAGCGAGAGTTCGCCGAGGCATTTCATCTACCCCTCACGACTTTGCGCGACTGGGAGCAGCGCCGCTCCATTCCGGATGCTCCCGCGCGGGCGCTCCTGCTCGCGATCGAACGAGATCCCAAAGGGATGATGGCTCTTTTGGCTCCAGCAACGGGTTGATCAGCCGACCGGCTGGCGCGCTCCAATCGAGACAGCTCCGATCGAGACAGCTCCGATCGAGACAGCTCCGATCGAGACACTGGCGCCCTGGTCGTAAATTCGGCACGATGTCGCAGAAGGCGGTCATCCACCGCCGTCAGATGCTTCGGGGAAGAACCCGCCACACTTTTGCGCTAAATGGGTTCGCGGCCAGAGCGGACCCGGGGCCCCTTGCGCGCGATCCGCCTGCACCACGTTTCCACAGCATAAAACGACGCCGCTGAGAAGATCAGCGCCGCAAAAAGGAACAGCACTGGCCGCAGACCGGTGTTCCGTGTCGCGTTACTCAGCGCCAGCTGTCATCATCAAAGCCAAGGCTGACCTGTTCGCCCTTTCCTCCCCGGTCCGGGGCTCACCGCAGGCCTTGACGTGCATCTCGAAACAGCGATTGGACACGGCCGCCTCGAGCAGCGCACAGCCCGCGCAACGTCGGCCGACCGGCTGCGCCAGCGTCATCCGGCATGGCCAGATCCTGCGTCTGTCCTTGAGATCACCGCGCGCCGCACCGACAAAAAACCGGCCGGACCAGCTCTGAAATCCGGCTCTGCATCTCCTCGCTGGTCCCCGATCCGGCGCTTCTGCTCACTGCAGTGCGCGCCCATACTGACACCGCGCGCGGCCTGAGCCGGTGACACCGCCAGCCGCCCCAATTTACGCCACTCAGGTGGACGTGACCGCCCAAACAGTTTGATCACCTCACGATCATATGGTCTGGGAATTGCGTGGCGCGGCTGACGGGGTATGTGTCGCACGGCGCCAAAACAGAGGGGTGCCCCATGGCGCATACGCGAATTGGTTCGGCTGCCGCGCTGCAGCAACTGCGGGGTTGGTCGGCGACGCCGGATCGCGACGCGATCTTCAAACGCTTCGTTTTCGCGGACTTCAAGGAAGCATTCGCCTTCATGACGGCGGCTGCTTTGAAGGCCGAGCAGATGGATCACCATCCTGAATGGTTCAACGTTTATCGGACGGTCGATGTGACGCTGGCCACGCATGATGCAGACGGGGTCACCGCGCTTGATGTCGAGCTCGCCGCCTTCATGGACCGGACGGCGGCGCGCCCGGAGCGGGTGTGACCCGCACGGCCAGATTGGCGAGCACGTCCCGGGCGTCGAAGGCGTCTGCGCGATCGGCTGGTTTGGGTCCCTTGAACATCGCCACTTCGGCGCTTGCCGTGTACCTGTTGGACTCGCGGACCAGATAGGGATCGTCCCACATGTGTGCGAAAGGATCATAGGCTGGGATCCAGCCGAGGCGCGGATGAAAGTACCAGTAGCCGGCGCGCGGACCTGCGGCGGCGCGCGGCCATGCTGACCCGATCCGGTTGGTCTTCTCGTCGGTGGCGCGCCCGGTGATGATGAAGTGGTCGAAGCCGTTGGCCAGTGTAAGTTCCGCGGCGCGGGTGAGGAGGTAGGTCTCCACGGTCTCGCGGCTGGTGAGTGTGTTGCCGGCGAAGGTCACGCGCCAGCGGTTGGCTTCGATACGGCTCTGCGTGTAGCCGCCCTGGCTCGTATCCGACAGCGGAGCGTAGAGTGTGGGGGTGGCGCAGGCTGCGGCGAGGGTGGCCATCAGCACAATCAGAGTGGAGCGCACAGGCGACATGGTTTTGATCCGCGCGGTTTGAGGGTCGGGTCCGGCTTGCAACAAAGCACTGTTATCATGCTACCACAAAAACCCTTTTGCGGTGGAGCAGACTGCTCGAACGGGCCCGGCCGGGCTTGGCGCCGGGATCCTGCCCTGCGGGCCTGATGGCGATGGCCGCGTGTGGGGGAACCGCTGCCGGGGGTCGCCCTCGAACAGGTCGCCGGAGTGCGTCCCTGGGATGTTTCCCTGCGATGTTTTATGGACATGTTTCATCGTGGATCTTTCGCCGCCGGGTTTTTCGGGCGCATCGCGGTGGGCCGTCGCGTCGAGCTGGCGTCTGGCTGCGCCTGGTTTTCGGATTTTGCCGGCGGTGACTGTTGCTTTGGAGGGCGCACCTGGGTTGGCGGGCGGCGATGCGTTCATCGCAGGGTCATATTGATGCGTGCAAACTTAACTTGCGATCGAGAGGGCGGTGGCATGAAGACGATGAGTTTCCATACAAAGTCCGTCCTGCGGGGCGCGGTCCTCGCGGTCTGGTGTGTGGTCGCTGCGGGGGTGGGCGCGCCGCTCGCGGGTGCTCAGACGGAGCCATCGCCGCAGGGGGCTGCGCCTGCCGATAGCGCTCGCGCGATCCAGGCGGCATGCGTGCGACGCGGTGAGGGCGTTGCGGTCTGCGCCTGCGGGGTGGGTCTTGCCTATGCCCGGCTCGACCCGCGGGTCTTCGCGTTGATCCCGGACGTCGAGCCGCTGTTGTCCGAGCGCGATCAGTTCAAGGCGATTGCCGGTCTTGTGGCGCTTGCCGACGCCAAGGGGCTATCGGTCAGCGACCTTCAGACCGCGTATCAAACCATCCGCGACAACCGAAGGGAAGTCGCCGTCGTTTGCAGGCCGCTTGGCTAGAGCGCCGTCGGCCGTCGGTGCGACGACGGGTGTGTGTCAGGGGACAAGACGTTATGCTTCGGATGAGCAATTTGGTGGCGGCGGGCTTTGTGATGGCCGGCCTTGCAGTACTGGGCGGTTGCGAGACCACGCTTGGCTATCGTCAGGAGATGGATGCGTGGACCGGCAGGACGGGTGATGACCTTGTCATTGCGTGGGGCGCACCGGTGGCGCGCGAGCGGCTGTCCGATGGGCGGGCGGTCTGGATTTATGACCGAGAGACAGTCAATCACCAGGAGGGCTACTGGCGCACCGAGCGGCGCGAGCGGCGCGAGACGGTGGTCGTCGACGGCGTAAAGCAGGAGCGCGTGATCTCGGTTGACACGCCGGTGTGGCAGCCGCCGCAGACCACCGTGACCCGGTGCGAGACGAGGTTCGTCATGACGCAGGATGTGCGGGTGCAGCAGGTCGTGTTCGAGGGCGGCGGCTGCGTTGCGCCTGAGCGGCGCCAGTAAGCATCGCCAATAAGCATCGCCAGGCCGGGCCGGCGCAGTCAAGGCGGCGAGCCCCACTGCGCTCGCGACGGCAAGTATCGGCTATCGGCGCAGCGTCGCGCGGGACCGTGTTGAAACGAGCAGAGCCGCCGATTGACGGCGCGCAGTCCGGGCGCACGACACGTGTAGAACGGACAGCTCCACGCGAGCCTGGCCCCTGATGCGCCTTCGCCTGCCTCAGTCTGTGTCAAGATTGAGTGCGTCGCACGCCCGAGAGGACGCGATCCCGGTTTGCGGTCCGAGCGCCTCGATCGGGACGATCGCGCCATCAAGCTCGAGGAGTTCGAGCAACTCCGCAATGGCCAGGATTTCATTCGATTTGCGCCAATCGCTCGGTCTGCAGGCATCGAGCCTGCCTCGCGCGCACAGGCCGACAGGAGGTGCAGCGCGCTGGATCCGGCAGACGCGGCTCTTTAATCCGCGCACGCTCTTGCCATCCGATGCAGATCCGCGCTCCAGGACAACGGGGTCAATGAGAGGGAAGGCTCTGCGGAAGGTCTGTGCGCTCGGCGCGCGCTGCGCGACTGGGAGGAAACGCCGCAACCACTCAAGACCTTCGCTGGCGCAGTCTTCGACGCGATCCTTGTCATCGGGCGCGCAAACCAGGCGCACCACTGTCGACAGCAGGAGTGTGCCCAGCGGATAGGTCACCCTCCCGCAGCTCAGTGATCAGGCGCCGCCCGCAGCTCGTCCAAGAACTCAATCGCCATCGAGGTCTGCCTCAACCGCTCCGGTCGGTCCGATGTCGGGCGACACCCCGCTCATAATTCAGGAGTCTGCCCAGCTTACGCGAGGCCGACGTCGTGTCAGTGTCGCGTCTTGTGATTTGTTTGGACCTTTGGATCTGAGTGTCGGGACTTGTCATTCACGCGCGACCGTGACCCACCGCGCGCGGCTCTCCTGCTGCGGGCCTCTCCCGCTTCGGGCCTCTCCCGCTGCGGGCTGCGCCGATGGGTCGGCGCACTGCATGTCCGAGCCCCTCATCCTTTACCAGGCTTGACGCAACCAGGCTTGACCCCATTGGTTGCAGGTGATCGCGACTGCGGGGCGCAGGTCCCGCCTTCCCGCCCGGATCCGGAGTTTGTGCCTGCGCTGGCGGGATATCGTCTGCGCGGACCTCCGGCGCCGGATCATCGCGGCGGTTGAACCGGCAAAGGCGGGAGTTCGCGCTCGATGACGGCGGAGGGGGCGGCAAGCGCATAGTCGAGGAAAGCGGCTGCGTCACGGGCGCTTTGCTGGGGAATTTCTTCCTGCGGGATGTGGCCAACATTCTTGTAGACGATCAGTTCGGATGACGGGATCAGGCGGTCGAACGCCCGGGCGACTGCAAGCGGCGCCAGCGGGTCGATCTCACCTTGCAGGATCAGCGTCGGGCGCAGGATCTCGCCGAGCTTCTGGGCTTCGGCGGCGTCATAGAACTGCACAGCCGGAATGCGCAGCTGCAGGGCGCGATTGCCGGGTCCCCTGGTGAGCTGCAGATGTCGGTCCAGGAAGGCTTTCGAGACCAGTGCATCATTGCTCACCATCGCCTTGAAGGCTCGCTCCATCAGGCCGCGGTTCTCGACGTAGCGCAGCGCGCCGCGCAGGGCGGGGGTCGCGAACATGGCGCGCGTGCTCGCAAGACGCGCCATCTGCGCCGGAGCTTCCGGCACGCCGACAGCGTCAACGAGGATGAGCGCCCGGACCTTTTCCGGATGCGCCAGCGCGTAGCGCCAGGCGACATGGCCGCCCATCGAATTGCCCGCAAGGGAGAAGCGCTCGATGCCGCGCGCAGCCAGAACCCGGTCGGTGAAGTCGATGAGACCTGGCACGCTGACATCGGCCTGCGGGGAGGCTCGCGTCAACCCATGGCCCGGAAAGTCGAAGCGGATCACACGATATTGCGTGCTGAGCGCCGCCGCCCAGGCGTCCCATGTCTGCAGGGACGACGCGTAGCCGTGCAGGAGCACGACGACGGGCGCGTTGCGCGGGCCTTCATCGCGCAGATGTACCTGCGCGCCGTCGGCCAGGGCCAGGGTTTCCGACTCTTCGTTGGCATACTGAGCGTAAAGTCGCTCCCATGACAGGTCTGGCCGCACGTAGAGGGCTGCCCCCAGAACCCCGAGGCCGATCACTGCGACTGCGGCCCAAGTCAGCACCGATTTGATCACCGAATCACCTCCAAGAGACCGGTCTGATTCGTCTTTCCAGAGACGGTATCGCCGCCTCCAGACCGGGTTTGACCCGGTCTTGGCGGCGCTCACGCCTGCTTCGCGGGCGAAAGCTAGCACTTTTTGCACGGAGTCCGCACTTATCCCCATGACTTTTGAGTCAATGCGCGCTAGCCAGTTGCGCACAGACCCTCGAGCGCTCACGTTTTGGGTAAGCAGCGAGTGGGGCTGCTGTCTGGGAGAGGGAACAGTCATGGCAGAGAAGAAAGCTGCTGCGAAACCCGCGGCGAAAAAACCTGCAGCCAAAGCGGCCAAGCCTGCCGCGGCGAAAGCTGCTCCGGCGAAAGCTGCTCCGGCGAAGAAGGCTGCTCCGGCGAAGAAGCCGGCTGCAAAGCCTGCGGCCAAAGCCGCCGCCAAACCGGCCGCCAAGCCTGCGGCCAAGAAGAAATAAGACGAGGGCTGCCACGGCAGTCTGTCGGGAGGCGCGCTGGTTTCGGCGCGCCTTTTTCTTTTTGAGTTTTCCTTTTGGGCTCCCTGTCGGAGCCGTGCTGCGGCGGCGGGCAGCGAGGCCCCGATGCGGGCTCAGGCTTGGCGCGCGTGTCACCGGCGCGCGTGTCATTGGCGCGCCTGTCACTGGCG
>JBILMQ010000170.1:0-7822 GCA_044375455.1 Caulobacterales bacterium | reverse complement strand
ACCTGTGCAGCGACAAATAGTGTCGGCGTATCGCCCCCTCGCCAGACCCCGCCCGTGACACTGCTCCCCCCGTGAAACAGCGCCCCCGTCATACAGCGCCCCCCGTCACAGCGCCCCCCGTCACAGGGCCCCCCGTCACAGGGCTCCCCATCACGCCGCCGCCTCGGCGCACCGCGCCGGGCGCCAATCCGGCGCACGGGGCGCGCGGGCGTCGCCGACTGGATCTGCGTCCAGGCACGAGCGCGGGCGCTTCAGCGACCCAGCCGGCCTGCGAGGCCGGAAATGTCATAGCCAGCTCCGGCGGCGGCGCGGATCAGTTCCTGCGCAGGGACGCCCGCATGGGCTTGCGCCAGAGCCCACAGGATGACCGAGCGCGTGCCTGAGCGGCAATAGGCAAGCACCGGCCCCGGGGCAGCGGCGAGCGCCTCGGCCATTCGCGTGATGTCATCCGGTTGCGGGCCGAGCGCGCCATTGATCGGGATTTCCGTCACCCTCAAGCCCTCTGCCCGGGCGGCTGCAGCGATGTCAGCCGCCCGCGGCTGGTCGAGCTCCTCGCCGTCGGGTCGGTTGATGATCACGGCTGCAAAGCCATCGGCTGCAGCGGCGTGAACATCAGCGACGGTGATTTGTGGCGAAACGGCGAAATTGGGCGTCACGTCGCGAAAGCGGCTCATGGGCGGGCTCCGATCGGCATGCAGGCGCGCCACCATGCCATGGTGCGATGGCTTTCGCCACAACAGCGTCGCCGCGTTGACTCATGCGACGGCGGCGTGACATTGGCCGACGGCGATGCGGTTGCACCCTGCGAAAGGTCGGCGGGAGACATGGTCACTTACGTGCTGCGGCGACTTCTCGTCGCGATCCCCACCATGCTGATCATCATCACGGCGACGTTCTTCTTGATGCGCGCCGCCCCCGGCAATCCTTACGCCCTCGACCGCAAGCTCCCGCCTGCCATCGAAGCCAATGTGCGCGCCTACTACAATCTCGATAAGCCGCTGATCGTCCAATACGGCATGTATGTCTCCGGCCTGGTGCGCGGCGACATGGGCCCAAGCCTCAAGCTCAAGGACAAGACCGTTTCGGACATCATCGTCGAAGGCTTGCCGGTGTCTGCCTTCATCGGGGCCTGGTCGCTGCTGATCGCCCTCTTCGTCGGGTCGGGTCTCGGCATTATCGCTGCGCTGAGCCAGAACACCTGGCGCGACTATCTCGTCATGAGCCTCGCGGTCGTGGGCATTTGTATCCCGCCGCTGGTGATGGGGCCGTTGCTGTCACTCCTGTTCGGCATCCAACTTGGATGGCTGCCGGCAGGAGGAACTGATCCCCGCCTCGGGCTGACCTTCAGCCACGCCATCCTGCCGGTCATGACCCTGGCCCTGCCGCAGGTCGCCATCATCTCGCGCCTGATGCGCGCGAGCATGATTGAGGTGATCCGCTCAAATTACGTGCGCACCGCGCGCGCCAAAGGCCTGTCCGACTATCGCGTCGTGACGCGCCACGCCCTGAAAGCGGCGATCCTGCCCCTGATCAGCTATCTCGGCCCCGCTGCAGCAGGGCTGATGACCGGCTCGGTGGTGATTGAGAAGGTCTTCCAGCTGCCGGGCATCGGGCGCCAGTTCGTCGACGGCGCTATGTCGCGCGATTACACGGTCGTGATGGGCGTGGTGGTCGTCTACGCAGGCCTGATCATGCTGTTCAATCTGATCGCCGACATCCTGTACGGACTTCTCGATCCTAAGGTGAAGTACTCATGACGACTGCGGCCGACACCAAGCCGCCGGTTTCAGCGCCGGTCAAGGGGCGCAGCCTCTGGGCCGACGCGCGCCGCCGGCTCTTCTCCAACACCGCGGCGGTCGTCAGCATGATCATCCTGGCGATCCTGGCGCTTGCCGCCATCTTCGGGCCAATGCTGTGGGTGCATGATGTCGAGCACCAGTACCGCGACCGCGTTCTGGAAAGCCCGACCCTGGTCCATTGGCACATCATGGGGACGGACAATTACGGGCGCGATATGTTCGCACGCGTGTTGTTTGGTCTGAGAGTCTCGCTCGCCGTCGCGCTCGTCGCAACGCTGGTGTCGCTTGTGATCGGCGTGGTGTGGGGCGCCGTCGCCGGCTACCGCGGCGGGCGCACTGACCAAGTCATGATGCGCATCGTCGACATTATTTATTCTCTGCCGTTCATCTTTTTCGTGATCATTTTGACGGTAACGATCGGCGCCCATCTCGAGAGCCCGGTCCAAAAGGTCATCCTGCTGTTCGCGGCCATCGGCGCAGTTGAATGGCTCACCATGGCGCGCATCGTTCGCGGCCAATCGATTTCACTGAAGCATAAGGAGTTCGTGGAGGCCGCGCGCGCCGCCGGCGCCGGGTCCGGTGCGATTATCCGGCGTCACATCGTTCCCAATCTGCTTGGTCCCGTGGTCGTCTATGTGACGTTGACCATTCCGGCCGTGATCCTCGCCGAGGCCTTCCTGAGCTTTCTCGGCATGGGCATCAGCGAGCCTTTGACGTCGCTTGGCCAGCTGATCTCCCTCGGCGCCGGGCAAATGGAGATTGCCTCCTGGCTCCTGGTTTATCCGGCGCTGACCATGGTGGTGACCCTGGTGTGCTTCAATTTCATCGGCGACGGTCTGCGCGACGCCATCGATCCCAAAGATCGCTAGGCGCGACCCGCCGCCTGGCCAGCGCCCGCCAGGATGGCCTGCGAAGAGCGGGCGAGGCTGCGCCTCGTGCGGGCGCGATGCCGGGTCCTGCATGGCCGGTTCATCTTCCGGCGCTGATCCCCCCGGCGCTGATCCCACCGGCGCTGATCCCACCGGCGCTGATCCCCCGGCGCCTGTCTCCCCATGACCTGTCTCCTGAGGACTTTCGCGCCCGGCGGTCTTGTCCGAAGACTCATCCCCCGGGGTTTATCCCACATCGCGGCGATCAGACTGGCGCGGCCTGCACGAGGCGCCGCCAGCCGGCCCGCCGGCTGGCGGAGCGCGCGCTGGGCGCCTGACGGGCGCAGCGACATAGCGCGGCGCGGTCTTGGTCGATCATGTATACAGTGCCCGCGAAGGGATATAAGACGCAGACGCAACCAGATCCGAAACCCAGCCGCAGGAGGGGCGCCGCCATGGCCACAGGCATCCGTGACAAGGTCGCAATCATCGGCATGGGCTGCTCAAAATTTGGCGAACGCTGGGATGCCGGGCCAGAGGAGCTGATGGTGGAGGCCTATCTCGAGGCCATGCAGGACGCCGGCATCGAGCCGACCCAGCTCGATGCGGCATGGTTCTCCACCCACATCGATGAAATCGGAACCGGCAAGGGCGGCACGCCTCTGGCGCTCGCGTTGCGCTTGCCCAATATCGCTGTCACCCGCGTCGAAAACTTCTGCGCCTCCGGCTCGGAAGCATTCCGCGGTGCGGTCTACGCCGTCGCCGCTGGCGCAGCCGATATCGCGCTGGCCGTTGGCGTGGAGAAACTGAAGGACACCGGCTATGGCGGCCTGCCGGTCGCCAACCCGGGCACGCTGGCGCCCCAGACCATGCCCAACGGATCGGCGCCCGGCAATTTCGCGCAGCTGGCGAGCGCCTACCGCGCCAAGCATGGCGTGGACAAGGCGGATCTGAAGCGCGCCATTGCGCACGTGTCGGTCAAGAGCCACGCCAACGGCTCTAAGAATCCCAAGGCGCACCTGCGCAATGTGGTAAGCGAGGAGCAGGTGATTGCAGCGCCGATGATCGCCGAACCCTTGGGATTGTTCGACTGCTGCGGCGTGTCCGACGGCGCCGCCGCGGCCATCGTCACGACGCCGCAGATCGCGCGCGCGCTTGGCAAGCATGACCTTGTCACTGTCAAAGCTTTGCAATTGTCCGTCTCCAATGGCCTGGAGAGCCAGCACAATTCGTGGGACGGCTCATATTTCCACACCGCCCGGATCGCCGCCCGGAAAGCCTATAAGGAGGCAGGCGTCGAAAACCCGCGCACTGAAATCTCGATGATCGAAGTGCACGACTGCTTCTCGATCACCGAGCTCGTGACCATGGAAGATCTGTTCATTTCGGAAGAAGGACAGGCCTGGAAGGATGTTCTGAGCGGTTTTTACGACGCCGACGGAAAAGTGCCCTGCCAGATAGATGGCGGCCTGAAATGTTTTGGCCATCCGATCGGCGCCTCGGGCTTGCGCATGCTCTATGAGATGTACCTGCAGCTCCAGGGCCGCGCGGGCGCGCGCCAACTCGCAGCGCCAAAGCTCGGCCTTACCCACAATCTCGGCGGCTCGCCGTCCACCAATGTGTGTTCGGTGGCGATCATCGGCCAAGAAGGCGCCTGACCATAAGGCGCCTGACAATGCTCGGGCCCGCCAGTCGCGCCTGGCCGCGCCACGCCTGGTGGGGCCACAGGTAAGGGCTTCCCAGGGCATGGCTTCTCAGGGCAGGATTTCCCAGGGCGCCCTGGGACTTCCCGGGGCTGAAACGCGCGCCGTCAGGCCCGGACTGCGCAACACCGGCCCGGGCCTTTGCGCCCTGAGGGCCTGACGTCTACAGCCCAAGCACCAGCTTCGCCATGATGTTGCGCTGAACTTCGCTCGAGCCGCCGTAAATGGTGGAAGCGCGGGTATTCAGATATTTTGGCATCACCGTGACGCCATGCGCCGGCCCGACTGGATCTGTGTTGCTTCCCACAATCCGCGCTTCGGGTTGGTGCACGCCGCCATAAAAGGCGATCGCTTCAATCCCAAGTTCGGTGATCCGTTGGTTGGTCTCCGTGCCCCGCGTCTTCAGCATGGAGGAGGCAGGACCGGGGTTCTGGCCAGCCGATAGGGCACTCATCACCCGGTGCTCGGTGATCGTCATCGCCGCGACGTCGATCTCGACTTCGGCAAGCCGGCGGGCGAAATCAGGGTCGCCGATCAGTTGCGCGCCGTCATCGCCACGCTCGCGCGCCGCGATCGTGCGCAGGTTCTCAATCGCCACCTGAAGGCCGGCGGCAAAGGCGTTGCCGCGCTCAAACTCCAAGAGGTACTTTGCGATCGTCCAGCCCTGGCCTTCCGCACCGACGCGATTGGCGACTGGAACCCGGACATTGTCGAGGAATACCTGATTGACCTCATGGTCGCCCGCAAGCGTGATCAGCGGCGCAACCTTGAGCCCTGGGCTATCCATGTCGATCAGCAGGAAGGTGATGCCCTGCTGCGGTTTGCCGGAGGAGTCTGTGCGCACCAGACAGAACATGCGATTGGCGAAATGGGCATGGGTGGTCCAGATCTTCGTTCCGTTCACGACGTAGTCATCGCCGTCGAGCACCGCCTTGCACTGCAGCGAGGCGAGGTCCGATCCAGAGCCCGGCTCGGAATAACCCTGACACCAATAGTCGGTCCCATCGAGAATGGCGGGCAGGTACCTGTCTTTCTGCGCCTGGTCGCCGAACTTCATGAGCACGGGCCCGCACATGCGCAAGCCCATGGGAGACAGTGACGGCGCGCCTGCGCGTGCGCATTCGCTCGCCCAGATGTACCGCTGCATTTCCGTCCAGCCGGTCCCACCGTATTCGACAGGCCAAGCTGGGGCCACCCAGCCCTGTGCGTGCAGGATACGATGCCATTTCAGATTGTCCGGGGCGTCCGTAAAGACGCCGCCGGTCAGCCGTCCGGCCTCCTTGAGATCCGGCGTCAGCTTCTCTGCGAGAAAGGCGCGAACTTCATCGCGGAAGGCTCCGTCGGCTGGCGTGAGCGCGAGATCCATTGCTTCTCCCCCTCGGCGGGCGCATCGCCCGTCCTTCATGCACGGCTGATGTCATGTCCGGGTGCAATCAACGAGTTGACGTGCGCTGACGCCCGCCGTGCTCCACGCCGCACCCGCACAATGGTCGTGGCGCGGGTGCAAGCCCCGGCCTCAATTTCGGCCCCAATCCCGGCCCGAATCCCGGCGTCAATCCCGGCGTCAATCCCGGCGTCAATCCCTTCGTTTATCCCTGCGCCAGACCCCCGGCGGATCAGCAAACCAGAACACGGCCCGCCAATCACGCCATGGACCGGACGGGCCAGACCTCGGTGGTGCAGGCCATTCAGGTGTGGGCCTGTCAGGCATGCACGAATCGAGCTTTCACCGCACCTGTCGATTGTGCTTAACATCGCCCGCAAGACACTCGTGAATTCAATCCAGCTTGAGCATACGCAGGGAGACGTCACATGGATCTTGGCTTGAAGGGCAAGCGCGCGCTGATCACCGGCGGCACACGCGGCATCGGACGCGCGATTGCCGAGACGCTGGCTGCGGAAGGCTGTGCCGTTGCGATCTGCGCGCGCAACCCCGACCAGGTGACAAGTGCGGTCGAAGCCCTCAAGGCCAAGGGCGTCGGCGCGGTTGGCCAGGCGGTGGATGTCGCCAAAACCGATCAGGTCAAGGCCTGGGTCGACTTCTCGGCCGCAGAATTGGGCGGCGTCGACATATACATATCCAATGTGTCGGCCGGCGGCGGCGGCAACGCCGAGGCCAATTGGCGCGCCAATTTCGACGCCGACCTGATGAGCACCGTTGCCGGGTTTGACGCCGCCGCCCGCCACATCAAGAAACAGGGCGGGGGATCCCTGCTTGCGATCTCGACCACGGCGGCGGTTGAGACCTTCGCGGGCGTGCAGAGTTATAACGCCATAAAGGCCGCGCTGATCAATTACGCCAAAATGCAAAGTCAGGCGCTCGCCAAGGACCAGATCAACGTGAACTGCGTCTCACCGGGCCCGGTCTATATTGAAGGCGGATCCTGGAACTTCATCAAGGACCACATGGGCGACTTCTACAAAGCGACCCTTGCCGGCATTCCGATGGGACGCATGGGCGCGGCCCAGGATGTGGCCAACGCCGTCGCCTTCCTGGTGTCGCCCGCTGCCCGCTACATCACTGGCTGCAACGTGGTGGTCGACGGCGGCTTCACCAAGCGCGTGCAATACTGAGGAAAGCCAGACGGCGGGCAGGGCGCGATCTGGCCGCCTTGCCGCTGCGTGCAAGGGGCCCATCATGAGCGACCAGACAGCAACCCATCCGCGGGCGGTAAAAGCGTTCCTGGTCGCGGGGGGCAGATTCCACGACATCAACTACGCCCGGCTTGAGATCCTGAAGCTGCTCGCCGAGCATCCCGACATCCGCGTTGACGTGGATAGCGATTATCGCCGCATCGAGGACATCGAGAAGGCAGACTTCCTGATCACCTATACCTGCGACGTGACGCCGCCGGAGGAAATCCAGACGCGTCTGCGCGACTGGGTGCGCGGCGGCGGACGCTGGTTCGCCCTGCACGGAACGAACTCCATTCTGCGCTTCACCGCCGAGGGCAAGGTGACAAGCCCGCGCGAGGCCCCCATCCTGATGGAGACTCTCGGCAGCCAGTTCATCGCCCATCCGCCGATCGGGCCATACACGGTGCACGTGTCGGATCCCGAGCATCCGCTGGTGAAAGACGTTCCGGAGTTCCAGACGTCTGATGAACTCTATCAGTCAGTTTATCACGGCGACCTCAAAGAGTTGCTACACTGCTTCAACACCGGCCCCGGCACGGGCTTTGTTGAGGACGATTGGCCGATCGGTCAGAAACATCTGGTCATGTATATGAAGCCGCAGGGCGCAGGCTGCGTGACCTATCTGACGCTCGGCCACTGCCGCGGGCACCATGATATGGCGCCGATGATGGACTATTATCCAGTTGTTGAGCGTGGCAGCTGGGAACGTCCAGAGTTCTATGAATTGCTTCGTCGCGGCATCCGGTGGGCGAAGACAGGCGGCGTCTGAGCGAGGCAGCACCCCGCCCTTGCCCGCCGCCTGCGCCCGCGCTGG
>JBILMQ010000169.1:0-7830 GCA_044375455.1 Caulobacterales bacterium | reverse complement strand
CCAGGCGAAAACCGGTGATTACTTCGTCGAAAATCAGAACTGAGCCGGCTGCGGTGGCGGCCTCACGCAGCGCCGTCAGGAACGCGCGAGATGACCCCCAAAGACCCCCGGAGTGCATCGCCGGATCCAGGATCACAGCCGCGATATCGCCTTTTGCAAGGACGCACTGAACTGCCTCGAGATCGCCATACGACGCCGTGACCGTGTCCTGCAGCGCGGATGACGACACGCCAGCACCAAGCGGTATCCGGCTCGGCCCGGCGCCGACAAGCATCTGATCGCCCTGGCCGTGGTAGTGCCCGAAAAACTTCAGGACGCGCGATCGCCGGGTATAGGCGCGACTTATGCGCAGGGCGGCAAGTACCGCCTCTGTGCCACTGTTGAGAAAACGCACTTGTTCCGCGCATGGCGACATCGCGCACACGCGCTCGGCGCAATCTACCAAAAGCGCAGGATTAAGCGCGAGCGATCCGAAGCCCTGCGCCTGGGCGATCGCCTCTTCAATGCGTGCATCGCGGTGTCCCAGCAACATTGGGCCATTGCACAAGAAGCAGTCAAGAACGTCGCGCCCGTCCAGATCCGTGATCTGCGCCCCGGCGGCTGCACGCGTGTAGAGCGGATAAGGCTTGAAGTGCCGGAGGTTGCCTGAGACACCACCCGGCAAAACCGCACGCGCGCGCTCAAAGAATGCCCGTGACGCTGGGGTCGCAGCCTCATAGGCGGCGACCACACGTCGGCTCAGCGCTGCGATTTCGGCACTCATGCCGCCTTGCTCCCGGCACGCCCTCTCAGGAGGGCCGCGAGGTCCTTTGGACTGGCGGCGGCGGCAAGCACGCAGGTAGACACCATGCAGCAAACGCCAAAGACGATGACCGGTCCGGTGTGATGCCCCTCGCCGAACAAGACGCCGACAATCGCGGGCCCAGCCATCGATCCCAGGCCGAGCGCGGGTGTGGCAAGCGCCGTGTAGCGACCATCCGGATCGAGTCTGGCGACTTCGGCAAACGCGAGCGGAACTCCGGCTGACCATCCAACCATGTACAGGCACAGCCCGACGGCATAGCCGGAAAACCCAAGGTGCAGGCCGAGGATCACGAGTGCGAAGACAACTGCGCCGCAGGCGCAGGCCACACCAAGGAAGGTGTTGACGCGCGCGCCCCATGCAGCCACGGCAAGCGAACCGCAAACGCCGCACACCAGGGTCAGTGAGAGCAGCGCACCGATGGAGGCAGGGTCGAAGCCGGACGTCGCTCCCAATCTCTCTGAAAAGGCCCAGATACCTGAATTGCCGGCAAAAAACACAAGAACCACGCCAAGCGCACACAGCACGCGCCGCTGACCGCCTGGCGCCGAAACGTTGTCTTTTGTCGCTGTTTTGCCGGGGGGGGCCGTTTGGCGCTGTGCAGGCAGAAAGAAGAGCATGGGCGACAACAGCACAACGAGCACAACCATACCGCCGACTGTTTCACCAAAGCCGGACCATGGACTGAGCGACGATGTCAGAATGATCATCAAGGCAGCGCCAACCAGCGACTCAATTGCCGTCTTCACGCCATACCATCGCGTCGGCCGATAGGTGTCGCCAAGCGCGACGCCCGCGATTGAGAACATCGCACCAAACGCGGCCCCGCTGATGGCGGTCAGCGCAAGAAGGACGACATAGGCGGGTGTGATGGCGCTCGCGATCAGCGCAAGCAAGCCGATCGGAACAGCGACACATGAAACCGTGCGCCAGGCCCAAATGCGAACCCATAGAAAGGCGCTCGCGCCTGCGAAATTGAAACCCAAGAAGAACGCGGCGCCCAAAAAGCCGATCTGGGCGCTCGTTAACATCTTGGTATCGGCCGCAGCGCCGAGGTAAAGTGGAAGAACATTATAGAACAGGGCGCCGATGACAGAGGCGATGAGCGCGGCCGATACGGATAGGATGTTGTCTGCGGGCGTCTGCGACCCGATGGTTTCTGAGCGCCCCATGAGCGACCCTCCCGACAAACTTCGTTTAGGCCTCTGGCCTATATTATGTCAACTGAATTGAGTGATGTGAGGTAGATCCGGCATGACGAAATCGCGCACAAAGCGGAGTGAGATGGTGAAAGAAGACCCAAGCGGAACCAGCGGCGCCCTACCGGCGCGCCGCAAGGGACGCGAACGACGGCAAACCATCATCGACACGGCGCGCGAAATGCTTATCTCTCGCGGCATGTCCGGCTTGGTGCTGCGCGATGTTGCGGACCAACTGGGCATCACGCACGGCAACCTTCAGTATTACTTTCAAACGAAAGAGGATCTTTTGGTTGCCGTCTTTGATCAGGAAATACTCAAGTATACGGACTCTTTGCATGCCGCGAGCCGGCGCGCCTCCAGCAAGCGCGGCAAGATCGCCGCAATAATCGACGCGGGCTTTGCACAATTGCGAAGCGATTCGACCCGCCTGTGGCGGATGTTGATTGGCTTGGCGGATGAGAGCCCGGCTCTCGCCAACATCCTGCGCGAATTGAACCTGCGCTACGACAGGGAACTGATGGAAGAGATCCTTGCGCTCGCCCCAGGGCTTTCGAATGAACGCGTCGCCCATGTCGCACAGATGGTGCGGCTGTTCCTCGACGGTTTTGCCATCCAACTTGCTTGGGATAATCAGGATAACCCCGAGGTGCGGGCGCTCGAAAGCGAAGTTAAAGCTGTCATTACCAGTCTCATTCTTGATTAGCGGGACATCGCCTTACCGACTTGCCGATTGTAGTCCACCGGCCTATGATGTTGTTGCTGTGCATGTTGGCCGCGCCAACGCAGTATTAGGGCCGACATGAACGTTGCCGATGGACAGATCCGCCCCTCCGCGCCCGAGATTTGTAGAAACCCTGCCGCATTCGGCGCTGCGCAGCCTGCAAGCCTCTAGCGATGGGCTGGTTGCAGGAGCGGGTCATTGTCGTTGCGGGCGCTGCTGGCGGCATAGGAGCCGCAACAGCGCGCCGCCTTGCGCGAGACGGCGCGCGACTGATTCTGTGCGATCATCCCCGAGGCCAGCCCGCTCTGATCGCCTTGTCCGCAGAAATTGGAAACTCTCGAGTCATCGCCATAGAAACGTTCGATGTCGCAGACGCTGAGGCTGCTGGCGCGGGTTTTGCCAGGATCTCCGCAAGCGCGCCTCGCATCCACGCAGCGGTGAACGCAATCGGGCTCTATGCTGCCGATTTGCCCGTTCTTGATAGCGGGCATTCGCAATGGGAAGAGATTTGGAGGGTCAATTTCGGGGGGGCGCTACGTTTGACGCGCGCCCTCCTGCCTGGAATGATCGCGGCCGGAAGCGGCGCCATCGTTCACGTGTCCTCGGACAGTGCGTTTGACGTTATTGCAGGCGAGTGTCCATACGGCATCTCGAAAATCGGGCTGAACCGGCTCGTCGCCTACGCGACGCGCGAGACCAGCGGCTCGGGGGTGCGCATAAATTCCATCGCGCCCGGATACGTGCGCACTGAAATGACGCGCGCCATCTGGACGGATGACACGGCCCGACGCGCTGCTGAAAGCGGAATTCCGCTGCAGCGGTTTGCAGAGCCCGACGAAATCGCGTCGGTCGCCGCATTTCTTGTCTCGGACGACGCAAGCTATGTAAACGGCCACTGCCTGCTGGTCGATGGCGGCCGCAACGCCGGCCGGCTTGGCTGAATTGATGTCCAACGGTCAAGGGAGGCACGTCATGACACTACGACCAGGCCCCTGGGTTGATCCGGAACGTCACGAGACGCGTCCGTGGGAAACCCATGATGGGATTATCAAATTCATCGAGTTTCCGGTACGGATTGCGACCATGTCGCATCGCGCTTTTCACCTGTACTGGCAGCGGCATCACTCGCCGAATGTGATGAATGCAACACCATTTGCGCAGTTCATGCGCAAGTACAACAGCAGCCATCGCTTTACGGACGAGATCCCAGAACTTCCCGCGCGGCTTCGCCAAACTACGGACTGGGAGGGGGGCGCGGAAGTTTGGGTGAACTCGCTGACCGACACCAAAAACTGGCTTGCCCATCCTTGGTATGCTGATCTTGTACAGCCTGATGAGCCTCGATTTATTGCACAAGATGGTCGGGTCCGGATCATTGTTGGAAAAGAGGAACCGGTTCTCGACGCTCCGCTCGATTGGCCGGAAGAAGGCCGCGTGAAACTCTACATCTGCCTCATGCGCAAAAACAGCATTGATCGCGCGACTTTCCATCCCCAGGCGAGCGCCTACGCGCGGCGCCTGAGCCAAGCGCTCGGCGCACCTTTGTGCAAAGCAACGATCACCCATCGCCTCTGCGATCCCTACCCTTTCGACGAGGCTGGAGTGGTTGATATTGACGCCGTAATAGAGCTTTGGTTTGAATCGCGACGCGCACTTGCAAACGCCTGTTCCGCTTTGGGATCCGACGCTTGGCTACGGCAGGAGGCCGAGTTCTGCGACCCCACGCTCACGCGGGCGCTGGTCGGTAAAGTGCGCGTGGTCCACGATGAATTTTCCTTTCAGCCGAGCACAATGCAACCGATCCCTTTTACTTGGGAAGAGCCGTGATGCTGCCAACGTCAACTCGCCAGATTCACCTCATCCGTCGGGCGGGCGGTGCGCCGTCTCCTGATGACTTTCGGCTTGTCGAAACACCGCTCCCTCCTTTGGCCCCGGGCGAACTCCTTGTGCGCAACCTATGGATGTCCGTAGACCCGTATATGCGACGAAACATGGATGAGGATGCAAAGGACCTAGACCCGTGGCCGATCGAATCCGCCCTGAACGGACCGAGCGTCGGGCGCGTCATCGCGTCGCGCAATTCCGGGTTCAAGGAGGGCGATCTGGTCGAGAGCATGTCGGGCTGGCAAGAGCATTTCATTTCAAATGGCGATCCATTCACGCCCTACCTGTCGAGCAACACAGCGGTCGTCATTCGTCGTGCAGAAGGAGCAACGCCGAAGGATTTCTGCGGTCTTCTGGGCATTGCGGCTTTCACAGGATACGCGGCCCTGACGCGCCTCGTGCAGGCCAAGGAGGGCAACACCATCGTCATCTCCAGCGGCGCCGGCGCAGTCGGTTCGGTCGCCTGCCAAATCGCAAAGATTTTTGGTTTGCGCGTCGTGACGTCTGCAGGATCGCCCCACAAGGTCGCGTGGCTTTCGGAGGTAGCGAAAGCGGATGTGGCTTTCGACTACAAGTGCACGGACCTCAGCGCAGCGCTCGCTCACGCGTGTCCTGACGGTATTGACTACGTCCTCGAAAACGCGAGTCCCGAACATCTTTCTGCATGCCTGCCGCTGATGCGGGAGTCTGGGGCGATCTATGTCGCAGGTTTTGTAAGCCTGTACAGTCAAGGCGGGCGCGCGGCGCCCATTGCGAATCTCGAATTCGTTCTTGACCGTTTTCTGACGATCAAGGCTTACAAGTTTATGGATTATCTGGACAGCTATGAGCGCTTCCTGGCCGACATGATCGAGTGGCGCGCGGCTGGCCGCCTGACGTTCCGAGAAATGGTGTTCGATGGCCTTGAGGCCGCCCCCCAGGCGCTTGCTGCGCTTTTTGACGGCTCGAGCTTTGGCAAATGCCTCGTGCGCATCTGTGACGATGCTGACTGAACGACACTGGACAAAACATTTCAATGGCCTAGTATTTCGCTGAACTCGCATGTCAGGCATTGGAGATCGGACTCATGGCAAAATTCGGAAAGCTCACGCCCGCGCAGTGGGGCCGATTCATGCCTGCTCACAACTCCCTGTCTCACGAGGGGCCTTGGTATTATCGCGATACCGAAATGGTCATGGTTGAGTTCATGACCGACGAACACGCAGCACTGTCCATTCTGCCCGCCGAGTTGGAGCTGATCGAGCCGGTCAGCGCCTTTATGGTCATTGAGACCAACCATTGGACTACGCTCGGTCCGTACAGCGAGGTCTATATCGGCATACTCTGCAATTGGCAGGGTGAACTGCATGCGTATGTGCCTGGCGTGTACGTAACAGGGGAAAACTCGCAGATCGTCGGACGGGAAGTATGGGGCTTCGGCAAGAAGCGGGCCCATCGAATCGAACTTCTGCACCACAATGACGGATCAGTCGAAGCGGCCATGGATGTCCGCCCCGGTGATGGGGCATTGCGGGCGATCATTCGACCCCAGACGAATCATCCGCCAGATTTTATGGCTGGTCTTCCGTTGATCTGTCTCAAGATTGTGCCGGATCCTGCAGGCAGCCCGCAACCTTCTCTCGCTCAACTGATATCTGTTTTGTTTTCAGCTAATCCGCTGATTGGCTCAGACGGCAAGGCGGAAGTCTATACGGGTCGGGGAAGCTTCGCGCTGTCTCCGGGATCGGATGTCAGCTTCCCTGTTCACGAGGTGACACGGTTTACCTATGCGCGGTTCAATGCAGACCTGCCATACGGCAAGATCCTCAAGACCTATTCCGGCGCCGACCTCAAAGCCTGCCAGTGACGGACTGTCGGAGATGGCCTTATTTGCGCAAAGAGATCTGACGCTGCTGTCGCTTTGGGACTTGCGCTGGCAGGCACGTACGTAAATTGCACCGCTGGGATAGATTTCAGGTTTGATTGCTGGCCCATGACTGCTCCTGCCCGGCGCCGACTGCGCGATGTGATTGGTGCGCCCCCAGCTTTCAGTAAGCCCAGGCCGTCTGCGCGATCGAGAGACGCGACACGGCGCAGTTCCAGGGACGACAGCCTCACAGCAGGCCCGCACAGCCCGTCTGCGCGCCTCGAGCGACAGTGTGGTCGGCACGCAGCCCCTCTGTCAGCTAATGCCTTCGATCATCTTGTGATCCTTTTTGACCGTGATTTAGCTACCGCAATTCGTCACATGTCGAGCACGAAGATCAGCTTCGCATCACGTCAGTGCTTCCAGGCGTCACGCTTGTGGATGAGGCTGGTTTCCGTCGGACCTCGTTGTGAAATCTCTATCACGATACCGTGGCTGACAGAGGTAGGAAGATAAGCAATTCTGTCACCGTAGGGCGCCAAAACGTGCGCTTTCTGTGTATCGTCGACTGGCGCGCCGCTGGTGTCGACCAACTGAATCCCCCTTGCTTTCATATCATCATAGAAGCGCCCCAGATCATCGACCTCGGCGATGAGCTCAGCGACGAAGCCATCGCCCTTCTCTGTCAGGTAATCCATCAACGGGCCTGGTCCGACCGGCTGAACAAGGGCGAGCCAAATGCCCCGAGCATCTATGAAGACGACCTGCATTCCACCTGACTGAGCGTTTGTCCCGCCATCAAGATTGAAGGTCTCCGGATGCCTCTTCAATCCGAGCACATCTGTATAAAACCGGGCCGAGCGCTCTGCATCCGCCACGATGATTGCGATGCGGTCCAGCCTTGGCGAATTTGGCGCTCGCCCCATGCGACGTTGTGCACCATCCCGAAGCGTCAACGCATCCCTGCTGGCGTGCGGGCGATATTCGATCAGCGCTATGCCAGTTCCACGCGTCCACTCGCTGGGAAACCTCGCGATGCGCGGCCCTTGGTCCATCGTCCCAGCGCCGCTGCTCGCTCCCTGACCGATTGCCCGGCCACTCCCCAGTCGGATCTCATTGATGGCGTCCAATGCGACGCCCCGGGCCTGCATTGCAGCAAGCGCCTCATCATACTTGCGGGATTGGAACGCGAGTTCCGAGATGTAACCGCTGCCCCTCAGCTTGAGGATATCCGCGCCAGGCCCGGGGGATGTCGACGTTCGCAGTTCGAGCCAGAAGCCATTTGCATCAATGAATGCGCGATCACGCTCCCCGGTCGATCGATCTGCGCCAGCGGTGCGAACGCCACCAGGATGGCGGCTCCACCCGACCGTGC
>JBILMQ010000168.1:0-7877 GCA_044375455.1 Caulobacterales bacterium | reverse complement strand
TGGGTCGTCGCACCAGTTACTGCCAAGGTGAGGGTCGGGCGTTCGAATCGCCTCGCCCGCTCCATGTCCCCCAAGGGTTTTCTCGAGGTCGACCGGTTCGAAGAAAACGCCTGGGTACCACATGGGTACCAAAAAAATTGAAACGGCAGGCATCGCTGGGAAAGCCTGGGCGGGCTGGGTACCAGGTTGGGGGATGATCTCCCGTGGTCGGCTGAACCCTGGGAGGGCCGGGTCACGGGGAAACGCTGGGAAAGCCTGGGAAAGAGTGCGAGCGCCGCCGGAAGCGCGTTAGTCGCCCACCCGGGGCCGCGGCTCAGCACTGAGCCGTATTGCCCGGACTTGCGGGGCCAACGCCGATCAAGATTGCGGCAAGCCATCGGCCACGGCCCGGGCGCCGCTGCCAAGTGTACGCGGCGCCCCAATAATGGGCCATAGAGGCGCCGTTTGTTAACGGTGCGTGGCGGTCCAAAAACCAGCCACATCTATGGTCGCCAGCCTGCCGGTCACGGGAGGCGGCGCCGGGATGAAGGACAAGGACGTTTACGAATCCGTTCGCCGTTACGTGGTGATCGAGGGCGGCAGTCGGCGGGCGGCTGCGCGGTTGTTCGGAATTGACCGCAAGACAGTTGACAAGTGCCTGGCGTTTTCGGCGCCGCCTGGCTATCGGCTTGAGGCGCCGCGGGCCAAGCCTAAGCTCGGGCCGTTCCTGGGCGTCATCGACGCTATTCTCGCGGCCGACATCAATGCGCCGCCCAAGCAGCGCCATACGGCCAAGCGCATCTGGGAGCGGCTGCGTGATGGTGAGCCGATCGCGCCACGGGTTCGAGCGATCGGCGAACGGCTATCAGGGCGGCTATGATCGGGTCAAAGAGGTCGTGCGTGAGCGCGGCCGGCGCCTGAAGGAGGCGTTTGTGCCTTTGGCGCACCCGCCCGGTCATGCGCAGGCCGATTTCGGCGAGGCGCATGTCATCATCGCCGGCGTGCGACGCAAAGCGCATTTCTTCTGCATGGCTCTTCCGCACTCGGACGCTTGTTTTGTGAAGGCCTTCAGCGCGGCGCTCGAACCGGTGGCGCGCTCGCGCTGAAGCCAGCCGAGACGACCGAAGCGTTTCTCGATGGCCATGTCAGCGCGTTCGCCTTCTTCGGCGGTGTGCCGCGCTCGATCTTGTACGACAATACCAAGATCGCGGTGGCGCGCATCACCGGCGACGGCGAGCGCGTGCCGACGCTGGCGTTCACGGGGCTGAAAAGCCACTTCTTGTTCGATGCGCGCTTTGGCCGCCCCGGAAAGGGCAATGACAAAGGAAAAGTCGAAGGCTTGGTCAAATATGCCCGGCGCAATTTCATGACACCGATCCCGGAGGCGCAGTCGATTGATGAACTGAATGCGCGCCTTCTGGAGCGGTGCATCCAGCGCCAAGGCGACACTGTCGCCGGCGCCAAGGAAACCATCGGCGCCCGGATGAGCGCGGATGCGGCGGCGCTTCGCGAGACGCCTGTCGGCACGTTTGAGTCCTGCGAAAAGCGGCCGGGCCGCGTCTCGTCCACATCGCTGGTACGCTATCGCAGCAACGATTACTCTGTGCCGACACGCTTTGCACATCGCGAGGTGATGGTCAAAGGCTTCGTCGATCGTGTCGTTATCACGAGCGAAGGTGAGATCATCGCCGATCAGCCGCGCTCCTATGACAGCGGCGATTTCATCGCCGATCCGCTCCACTATCTGGCGCTGATCGAGCAGAAGCCTGGCGCGCTGGACCAGGCAAAAGCCTTGCAGGGCTGGGATCTGCCGGCGTGCTTCGCTGACATGCGTAGGCTCATCGAAGCGCGGATGAAGACCAAAGGGCGACGCGAATACATTCAGGTGTTGCGGCTTTTGGAGATCTTCCAGATCCCGATCGTCGCCGCCGCCATCGAAGATGCGATCCGGCTCAATGTCATCGGCTTTGATGCGGTAAAACAACTCGCCGTGGCGAAGGTCGAAAAGCGCGCGCCAGCCCTGAGCCTGGACCAATACCCGTTTCTCCCGCGCACTGATGTGCGCACCACCAAGGCCGCCGATTACATGGCATTGATGGCTCGGAGTGCTGCGTGATGAAAACTGCCGCTGCCTGCGACACGTCGCAGATCCTGCTGGCGCATCATCTGCGCCGGCTGAAGCTGCCGACCTTTCAGCGCGAATATGACAAGGTCGCCAAGGAAGCCGCGAAAGAAGGGCTCGATCATCCGCGCTATCTGCTGCGCTTGGCTGAGCTTGAGCTGATAGACCGCGAAAGGCGCATGGTGGAGCGGCGCATTCGGGCGGCGAAATGTCCCGCGGTGAAATCGTTGGACACCTTCGATTTCATGGCGCTGCCGGCGCTCAACAAGCCGATGGTGCTGGAGTTGGCGCGCTGCGAATTCGTCGTCGCCCGTGAAAACATCATCGCGCTTGGCAACAGCGGCACAGGCAAGACGCACATCGCGCTCGCTTTGGGGCTTGCGGCTTGTCAGCGGGGCTTCTCCGTCGCTTTCATCACCGCAGCGTCCCTGGCCTCCCAATTGATGGAAGCGCGAGACGAACGCCGTCTCCTGCGGCTGCAGCAAACATCGGCCGGCGTGCAGCTCCTGATCGTGGATGAGCTTGGCTGTGCGCCCTTATCGCAGACCGGGGCGGAATTGCTCTTCGACATTTTCAGCCAACGCTATGAGCGCGGCGCCACGATCATCACATCCAATTTGCCCTTCGAGGACTGGACCAGCGTCTTCGGCTCCGAGCGCCTCACCGGCGCGCTGCGAGCCAAAAGACCGTTGGCGGCTCACCCACCATGTCCACATTTTGGAAATGAACGGCGAAAGCTATCGATTGAAGACCTCATCCGCCCGGAAACGCCGCGCCGGACAGCCCGCCGAAACGGCCGAAACCATCGACCCGGAAACCGGCGAAATCCTTAACGCCTGACTCCGCCTAAACCGGCGCCGCACATGGAAAGGGCCCCCGCGGGGGCCCTTTCCATGTGTGCACAGTGACAACCAGTGGCGTACTTTTCGGGCGCCGCCTGGCCCCTTTTTCGAACGCCACGTGGCCCTATTTTCGGGCGCCGTTGACACCGCATCGGGATCTTTGGCGATCACACGCAGATAAGCCTGTGCCGCCTTGTCGGGCGCGTTTCGGTCCTGCTCCCAGTCGCGCAGCGTTCCGATAGGAATGTGAAACTGCGCCGCGAATTCTTCCTGCGTGAGCTTGAGCGCCCGGCGAATGATCTTCACCTGCGGCGTGCGCTTCATGCGCTTGAGGTCCGCATCCGTGAGCGGACGGTTATCGGAATCAAGCGTTTTGCTCATGATAGAACCTCCTTTCACTTGGGGAGGCGGACGACCTAATCCCTTCCACCCAACAAGGCGAGAAATGGCTTGTTCAGGAACAGTTTTTCGCGCCCGACCTTCATTTCTTCAAGAAAGCCCGCCGCGGCCAGCGCGCGCAATCGCCTTGAGGCTGTTTCGCGTTGTGCGATCTTGGCCTCAACAACACTGGAAACGCGCACATAGGGTTGGTTGAAAATCAGATCGCACAGTTCGCGGGAGTACACGGGTTCTGCATCGCGGCGCATGCGGTCGGCGGTTCGATCCACTAGATCGCGGATTGCGCGTATTTTGGCTGTTGTCCAAGTGGCCGTTTGCTCGACAGCAGTCAACATGTACATGATCCACTCTTCCCATCGCTGCGATTCCGTGACTTCGCGAAGCAAGCGATAATAGTCGGCCTTGTGGTTGATGATATAGCGGCTCAGGTACAGCACCGGCAGCGAGAGAAGCCCCTTTTCGACAAGGTAAAGGATGTTGAGCACGCGCCCAGTTCGCCCGTTCCCGTCGGTAAACGGATGAATCGCCTCGAATTGATAGTGCATCACCGCCATTCGAATGAGCGGATCGATGTTTTCGGCCTCGTGTATGAAGCGCTCCCAATTGGCGAGCATTTCTCGCAGACGCTGTTCGCCTTCGGGCGGTGTGTAGATGGTCTCGCCTGTCACATCGTTGCGAAGCGCTGTGCCGGGCGTGGCGCGGATGTCCATGTCGACGCCTTTGATGATGCTGCAGAGTTCGACCGCGAGACCGGTGGTTATCGGCCGTTTGGCGATTGCGTGAAAGCCTGAGTTCAGCGCAACACGATACCGGAGAGCTTCTTTGGTCGCCAAATCGGCTTGGCCCTTGGGATCGCTGACGAGGCGAAACAGCCTGTCGGTGGTCGTGACAATGTTCTCGATTTCTGAGCTGGCTTGGGCCTCCAGAATGGGGATGGTGTTAATCAGAACCGCCTGGTTCGGGATTAGATCGCCGGTGCCCTTGAGCTCCGCCAGGGCTGTGCGCGCGCCGATGCAGGCCTTGAGGATCGCCTTGGACTCGATGTCCACCGCCGGCGGCAGTGGTGGCAGGGCGTTGTGCGGCCGTAGGGGGTCGAGCTTCATATGTCGGCGAATCGGGGAATTTTCGACATAAAGGTATGGATATGTCGATCTGGTCGACATGTCCACAGAATATGTCGACGAAATCGAGATTCGTCGACACATTGGCTCCCGCATGTCGATGTAGTCGACATATGGCTATAGACATGTCGATCAAGCCGCGATTCATCGACATACAGGCTCTGACATGTCGAAGCCGTAGACATATGGACCCAGATCTGTCGACGAAACGGCAATTCGTCGACATGTTCGCGAGCCGAAGCTTGGCCTACTTGTGCGGTGAATTGGTTAACGGCCTGAAATCATAAATTAGAAGAGGCAGACCGGAATGCCGCGGAACACGTCGGCGCCGTGAGGCAACTCCCGCCTTCCCGCAATGAAGCCCATGATGATGCTGGAGGCAGCGATGACTTCGGCGATTGATGACGAGTGGTGGACGACAGAGATGGTCTGCGCGCACTTGAAGCTCAGCAAGCGCGCCTTGTGGGATTTGCGCGCGCATCCGACCAAGGCGTTCCCGGTGGGGATCAAGCCGGGCGGGAAGATCAATCTGTTTCGCGCGGCGGAGGTGCGGGCTTGGATGGCGGCGCGGGCGAGACCTGGCGGCAGTTCGGCGCCGGAAGAGGCAACGCCGAATGTGGCGCCCGCGCAGACAACAGAACCAAGGGTGGCGCATGCCGATCAACCGGCGACGGTTGAGAAAAGCGCATCTGCGCCGGCCTTCGCAAAGCGGCAGTCGCGCAATGGATCTCGATCTATCGAGGACGCCCGCCAACTCGACCTGTTCTGACGCAATGAACCGAAGCGGGCGATCATCCGCCTCCCAACAATTCCTTTGCCCACAGCGCCAGCGCGGCGCGCTTTTCGTCGATGTAGCGATAGCGATTGTACACCGCCTTCACGCCGCCGACGCGGTGGCCGAGCACGCGCTCGACCACGATATCATCGACCCCAAGCCGCGCCATGTGCGTGGCGACCGTGCGGCGCAGGTCGTGCAGCGTCCAATGCTCGATGGGGCGGCCAATCGCTTCTTCGGCGGCGGTGCGGATGCGGGCGAGCGCTTCCGGCGTCACCGTCCACACCGGCCGGCGGCCATAGTTCGAGAAGATCAGATATTCGCCGTTCCGCGCGTGCGGCATCGCGTCGATCAACGCCATCGCCTGCGGCACCAGCGGGATGATTGTGGGATCGCCGGTCTTGTAGGCCTCGCCGGGGATTTCCAGGCAGGCATTGCGCCGATCGAGCCAGTTGACGCGCGCGTGGGCGATCTCGCGCAGGCGTGCGGCGGTCAGCATCAAGAGGCAAGCGAGCGTGCCGGACGGATAAGGCTCCGCCGACGCGGCTTTCCAGACGGCGCGGGCCTCATCGATCGAGAGCACACGCTCGCGCGATTTCGCTTTCAGCGGCGGCTTCACGCCGAGCACGGGGTTCGCCTCAACATGGCCTTTCTCCAGCGCCCAGGAGAAGAAGATCGACAGCCATTTGCGCGTATCAAGCGCGGCGGTGGGCGTGGCGTGGCGCGCCAGATCGTCCAGCACCGCGACGATATCGAGCCGGCGCACCTTCTGCGGCGCCTTCTCGCCGAGGCGCGGCACGATGTAATCGCGCACGATCCATTCGGCGTTGCGGGCGCTGCGCAGCTTGCCGCGCACATGCGTGTTCAGAAACTCTTCGGCGAGCTCAGCGACAGAGCCTTTGCGGACGGTGGCTTGCTCCTCCAGTTGCGCAATCGGATCTTCGCCGCGCGCGGCCTGCGCCAGGATGGCCGAGGCGCGCGCCCGCGCATCGCGGATGGAGAGCGCCGGATAGTCGCCCAGGCTGATGCGGTAGAACTTGCGGCTCGCCAGGCCCTTGCCGCGGGCGGTGACGCCGCCCTTGCCAGTGATCGCATAGCGCAGAGTCCAGCTTGGCGTGCCGCGCGGGCCGACGCGCAGCATCAGCCCCTTCACGGCGCCGTCGGCGATGTCCTGCCGGGTCGCGGGCGTGGTGCTGGCCAATGGCTCGATGTCATCCAGCCAGTCTGGCGAGGGCGATATCCGCAAGGCGATGATCGAGAAGAACGTGATCGATTGCATGATCGCGCTGCCCCGCCAGCTCTTCCACTCTACGCAAGTTCCCGCCTGCCTGTGGTTCCTGGCGCGGGTCAAGAAGAACAGGAAGTTCCGCGACCGGCGCGGCTAGATCCTGTTCATCGACGCCCGCAAGCTTGGCCCACATCATCATCCACGAAGTCATCGTCGATCTTGATGAGGCAACGAATGAGGCGGTTCTCATCGTGCATTGGACAGGTGGCCGCCACACCGAAGTGCGCGTCGCAAGGGTGAAGACTGGGCGATATCCGGCCGACCGGCAACCAAACGCCGTGGAAATGATCAGAAAGCTCGCTGGCGAATCGCAGGATCGCGAATTGGCGATCACTATGAACCGCATGCGTTGCAAACCGGCCGATGGCGCAACTTGGACGACCGTGCGCGTCAAGGAAATGCGCGAGCGCCTAGGAATACCCGCTTTTGATCCTGCGGCGGCGCGCACCGCGACGATCAGCGTCGATGAAACCGCCGCGCGCCTGGGGATCTGCGTCAGCTCAGTGCATCGGTTGATCAAGGCAGGAGTCCTACCGGCGCGCCAGACATTGCCAGCAGCCCCATGGCAAGTGCCACTCGATGCGCTCGACACCGAGGGCGTGAAGACAGGCGTGCGGGAGATTGTCGCCCGCCGCCCAAGAAATTTCTCTTATTTACAACGAGAAAAGACACTCTTGCTGCCGGGCTTCGAGAAAGAGGAGGCATAATGATGCACGATCGGCGCGCTTGGCGCGAAACACATAGATCACGCCGCAAAACGGATCGGCCTTCATCTCCTCTTTCACCAGCGCGGCAAGCCCATCGGCGCCTTTGCGAAAATCCACCGGCTTGATGGCAAGCATCACCCGCACCGGGCCGGACGGGATGATCATGGTACGTCTTTGAGTGCGCGCACGATTGCGGCCACCAATGTTGGCTCGGCGCCGGCGCGCACACGGACTTGAACCCTATGCCCCTCAATCTCGATGGTGGGGCCCGACTTTGAAGGCGCTGGCGATTGCGGCGCGGACCGCGCCGAGGGCTGTGGCGGCGCGGCCAGGACGCCCCCATCCTCCAATCCCGGCGCGAACTCTATGAACGAACCCGCAACGCCAATCCGAAACGGTGGTCCGGACGCATCCGATCTTGGGTGAGCCGATGTCTGCGAGGAGGAAGTCGATGCGCCAGGTGCGCGAGGTGTTGCGGTTGAAACACGCGGTCGGGTGCAGCCTGCGCGAGATCTCCGGCGTGGTTGGGGTCTCGGCGGCAACGGCGTTGGAGTACGTGCGCCGGGCCGAGGTCGCGGGCATCACCTGGCCGGTTCCCGTGGACCTGGACGATGTTGCGCTGGAAGGCCTGTTGTTTTCGCCGA
>JBILMQ010000167.1:0-7894 GCA_044375455.1 Caulobacterales bacterium | reverse complement strand
ATCCGGTTCTTGTCCATCCGCCCGCAGCTTCGCGCCACGCCTTCTCTCCACGGTCAGTCGCCCTTCCGCAGTTGCGTTTCACTTCGCTCGCCGTGACCGGATCCCGAGAGGACTTCCTCCTCCAGGGTCGCGCCCATGCTAGGCGCACACAAAAAAGGGCCGCCGGAAGCCGGCGGCCCTCTCGCAGACCTGTTGCGAACCTACTGAAGACGGAACTTGATGGTAAGGTTCTTCGCCCCCTCGACCGGATCGCCGTCATTCAGAGCAGGCTCCCACCGCATACGACGGATTTCCCGTTGCACGGCTTCCTCGAAATAACCCGGCGGCTCAGCCGACAGAATCTCGATATTCGCAACGCCCCCATCGGTGCCGATCGTCACACGGACGCGAACCTCGCCTTCAATGTTGCGCCGCAACGCTGAGGGAGGATAGGCCCGGCCAACGTCGAAGGGACGCACTTCCTTGGGACCACGCGTCGGTCCCCGCGGCGCGGGCGGTGGCGGCGGCGCCGGAGGAGGCGCTATGGCCGGCGCTGGCGGCGCGACGGCGGCAACCGGTGTCTCCACATAGACCGGCGGAGTTTCAACGGCCACCGGCGGCGTCTGACGCTGCACGATCGGCGGGGGAGGAGACCGCTCCTTCGGAGGAGGGGGCGGTGGCGGCGGCGGCGGCGGCGGCGGCGGCGGCAGGAGTTCAACCAGAATAGAGTCTTCAATCCATTCGGGCGCGTTGCCCGCCTTAATGGACATGAAGGCCCATCCCAGGAAACCCCAGATCGCCAGGGCCGCCGCGAAGGCGATCATACGGAAACGGACCATGGTTCAGGCCCTCACTTGACTTGCGCGTCTTCGGCCACAAGGCCGACGTCGGTAAAGCCCGCCAACTGGATCTTATCGAAGCCTTCCATCACGAACCGATACTGGAGACCCTGATCGGCGCGCACGAAAATCTTCGCTTTGAAAATGTTGCCGTCCTTCGGATTCGGATTGTTGAACGGAACGCGCTCAAGCACGGCCGCACCAAGATCCTCGAAGGCAACCTCCTTTTCGTCCACATACGCGGCAAGACCGCCATCGCCCGTCTTTTGGAGATAGACAAAGGTCGGCTTGTTCTCGGTCACCTGCTGCAGCGCATTTGGCGGCGGCAGCTGAACCCGAACCTCCGTGGTCGGCGGCGGTGATGTCACCATAAAGATAATCAGCAAGACGAGCATCACGTCGATGAACGGGATGACGTTAGGGTCCGGGTTGGCGTTGTAGCGTCCCCGCTTTTTCCCGCCTCCCGAGGCAAGTTTGGCGCCCATGAGCTTCCTCCCTGCCCTAGCGTCGCTTATCGAGGGCCATGAGGCCCATCTTGGTGAATCCCGAGTCCTGTAGCCGGTTCATCACAAGCATGACGTTCCGGTACTCCGTAACCCCGTCCGCGCGGATGTAGATAGTCTCATCATACGGATTATCCGCAGTGGGATCATTCACCTTCACCGCCTCCATGGTGCGCACTCCCAACTCGTCCATGGTCACCTGATCGTTCATCACGAAGGCTTGAACCTGACCATTTTCGAGTTGCTGCAGCGTCACATACGTAGGCTTGGGTGGGCGTTTGCCCGGAATGTTGCGGGAATCCGGCATTTCGACTTCGACATCCACCGTCGCGATGGGCGCAGCCACCATAAAAATGATGAGCAGCACCAGCATCACGTCGATGAACGGGATAACATTCGGCTCGGAGCTGATTTCGAGGCCGTGACGTCCGCCGCCGCCTCCGCTCGAGAGCTTAGCACCCATTGGTTAGGCGCCTTTCTTGTCCATGTCGCGAGACACGAGAGACAGGAACTCGGAGGTGAAGTCTTCCATCGCACCGCTGATGCGGGAGATCTGGCGCGCCGAGTAATTGTAGATCATGACCGCCGGAATGGCCGCCGCCAGACCAATTGCGGTGGCGAGAAGAGCCTCGGCAATGCCCGGAGCAACCGACACAAGCGAGGTGGTCTGAGTTTTCACAATCCCGATGAACGAGTTCATGATCCCGAAGACGGTGCCGAACAGCCCGATGAATGGCGCATTCGACCCGACCGACGCCAGGAACGTCATCATGGCCGAGAGTTCTTCGGTCACTTCGTTCTGCTTGATCGTCATCGCCGAGCGGACGCGCTCGAGCGTATGGTCGCGCGCGTCACGCAACAGGTAGAGGCCCATCTCCTTGGTTTTGGCGACTTCGCCCATACCGGAGTCGAAGAGGGTCTTGAGCGGCCCTTTGGGCTGCTTGGCAAGGAGCTCGGCAGCTTCCTCAGGCGATTTCGCCTTGCGGAACTGGTCGCGGAAGGCCTTCACAAGCCGATTGTTCTTCCTGAAAACATAAACTTTCTCGAAGAGCAATGCGAGCGCGGCAATCGACATCAGCACCAGGATGACCATGACGCCTTGCACGATCGGATGCGCGATCGAGAACATGTACCAAACGGTCAATTCCTGACCGTGCCCCGCGTCCTTGGCCGCGTCGGCGGCAGCGGCTGCCTTCTGCGCTTCCAGAGCGGCAGTATCGAGCACCGGCTGCGACGCAGCCGCGTCAACCGGAGCGCCGGCGGCGCCGGCGCCTTCCGGAGTCGTTTGCAAAGCCATAAAACCTCCCCTTCCCTTTCCGAGCCGCACTCTGCCTTCGTGCGCGCCCGCAACAGACCTTCCCATCTCACGACGCAAGCCAACGCATTCGCCGTGCGCAAGCGAGCGACTCTTATAGACCGCCTCCTGCGCCGTAAAGACGCAGAGCGCAGCCCAGTCCGCTTCCGGCCGCCCCCTTCGAAAAGAAACCGACGCGGGCATCCCCAGCCCCGTCAGATGCTCTTAGCATCACTAGGGTCTCGCCAGAAAGTCCCAAGTCGACTCTTCCCGCAGGCGTGCGGCAACAGCACATCGCCTCATAATTGAATGTGAGCGTGACGGAAACGCGACCAAGACGCGGTTTCGCCGCGGCCTTCCCCACATCTCGCCCGCGTCGACGCAGTTCGCGTCAGAAGAGCGCGCCATCGACGGCGGCCGGAGTGCGCGATTATGATTGCTATACTTGTGAGCTTCGGCGCCGCAGTCTCAGGCGCGACAGCACGCGCACAGACACAAAGTGTACAACCCCACAAAGTCTCGCACGCGGAGGTCGCGCGCGCATGATAGGGCAGCGATAGGGAGCGTGACGATGGTGATAAGTAAGAAACTCGTGGCTGAGTGCCTTGGAACGGCATGGCTGGTCCTCGGCGGCTGCGGTTCGGCCGTCCTCGCCGCAGCTTTTCCTGAGGTCGGCATCGGACTGCTGGGCGTGTCCCTCGCTTTCGGGCTTACCGTTTTGACCATGGCCTATGCGATTGGTCCGATTTCGGGTTGCCATCTCAACCCGGCAGTCACGATCGGCCTGTCCGCGGCCGGTCGCTTTGAGCCACAGGATGTCGCCGGATACGTGGCCGCCCAGGTTCTCGGGGCCGTACTGGGTGCGGGTGTGTTGTATCTGATCGCAAGCGGCGCGCCCGGGTTCACCTTGGCTGACGGTTTTGCGGCAAACGGCTACGGCGCACATTCGCCGGGCGGCTATTCCTTGACGGCCAGCCTGCTTGCCGAAACCGGCATGACCTTCTTCTTTGTATTCGTGATCCTGGCGGCGACCTCGCCCGGCGCGCCGGCGGGATTCGCGCCAGTGGCCATCGGGCTGTGCCTTACACTCATTCACCTGGTGACGATCCCGGTCACCAACACAAGCGTCAATCCGGCCCGCTCGACCGGGCCAGCATTGTTCGCCGGCGGCTGGGCCATCAGTCAGCTCTGGCTGTTCTGGGTCGCTCCGATCGCCGGGGCACTCGCGGCCGGATGGCTCAACCGCTGGTTTGAAGACCGCACCCAAGCCTGAGAGAATTAGCTACTCCCGCTGAGGGCGAATCCGGCGTATCCCCCCCGGCTCTGTGCAGGAGAAGCCCATTGACCGATGGCGAGACCAGCATTTCGGCGCGCGCGCTGAGCCTGAGGCGCTTCTTTGAAAGCGCGCGCTTCGCCACCGATATCTATCAGCGCGGCTATGTGTGGGGCCGGGCCGAAATCGGACAACTGCTGGCCGATCTGACGCGCGCGCACGACGCGCATCGTGAAACCGGGCTCCGGTCCTACTTCCTCGGTCCGGTCGTCACCCACGCAGCAGGCGAGAAGTTGGTGTATCTGGTGGACGGCCAGCAACGCACTACCACGCTGGTGCTGCTGCTCGTGTGGCTGGCGCACCGACTGCAGGGCGAGGCGCCCGGCGGCGAAATCGCCCGGCTCGTTGAACCCGAAAATGGTGTTTTTGCGTTCGACACCCCAGACTACCGGAGCGTGTTTGTCGCATTGCGCGCAGGAGAGCGCTTTGAATCGCCCGACATGACGGACACCCAGCGCGCCCTCGCCGGTCGCTATGCCGATATAGACGCGCTGTTCCCAGACGACCTCTTAGAAGGCGATCTGGCAGGTTTTGCGCGCTGGCTGCTCGATGGGGTGGTCGTGGCCGATATCAGGACGCAGAGCGACGACGACGCCTATCGCATCTTCGAAACCATGAACGGACGCGGCGTTCAGTTGGGTCCGGCCGACCTCTTTAAGAGCTGGGCGCTCAGCCAGATCGATGATCAAGACACCCGCATCGCGGCCTCGGAGGGCTGGACCGAGGCCCAGCGTCAGCTGCAGCGCGCCGGACCAGGGCGCGATCACGACGGATTGAAAGCCTGGCTGAAGGCGCGCTACGCAGACGTCAGCCCGCAGGGGCGAAAGACATCTGACCGCAGCGACATCGACACGCGGGCGTTTCAATGGGTGCGGGGGAATGCAGCGCGTCTTGGACTTGTTCGTCCGGCAGATTTCGCGCGTTTCCTGGGCCGCGATTTTCCATTTTACGCCGAGATCTACGCGCGCCTGAAAGCGGCGGAGTCGGAGTTCGATTCCGCTTTGCCGGAAATGAGCCTTGTGGGCGCAATGGAGCTTGGCTGGGCTTACGACATTCTGATTGCAGCCTACGATCCCGATGCCGGCTATGCTGCCCAGATCGATAAAACTGCAGCCGCATTGCGGTTCATCGATGTGCTGGCGGCGCGGCTCGCATGGCGGGGGCGCACGCGGGCGGGGCCAGCGTCCCAGCGCCTCCTCGAGCGCGTGGCGCGTGAGCTTAGGACAGCGGATCCCGATGCGGCCCGCCAACTTCTCAGCGAGACCCTGGCGATCGCCGCGCCCACGGGTTTCTCGCCTGGAGCTCCAAGCCTGGAGGCGATGGCCGAGAGCATCGCGCGCCCCCTTCTCGCGCGGCTTTCCGCGTTCGCCGACCGCGAAGCGTTCGGCGAGGTCGACCAGGGCCGCTACGCAGGTCTTGTGCTGGAGCCGGTCGCGCCCGCGGACTTCGAGGGCGCCTGTGGCGCATTTCTCACCCGAGCCGACCATCGCGCAGCGCGCACCCTGTTGGGAGGCTTGGCGCTTGTCCCGGCGCGGCTGCGCGACGCGCTCCAGCACCAGCCGCTGGCCAGGAGATGCGAAGTCCTGGCGCGTGAAGGCGCTCTGGCCGCAAGCCTGGATCCAGCGGCCTGGGCGCAAGATGAGGCGCTGCGCGCCTTCGGGACGTCGTATGGATATGATGCGCCCGGGTCGGTATTTGACCTCAGCGAAATTGCGCGCCGGCAGACGCTGATGGCCTCGCTTGCTGAAGGACTTTGGGGCGGCTAACCCGGAAACGTGCGCACGCCGAGCAGGATGAGGTCATCATCTGCAAAAGCCCAACAGCGCTCGCTCTCCATGCCTTGAATGTAGCAAAACATCGGGGCGGCTTTCCCCCGCCAGCGATCATAGGTCGCGCGATCCATGTCGCCCTCTGGCAGGAACGGGAATTCTCCGTCGCCTGCAGCAGGCGATGCTGCATCAGCCTTCCACTCCGGCAGGTCCGCCGTTGTCTCGCTGCGCCCCCCTGACGAAATCCAGTCGCGCAGCGCAGCCTCCATCTGCGCCGGAGCTGCCTTATCCGCGAGCGGAAGCACCGCGGCCGCTTCATAGGCCGTGTAAGCAAGCGGGCGTCCGCTCGGGTCGCGAATGACCAATGTCGCAACAGCCTTCCGGCAGTCGGGACCGTCAGTCATTGCATCGATGGTGTAGGCGCCTCGCGCGCCCGTCCAAACGGCGCTGGCCCGCGCAAGACATGAGCGGGCGTCGAGGTTCGGGCTTGGACCGCTGTCAGCCTGCGGGGCGTTCTTCGAGGCTGCATCAGGCTTCTGGCAGCCGGAAAGCCCCATTGCTGCGCCGAGCCAGGCAAGCGAGAGGATCGCAAGCCCAGGCCGCGCTGCTCCCCAGAAAGCCGAGCCGGACCATCGATTAGATGAGTTGATCATGGCAAACCTCCTCAGCGCATCTGACAGCGCCAGCGTCCGACATGCAAGCAGCTCCCAGTCGTGACGCACGGCACGCACGGCTCGCCTGCCCACAGCGGCGCCTTGAGGCCGGACGTCGTGAGACGCAGCCGCCTGCAGGGTCTCGCCCACGGCCGGGCGCAGGCGTTTGCCTCTGACGGCGGGGCGCCGCGGCCAGGCGACCGGGGTGTCAGTGCAAGTCGCCGGGTCACCTGAACGTGCTGGCAGGAGCCGCGCAGGCGATGGCCTCACAGCGCCGGGCGGCGCCTGCGGTGCAATCTTCGCGCGATCATCGCAGGCGCACATCAACTGCGAAAATACGGCTCAACTGGGCCATTCAACTTCAGCGTCATCGCCTGGCCGTTGCGCGTCTTGGCGTTGCCGACGGCGACCCGAACCCAGCCCTCGCTGACGCAATACTCATCGACATTGGTCTTTTCCACCCCCTTGAAGCGGACGCCGACGCCGCGCGCCAGGACATCGGCATCGAAAAATGGGCTTTGCGGATCGACGCTTAAGCGATCGGGTGGGGCATTGGACATGGCGCAACCTCAGACGGGCGAGCACGCGACATAGCGCTGAAGCCAGATTGGCGCCAGGGTCGGGCGGACTATCGGCTGATGGTGCTGACTTGCGCCGGCAAAACCGATGCCGGCTCTTGCCGCAATGGCGACCACATCCCACTTGAGCCGGGCCGGGCCGGTGCGCGCCGGCGCAACCAGGGGACTACCTGTCATGAAATGTCCGGTGGACGGTGAAACCGATCTTGTAATGACCGAACGCGCCGGCGTGGAGATCGACTATTGTCCGAAGTGCCGCGGCGTATGGCTGGATCGCGGGGAACTGGACAAGATCCTGGAGCGGTCGCGCGGGGAAACCACCGCCCCGCCTGCGCAACCGGCCGCAGCAGCGCCGCCGCCGCAGTTTCCAAACCAAATTCCGGGCTATCAGCACTCGCCGTATTCGACGCGCAGGCACGACGACGACGCGCTCCGCCACGATCGGCGCTACGAGGATGACTACTACAAAAGGAAGAAGCGTAAGAGCCTGCTCGACGACATTTTCGATTTCTGACCGGGTTGTGAGCGCGTTACACGGCATGCGCGCCAGCGCGCTCCGGTCATCTGCGTGTTCGCCAAGGCGCATCCGGGCGCATCCCGGCGCTTGGTGCGCATGCGTAAATCGCAGTGAGGGGCGCGCTCGTATTGGAGCGGTGGGGCGCATCTCCGCCGCGGCCCAGCCTTGGCCCGCGCCGCGTGCGCCGGCGACAGAAGGATGGCCAGAGCGGTCGCAGGAGCCATTTCCCGGTCGGTTGCCGGGCCCTTACACACCGCTCCGGATGGCTGAGAGCGCGCGCCCTACACCCCAGGGCGGGCGGACTTGGCGGGCGGAATTGGCGGGCGGACAGGGCGGGCGGATTTGGCGCGCGGCGTGACCAGACGAGCAGGCGCCTGCCCGAACGATTGATCAAAACGGCCGGATGCATCCAGCCGTCTAGGGCATGGC
>JBILMQ010000017.1:0-25858 GCA_044375455.1 Caulobacterales bacterium | reverse complement strand
AAGTCGGCTGGCAGCACTGTAACGTCAAAGTTGCGCGTAAGCTCTGCCCACATCCATCCCGCAGTGTCGGGAAGCGACAGGCTTGTCACAACCGCAACCTTTGGCGTGCGTGGCGCATCAAGCCGGCTCACCATCCGTGTGAGCTCATACTCCAGAAACGGCTCATGGTGCGGGATGAAGACAGGAATGACGTTTGTCTCCCCCACGGCGTTGGAGCCGGTCAGCCCGAAATAGAGCGTGTCCTCGCCGCGCGTGTCGATGCCCTCGACGCCTGCCGCAATCGCCAGATCTTCCTCTCGGGAGTAGGGTCTAGGATCGATTTCGCGCAGCCGGATCTTGCCGCTGGCCCGCGCCGCATAGGCGCGCAGAAGCTCACGCACGCGCTCTGCGTAGGCGCGCACTTCCGGACGCTCCGCGGCGATGGCGCGCGAGTAATAGAATGTCAGGTCAATCGGCTCAGCAAGGGCGTCTATGGTCGTCTTCGTCGCCTGGGAAAGGGTGAACGCGCGATTGTCCGTAAGGTCAATGCGCACTCCGCGCAGCAGGGAATAGGCGGCAAGGTTAACGCCTGCAAAACCGATCACCAGCGCCGCCGTCAAAATGAGTGCATACCACCGGCGGGTCATCGGCTAGCCTCCTTTACGGGCGGAGACGAAAAGTCCCGTGACGGCCAGCCACATGGCGATGAAACTGCCATAAAACACCAGGCTGCGCGCTTCGATCAGACCACGCCGGCCGCTGTCGAAGTGGTCGAGGACGGAGAATGTCGCCGTCGCCTCCGCCACGCCCACGCCGGCGATGTCGCGCACCAGTCCCAGCACGATCGGCGTGCCGGCTACGGTGAACAGAAAGGCCAGCAACACCCCCAGCACGAAAGCGATCACCTGTGCGCCGGTCAGCGCGCTCATCGCCGAGCCGATCGCCAGAAAGGCGCCCATCGCGAGAAACGCGCTGAGATAGCCTGCCGCAATCGCCAGATTGTCCGGCCTTCCAAGATAGTTCATCGTCGCCCATAGTGGTGCGGTGAGCGCCAGAGCAAGACCAGCTACGGTCCAGGCCGCGGCGAACTTGCCAACAACAGCGCTTGCGATCGAGATTGGAGTCGTCAGCGTGGTCTCAATCGCCCCGGAGCGTATTTCCTCCGACCACAGACGCATGGCGAGCGCCGGCAGAAACACCACGAATATCCAGGGCAGAAATGCGAAAAACGGCGACAGGTCGGCGCGACCCTGCTCGAAAAGCCCGCCTGCCTGGATCGCCAGGGCGGAGGAAGTAAACAGGAAGACCGCGATGAAGACGGCTGCGAGCGGCGTCGCGAAATAGCTGCTCAGCTCTCGGCGATAGACCGCCGCGAACCCCTTCATGGCAGGTCCTCCGCCTTGGTGACATCGCGAAAATAGTCATCGAGGCGCCCGCTGGCGGCCCGCGCAGCCAGCGCCGCTGGCGCGCCTTGCGCCACGATAACGCCTCGGTCGATGATGATCGCGCGGTTGCACATCGCCTCAACCTCCTCCAGCGCATGGGTTGAGATCAGGACGGCCTTTTCCTTCGAGAGATCCGCGATAAGCGCGCGCACGGCGCGCTTCTGATTGGGGTCAAGTCCGTCGGTCGGCTCATCGAGCACAAGAACGCTTGGGTCGTGGATCAGCGCTGCTGCAAAAGCCACCCGGCGGCGATAGCCCTTCGACAGCGTGTCGATCGGTTGATCGATCGCCGCGCCGAGCCGTCCTTTGTCGGCCGCCTTGGTCGCGGCGTACCGGGCGTATTTTCCCTCCAGACCGCGTGCTTCGGCCACGTAGATGAGGTAGGCCCATGGCGTCATCTCGCC
Source organism: Caulobacterales bacterium (assembly GCA_044375455.1). Taxonomy (GTDB): domain Bacteria; phylum Pseudomonadota; class Alphaproteobacteria; order Caulobacterales; family Aquidulcibacteraceae; genus JBEIHX01. The sequence continues at coordinate 24,030 of JBILMQ010000017.1, read as the reverse complement.
ATACAGCGGTGCGCCTTCGGGCAGATACCCCAGATGCTGCTGGGCGTCGCGCGTCTGGCGGAACATGTCGAAGTTCAACACCCGGGTGAAGCCGTAGTCAGGCTCGAGATAGCCTGCGATCATGCGCATCGTGGTGGTCTTGCCGGCCCCGTTCGGGCCCACGAAACCAAGCACATCGCCGACCTCCAGCGTGAAACTCACGCCGTTCACGGCATTGCGCCGTCCAAAGCGCTTTTTCAGGCCCTCGACCTGGAGAAGCATCGCTGCGTCCGTTTTCGCCTGAAAGGATGTCCAGATCCCTCGTCTAAAGCGGTTCGTGCGGCGAGACTAGGGCGACAATCAGGTTGCCTGTGCGAGACGTCAGGCCGGCCGGCTACACTCTCAGCATCAGCCCGCCGTCAACGTTCAGCCCGTGACCGGTGATGAACGCCGCGTCATCTGAGGCCAGAAACAGAGCCGCGCGCGCCAGGTCCTCCGGCTCACCCAGCCGGCGCAGCACGCTCTTCCTGGCCCAGATGTCTGCGACGTCCGGACGTGCGCTCCAGAGCGGTCCGGTCATGCCGGTGCGGATCGCCCCCGGCAGCAGGTAATTGGCGGTGACCCGGTGCTTGCCGAGCTCGAGAGCCAGGCTGCGCGTCAGGCCAGCGACCCCGGCTTTGGAGGCGCAGTAATGCGCAAGGCCATAGTCCGCGCCCTCCGCCATGACGCTCGCCGTGTTGATGATGCGTCCTGCCGGCGAGGCGATGAGATGCGGAATGGCCGCGCGAGACAGACGAAACACGGCGCGCAGATTGACCCCGAGTACACGATCCCATTCGACGTCGCTCATGTCGTGGACCAGTGTCGACGACGAAACCCCTGCATTGTTGAACAGAATGTCGAGTCGGCCGTGGCGCTCCAGCGCCGCGCCAACGATTGCGGCGTCTGCGCCATCGGCCGCCACATTCTGTGCGAATGGAACGACGCCATGTTCCTGCAGCGAGACCAGTCCCTCGCCCGGCAGATCAACCCCCAAAACCCGTGCGCCCTCGGCGGCAAACAGAAGCGCGCTCGCCCGCCCTATGCCGGACGCCGCCCCCGTGATCACAGCGGATTTGCCGGCAAGTCTGCCTGCTGCAGGCGTTCCCATGTCAGTGTCCTTTCGCATCTCGCCCGCACAGCCGCGCTTTTCCATGCGATCACGCCGGGCCATCGCCAGACAAGATGCAATCGCGCTTGGGCGCGCGAAATCGTCGCCGTTCTGGCATGAGATCTTCCCAATCGATGGCGACCGAGAGAAGATACGGCGTGATCACGACAGGCCCGCGGGCGCACATCGGCCCCGGGGCCGAAGATGCTGTGGAGAGGGTTCTGCTGGGTTGGATCCGCTGTTGATTTCGTCTGGCGATCATACGACCCGCGCCAGAACAGACATAGTCGCCGGTTCGGGCAGGCCGGTTCTGGCAAGGCGGTTCTGGCAAGGCGGTTCTGGCAAGGCTGCGTCGGGACAACGGCCCAGGTGCGCCGGTTTGGGAACCGTCGTTTCGCGCAGGTCTCGGCCAGGGCAGGTGTCGGCCAGGGCAGGTGTCGGCCAGGGCAGGTGTCGGCGGGAGACGTATCGGCGGGGGAGGTGTCGGTCGGAGTTCAAATTATGACGATGCCGGGGGGCTGGGGGGCTGGTGATTTCCGGCGCCGCCTTCTCCCTCCGACCGACGATGTGATCTTATCATAGTTTGCGCCCTTAGGAGGACCCAATTGCGGCCTGCTCGCCATAAAGATGTGTTGGACTGGTTTGGCTTGGCCAACGCTGCGACGGGCGTCCTGTGAGCAGCGCAACTGGGGGTGTGGCGGCGGGCCAGGCCCGCACCCCAAGTCCGAGAATTTGGTTCAACAGACGCGAGCTAGACCTGATCCTCAGGCTTTACGGGCGCATGGTCGCGGCTGGGGAGTGGCGGGACTACGCTATTGACGCATTGACGGATTCGGCGATTTTCAGCGTGTTCCGACGGGCCTCGGAGGCGCCGACCTACAGGATCGAAAAGCACCCGGCGCTTGCCGCTCAGCAGGGGGCCTATCGCCTCGTGTCAGGCACTGGCGTCGTGCTCAAGCGCGGACGTGACCTTGCCCAGGTTTTGCGTTTTTTCGACCGGAGGTTGATGCAGCTTGTTGATGCGCGTCAGTAAAGAACCTGTGGATAACTTTGGGTCTCCCGAAGGGTCCTGACCAGGGCTCACGGCGAGATCTCGTGTCACAAAGCGCCGGGCTGCACACCCGAGCCAGCTGCAGCCGAGGCTTCCTGATTGCGCACACACCCGCCAGCCCGCAAACCGACGGGCGTCAGCCACCCGCATGCGCCTGCGCCGACGGGCTCACTCCGCGACGGAACGTCTGTTTGTCTGTCCGGCCCTTCGTCGTCATGTCTCCATCCACGGATCGCTGATCCGCAGGCGCCTCAGCCGGGACAGGATCCAGAATGGCGTAGGCATCGCGTCTACGCGCCCTTCCGGGTCTCGATGAGATCCTGCACGACGGCGGGATCCGCGAGCGTGGAGGTGTCGCCAAGATTGCCCACGTCGTTCTCCGCGATCTTGCGCAGGATCCGCCGCATGATCTTGCCTGATCGCGTCTTCGGCAGTCCCGGCGCCCACTGGATATGATCTGGCGACGCGATCGGACCGATCTCCTTGCGCACCCATGCGATCAGCTCGGCCCGCAGGTCCTCGTTCGCCTCCTCGCCAAGGGTCAAGGTCACATAGGCATAGATGCCCTGACCCTTGATGTCGTGCGGGAACCCCACAACTGCGCTCTCCACCACCTTCGGATGGGCGTTGAGCGCTGCTTCCACCTCTGCGGTGCCGATGCGATGGCCGGACACGTTGATCACGTCGTCGATCCGCCCGGTGATCCAGTAGTAGCCGTCCTCATCACGCCGGCAGCCGTCGCCCGTGAAGTAGCGGCCGGGAAACGTCTTGAAATAGGTGTCAATGAAACGCTGCGGATCGCCGTACACTGAGCGGGCCTGTCCAGGCCACGAGTCGAGCAGCACCAGCGCTCCCTCGCCTGCACCCTTAAGGATTGTTCCGGCGGGATCTACGATTGCCGTGCGCACGCCTGGAAGCGGCCGGGTCGCTGAACCCGGCTTGAGCTTCGTCGCGCCCGGCAGGGGCGAAATCAGGATCCCTCCCGTTTCGGTCTGCCACCAGGTGTCCACGATCGGACACCGCCCATCGCCAACCACATTATAATACCACAGCCAGGCTTCCGGATTGATCGGCTCCCCCACTGAGCCGAGCAGCTTTAGCGACGTGCGCGAGGTTTTCTTCACCGGCGCCTCGCCCATGCGCTCAAGAGACCGGATCGCAGTCGGCGCAGTGTAGAATGTGTCAACCTTGTGTTTGTCCACAACCTCCCAGAAGCGCGAATAATCCGGATAGTTTGGCACGCCCTCGAACATCAGCGTGGTCGCGCCATTCGCCAAAGGTCCGTAGACAATGTAGCTGTGTCCGGTCACCCAGCCCACATCCGCCGTGCACCAGAAGATCTCACCGTCGCGATAGTCGAAAACATAGTGATGGGTGAACGAGGCCCACACGAGATAGCCGCCGGTTGTGTGAAGAACGCCCTTCGGTTTGCCGGTTGAGCCTGAGGTGTAGAGGATGAAAAGCGGGTCCTCCGCGTTCATTTCCTCCGGCTGGCATTCGTCCGACACCTTCAAAGCCTCGACCTCGTAGCGGAAGTCCCGCCCCTCGGTCATGGCTACATCCGCCCCGGTGCGCGTCACCATCAGGACGCGCCGCACATGCGGGCACTTGGCGAGCGCCTCATCAACGTTGGCCTTGAGTGCAATGCGCTTGCCGCCACGCAGTCCCTCATCAGCCGTGATGATCACGTCGCTTGCAGCATCCAGAACCCGCCCGGCGATGCTCTCGGGACTGAAGCCGGCGAAAACCACCGAGTGCACTGCGCCGATGCGCGCGCAGGCGAGCATGGCGTACGCTGCCTCAGGGATCATCGGCATGTAGATCGTCACCCGATCTCCCTTCTTCACGCCATGCGCCTTCAGCACATTGGCCATGCGGCAGACCTGATGATAAAGTTCAAGATAGGAGATCTTCTTGTCCTGGTGCGGCTCGTCTCCCTCCCAGATGATCGCGACCTGATTGCGCCGCGTGGCGAGGTGACGGTCGATACAATTGGCTGAGACGTTCAATGCCCCGTCGTAAAACCACCTGATGCGAAAATCCTCAACGTCATAACTGACGTCTTTCACCTGTGTGTACGGACGGATCCAGTCGACCCTGCGGCCGTGCTCGCGCCAGAATCCCACGGGATCGCGTTCGGCCGCCTCATACATACGCGCGTAGCCCGAAGCGTCGAGATACGCCCGCCGCGTCCACGCTTCCGGGGTCGGAAACACCGAATGGTCCATAGCCCGTTTCTCCAAATCCCTCGATGTGGCTGCAATAGGCCGTGCTGTGCGCGCTGCCGTCAACCGCCGGCGAGCGCCTGTGTCCGCCCTGTCGACCTCAGCCAGGGTTTTCCAGCCAAACCCATTCTCCTTCCAGGCGAAGGGGCAAGGGGTGCAGTGCGCGTCCCGCCGCGGGGCCCCCGACACAGCGCCCGCTCATCGGGTCAAAACTCGCCGCATGGGCGGCGCACAGCACAAACCCGTCCGCCATCAGCACCGTTCCGTCGAACCGTTCAAGAGGATGGCGGGCATGCGGGCATGCATTGCGGAACGCACGCACCTGCGCGCCGCGCCGCGTGACCAGCACGGACAGCACGCCAGCCCCGCCAGGCCCCTCGCGCACCACCGCCCCGCCATCTGGAATGTCGCTGAGGCGCAGAAGAGCAATGGTCATGGCGCGCTCCTCACCCAAGAGCGCGGTCCGGCGCACGCAGAAAGGTTGCAATCCAGCCTGCGACAAGGCTCGCATCGGACGGCACAGCGAGGCTCGCGAGGGCCGCCTCGATCAATGCCTCGCCGATTCGCTCCCGCCGCGAGGCGTACAGAGCGCTGGCGAAGGCATCGTCCATCTCAGGATGGCCCTGAAACGAAATCGCCGGCGCATCGCGATAGGCGAGGGCCGCGTGCGGGGTGAAAGAACTCGCGGCTATGGTCACGCCGCCGGGCGGCGGCGTCTCGACCTGATCCTGGTGGCTGGCGGCCACGGCGAAGCCGTCGGCTGCGGGCAGCATCCAGGGCGTCGGCTGAACCACCGCGTAGCGATGACGCCCGACGCTCCAGCCGCGCTCCGACTTGCGCACCACGCCGCCGAAGGCGTCGGCGATGATCTGATGGCCGAAGCAGACGCCCACAAGGGGTTTGCGGGCCGCGCCGGCTGCGCGGATAAACGCACGCAGATCGGCAAGCCAGGGCGCGTCGTCATAAACGCCGATCGGCGATCCGGTGATCAGCGCCGCATCAAAATCCGCCATCCTGGGCGGCGGTGCACCGTCCACAAGCGCGACGCTGTGGAACCGCAGCTCCGGCGCTGCAGGCCCCAGCAATGCGCGGAACATCGCCGGATAATCCGGGAATTGCGCGGCGATTGCGTCCGGCGGGCGACCGGTTTCCAGGATGGCAAGTCGCATCAGAAGTCGCTCGTCAGGCCTTTGCGCTCCCAGTCTCCGAAACGGGTGGGTTCGGGGCCGGACGGGCCGCCGCGTTCGGGCGGCTGGGCTGGGGGTGCTTGTGCTTGGCGCCGCGCGTCGGCTTCGGCAAGCGCGCGCTGCGCGGCCGGGCTGAGCTGACGTTCGGGCGGTGAGCCAATCGGCGGCGGCGCGGACATGGCGGATAGCCTCATCAGGATGTGATCAGGGCCGGTCCTTCTCCCAGCGGCGCCGGCGTCTTACATAGGCGACCAGATAGAGCGTCGAACGTTCGACGCAAGCTTCAGGCGCGGTCAAACGGATGAACCATACAAAGACCTTCATATTGCTGGCGGCGATGACTGCCCTGTTCGCCGCCATCGGCTACATGGCGGGCGGTCCGGGCGGAATGGCCGTGGCCTTCGCGATCGCGGTTGCGATGAACGCGTTCTCGTACTGGAACGCCGACAAGATCGTCCTTCGAATGTACAAGGCGACGCCTGCGGAAACCCTGCGTGACCATCCGGTGGTGCGTGTTTACTACGACGACACAGTCGCTTTGGCAAAGCGCGCCGGCATGCCGGTTCCCAAGATCTACATTATCGACAATCCCCAGCCGAACGCCTTCGCCACCGGACGCGACCCGGAAAACGCCGCTGTCGCAGCGACCACCGGCCTGCTGCAGATTCTTGACCGGGACGAGGTGCGCGGCGTGATGGCGCACGAACTTGCGCATGTGAAAAACCGCGACACGCTCACCATGACCGTTACGGCCACCATCGCAGGCGCGATCGGCATGTTGGCGAATTTTGCAATGTTCTTCTCGCCGCGCGACGGTAACGGAAACCCAAATCCCATCGCAGGGATCCTGATCATGATCTTGGCGCCAATCGCGGCCGCCATCGTTCAGATGGCGATCAGCCGGTCGCGCGAATACGAGGCCGACCGAGTGGGCGCCGAGATCGCCGGCGATCCTGGTGCGCTGGCCCGCGCCCTTGACAAGATCGAGCGCTATGCCCGGGGCGTCCTCAACGTCCAAGCGGAGAGCAACCCGGCCACCGCGCATATGTTCATCATCAATCCGCTGGCTGGGCGCGGCGCAGACAATTTGTTCTCAACCCATCCCGCGACGCAGAACCGGATCGACAGACTGCTCGCCATGGGCGGCATCGCGCGCGAAGCCTTCGCGCGCGCTGAGGCGCCTGCCGGCGCAGATCGCCCGGCAGGCGGTCCCTGGGGCGGCGGGCGTGCAAGGGGGCCGTGGGGCTAGACGCACGTCGCTGACGTGTCGCGCGCCCGCTTGCGCTGAGGGCGCACGCGGATGGCGCGACCTGATCATTGATCAGGACATACACCATGCCGGCCGGAACCTTGTGGATCCTGCCCGCAGCCGGGCGCTGAACGACATGCGGGTGGTCGAACGGAGTCGACATCGTCGGGCCCAAGTCCTGCCGCGGACCGGGTGACAGCAGGATCGCTGAGGGTCAGCCGTGGGCGAGGCGCACCCGCCCCAGATGTCTGGGCAAAAGTTGAGCGTCTGCTCCCCGAATGTCCCGGCAGACGGTCTTGCAGGTGTCGTACGGTCCAGAGGGACTGGCCGGCAAAGACCCGATTGGCGGTATGCGATCGTGTGGCCGGCAGCTGGCGCAGCCAGGCAGTGCGCATAGCTTTTGCTGATGTCGACCCGGCAAATGTCGACCCGGCAAAACGGTGTGGGTGTTTCGCCGGGCGCCGCAGGGTCTGACTGAGCATTTGTGAGCAGACTGTCGCATTGGTCGATCTTTGCGGACGGGCGCGCAGCATCACTTCTGGCGTCTGTCAAACACGGAAGGATGACTGGCTGCGTCGCGCTGCGCCACCGCATGTCATGTCCGCTCCCGGCGCGGCAGCCGCCGTTGGCGGCGCAGGCCTGCCGCTGATCGAACGTCACGTCGACACGCTTGGCTGCGGACAACGTCAGCTTTGACTGTCGTCCTCTTTCGGTCTGCGGCGATCCCGGCACAAACGACCCTGTGGGCGGACGACCACGTGAGGGTCGCCGGGCGCCCCACGAAAGACGGAGCTGGGGCTGCGGCTGTTCCAGAGTTGCGGCGCGCCGGCTCAAGCGCTGCAAGCCTTCCCTCCGCCCGGAGGCGCTGCGCCTGGCAGGCGATAGGCGCGGCCTCACGGCGTGCCAGCGGGCCGGCCGGCGACGCCCCCCGCTTCGCACCCCATGCGACCCGCGCGCGCTCGGGTCAAGCACCGGCTGCGGCGCATCCAGGCGAGCCTCACCTCGGGGTTTGCCGGTGCGGCGTCATACGCGACCCCGCGGCTGCCGGCCGACTTCCGGAAGCTGCCGAGATGATGCGGCGACATCTTTGTTGTTCGCCGTCGTCTGCCGGGCATTCTCATCAATGTGCGGCTGTGGCGCATGCTCATTGCTGATCAACCGCATGCGCCGCATTCCGGCGCCAGATCGCGGCAAAGGTGAGCCGCGGCCGCCGCAACAGTCCGCCCTTGCGGAAGGGCCGTGCTGACAGCCTGTGCTGAATGAAGCCCTTGCTGAATGAAGGCCTGCTCTGAATGAAGGCCTGTGGTGAAGGTCCGGTCTGGCCGGGTGCGTCATCGAGGGCGATCGCTCCGCGTCAGTCGGATGGCGCCTGATCGCACCAGGTGGCGAAGTCCTCCGCCATCGTCTCAAAGACCCCGGCCCAGACCGCCAGACTGTCCTCGGTCACGCCATCCGGCATCGTCGCGTCCATCGCAATGCACAGGCCGTTCCCGTCACCGGCACAGGCTCGCACCGAGCGCTTTGCGGAGTTCCACTGGTTCACCTTGGCGAGGGTGATGTTCCTGTTGCCATCCCAGTAAGCGAAGAACTGGATCGATGGGTTCTTGGTCCTGTCATTGCCGCCCCAGAACACCACCGCGTATGTCACCCCGATGTCGGTTTTGCCCTCGAGCCTGCGTTCCTGCCGTCTGACTTGCGCAGGTCAAAAGCCATGGCTGGCGAACACGCGCGCCATGCAGTCGAACGCATGCGCTTCCAGCGTGCGCGATCCCATGCAAGCAGTGAATTCCGGCGCAGCCGTCATGCAGCAGAGCGCCAGAGCAGCCGACAACACCCGGCCCTGGCGCACCGATGTCCAACGTCCCATTGCCAGGGCTCCCTCCGCACACCGCTGACCGGAAAAATCTTGATGCTGGCCCTCGCCCGCGCCGCGTTGTCTGGACAGCGCCAGCGTGTGGCCAATGTCAGGGCGGATTGCACGCTCCAGGCGCCGCGGAGGCGTGTCGCGCGCCTTATCCGCCAGCGGCAGGCGCCTGGTGATGCGCTGTCACTGGCTGCGTCCGCGCGCCTCAATCGCGACGACATCTTCCAGGACATCCCCGCGTACGAGATGGAGCCAGTCATAGCGGTCCACCGTCGGATCGCAGTGCGGCGGCGCCAGTTCGACCCGCGCGCCGATCTCGAATGCGCCGCCGCCTGCCAGCCCGCCATGCTCGTCGCCGAAGAAGAAATAGACAGCGTTCGGGTTTGGCCCCAGGACGCTTGGCGGTCCGGCGTCGCTGGCCAGTGCTTTCAGCCCGGCGTCAATGGTCACGAAAGTGCCTGCGTTGGCGCTGACAATGCGCGCCTGCACAATCAGGCTCTGGCGAAAATCGCCGTCCGGGTCGGCTTTCAGCGCATCGCGATACTGCCGGTCCATCAGCGCGTAGGAGCCACACTGCAACTCCGTGTAGAGCCCTTGCGCAATGTCGGCGCTGCAGCTTCCCGTGCCGCCTCCCGTGATCCAATCCGGTCTGACGCCGGCGTGCTCAAGCGCGTCCAGCACTCCCTTCAGGCGGGCGGCGCCCACCGCGGCGGCGTCGAACCGGTTCTGCGCGCCTTCAAGATGCTGCCATGCTCCGCCATAGGCCTGCACGCCCGCGAGGCGCAGCCCGGCGCTTTTTGCGATGCGTGCGGCGAGCGCCACGCCGTCCTGCGGCGCGGCCACGCCGCTGCGGCGCAGGCCGATATCGACATCGATCAGCACTGGGAAGGTCACCCCTGCCGAGACCGCCGCCCCGGCAAGCATGTCGACCATGACTGGATGATCAACGGTGACCGCAAGCCGGGCGCCTGCCGCCGCGAGCCTGGCCGCGCGCTGGGCCGCGTCTTCTCCGGCCAGAGGCGAGGTGAGCAGGAAGTCGTCCACGCCTGCGGCGAAGAGCGCTTCGGCCTCGCCCAGCTTGGCGCAGCACAACCCCGCCGCGCCAGCGGCGATCTGCGCGCGCGCGATGAACCCGCATTTGTGCGATTTGGCATGCGGGCGCAGCGCTACGCCAGCGTTTCGGCAGCGCGTCGCCATGCGGGTGATGTTTTCTTCAAACGCGTCGAGATCCAGCAATAACGCTGGCGTCGCCAAAGCGTGGCGCGATCCTGGCCGTCCGATTAACCGGCGCGCCTGAACGATGTGCGGCGGCTCCATCTGATCTCCCTTCACAGGCGGCTGGCTGCCTGTGGCCGCATCCTTCTGCGGCCAAGTGTGACTGCTGCTGCTATCCTGCAGCGTGGCCGCCATCCCTCGGACTCATCACTGGGATCCGCCGTCCGGCGGACCGGCGTCCGACGGCGCGGGGCCGCCGGTCGGATCATCGCGCCACGGATCGATCCCGCCTGGGAGTTTGGCGTCTGGCGGGCGCAGATAGGTCGGGCGGGGCGGCGCGTCGGGTCGCGGACGCGTGCCGGCCAGACGCGCCAGCGCCACCGGGTCGGGCAGGTCGTCAGCGGCGTGCCGCCATCCCGGTCCGAGCTCTGTGAGCATCCGGCGCGCGGCCATTCCCGCCGCCACGCCGGTCGCCCCCTTCAGGCGCGCCGCCAGGGCCGGCGCCGACAGGCGCTGCGGCGCCAGTATCTCGACGCCATCCGCATAGGCGGCGGCATAAACCTCGCCCAGCGCGGCTGGATGTACGCCGAGACGCAGGCCCGCATCGCCGCCCTGGCGCGCGACGACCTCCAGACTGGTGATCCCCACAGCTGGAATCCCGAGCGCCGTTGACAGGCCGCGTGCAAAGGCGAGCCCGACCCGCACGCCGGTGAACGATCCTGGTCCGCTCGTCACGGCGATCGCGTCGAGGTCCTCGAACCTCGCCCCGGCGGAGCGCATGACGGCGTCGCAGATCGGCGCAATGGCTTCTGCATGCCCGCGGCGCATCGCCTCACGCACACCGGCGCGCACGCGCCCATCCTGCGTCAAGGCGATGGCGCATTGCTCAAGACAGGTGTCGAGCGCCAGCCAGAGCATGCCGGAGCGAGGCCTCACATGATCCGGCAGGCGTCGTCGAAGCTGAGCCTCGGCGAACGGTCAAATAGATTTACCTCGGAGCCGTAGCCGATATTGCACAGGAAGTTCGACTTCCACGTGCGCATTACCGGATCATCTGCGAAAAAAGCGGCGTCCACCCCGGTCCGGTCAAATCCGGACATTGGGCCGCAATCAAAACCCAGCGCGCGCGCCGCCAGCATCAGATAGGCGCCTTGCAGCGTGCCGTTTCGGAAGGCGGTTTCGTGGATCATTTCAGGCGATCCGCTGAACCAGTTCCTGGCGCCGGGCGCATGCGGAAAGAGTTCCGGAATGCGCTCATAGAAGTCCATGTCATATGCGACGATCGCGACCCAGGGCGCGGCCATGGTCTTGTCGACATTGCCAGGGGCGAGATATGGCCGCAGCTTTTCCTTGCCCTCTTTTGATCCGATGAAGACAAAGCGCGCCGGCGAGCAATTGGCCGAGGTCGGGCCCATCTTCGTCAGCTCATAGGTGGCGCGGATCAGCGTTTCGGGCACGCTTTGGTCGGTCCAGGCGTTGCGCGAGCGCGCCTGGCGAAACAACTGGTCGAGCGCATTGTCATTTATCGGCGCTTGCATAACTGCTCCATGGAATCGCTGCGCGCAGAAAAAGGCGCGCCGGCGCGCCGCAGGCTACAACGCCGCTGCGCCGGCGCAAGCCGCCAGCGCCGGCTATCGCATCGGCGCGCTCAGCCGACTGGCGGCGCGACGAAGGTCCGCGGGGCCGGATCAACCACTTTCGGGGCCGACTCGCCGACCTCCATGATTGCTAGACCACGCTCCACGCCGCCGTCAGGACGCAGCCGAAACAGTCCGTCGACCCCGATGAATCCATTCGGCGACTCCAGCGCGCGCCGGGACAGACCATCGCGGCCGCGCGCCGCCGCCAGGCGCGCTGTGAGCGACGTCGCATCGTAGGCGATTGAGGACAGCCGCGTAGGGCGGCGGCTGAATGTCGCTTGATAGCTTTCTTCGAATTTCGCGCGCGCCGTCGGATCGGCAGCCACATACCACCCGCCGCGTAAAGACGGCTCCTTGGAAATGTCCTCATCACCCCAGTTTGACAGTCCGATGAGCTTGACGTCCCGGTTCGGCGCAACGCCGTTGAACGGAATCAATGAAGCGAGGGCCCGCAGCAAGGACCCCCGCTCAGCCAGCAGCACCGCCTGCCTGCCGCGTGGACCCGCTTTCAGCACCGCGGCGACTTCCTTTGCGGGCGTCATCATCGCGTTCGGATCGCGCTGCACGAAGCGCACTGCATCAATCGTGGCCCCGCGCAGGCTTGTCTGGGCCGAAAGCGCCGTCTCAACGCGCGTGCCGAAATCGTTTTGGGGCGCTAGGAGCGCGTAGGATGTGACGCCCCTGCGGTTCGTAAAGTCGACGATGCGCGCAACTTCATCCTCGATAGCGAGGCCCATGACGTAGACGCCCTGACCGGCCGCGGAGCGATCATTGGAAAAACTTAAAACCGGCGCCGCGCCGTTGCGCGCCTGCGCCATGACGGCGGCCGCCTGATTGGCGAACAACGGTCCAAGGATCAAGTCTGCACCTTGTTCCATGAGACCGCGCGCCGCCGCCTCCGCCGATTGCGGGGTTGCCCCGGAGTCGCGCGGCAAAAGCAGGAAATTGCGGTCCGCATGGTCGAACACGGCCAGTTGGGCGGCATTGAACAGCGCGTTGGCCTCGTCGCGCACTGCCGGATTGGAATGCGAGAAGGGCAGTAAAAGGCCAACCCGCACGATCGCACGGTCGGCCATGAAAGGAGGCGTCAACCCCGACTTACGGCCGGATTGCACGCCCAAGGCCCCGGTGTCGGAAGTCCGGGCGATATCTGTCGGACCGGCTGCGGCGCTGGTCGGCCGCCCGATCGACGGAGCGCCCTCATCGGTTGTGGCGCAGCCTGCGACCAGCGCCAGAGTTCCCGCGGCGAGCGCCAGGCGCACCATGCCCAAAATCGCCCGCACCACGGCGCACGCCGGAAACGTTGCGGGCCCCAGAGGTTTGGCCGCTGGTTTGGCCGCTGGTTTGGCCGCTGGTTTGGCCGCCTGTTTGACTGCGGCCTTTCCCAGACCTCTCCCACGCGCCTCGTCCTGGAGGCCGGTTTCGAAAATGCCCACGTCAGCCTCTCTGCCCGAACGGCGCCGCATGGACGCCCGGCCTCGTTTCTGTCTCTAGCCCCGCGGATGCGCGTGGCAAAGCCGCGAGGGGGAGCATTGCTGCGTTTCGTGACGGGATTGCGGCGTCGAACCGGTTCTGGACGGACAGGCAGACCAGGGCGGCGTGGCTTTTCCGTCGCCTTGGCAGCGCCAGGCGGCGTGTGACGCCAGCGTGGCGACGCCGGTCCGCCTGGCGGTGACACGCCGCCGGTCACTGCCTCGCCGGTCTCGCCTTTAACCATCACAAAACCGCCCAATGTCAGTGTCATGGCAAGTCGCACCGTGGCGATTCGCTGTCTGCGCCGATGAGAGAGGGTGAAGATGATCGCGTTCCAATCGGCATGCCGATCCGTCGCCTTCGCCGCTTTCATGCGCGTCGGCGCCGCTGTATGGGGCGTGATGTTGACCGGTCTGGCGCTGTCTGGCTGCGCCGCCGCGGTGGTGGCCGGGGCCGGCGCGGCGGGCGTTGCGGCGCTTCAGGACAAAACCCTCGGCGAAAGCGTCGACGACACCTCGATCTGGAATGAAATCCGGTCGCGCTTCCTGGCCGCGCGGGGCATGGCGCTCAACAGTGTGGATGTCGAGGTGAGCCAGCGGTTCGTACTGCTTTCGGGAACCGTTCTGAGCGAGGCGGATCGCACCGAAGCCGGCCGCATTGCGCAGTCTGTGGCGCGTGTCGCCGGGGTGGGTAATGAGATCCTGATCGGTTCGCCGCGAGGCGCTCGCCAGGCCGCCGCCGATGAACTCATCACTGCGGGCGTCCGCGCGCGCCTGGCCGCGTCGGGCGGCGTGCGGGCAATCAACTACAACATCGAGACCCACCAAGGCGTTGTCTATCTGCTTGGCGTGGCGCGTGATGAGGCCGAACTGGAACGCGCGGTGGAAGAGGCTCGCGTCGTGCGCGGCGTTCAGAAAGTCATTTCCTACGTGCGTGTCGTTCCGCTGCGCCCGCCCGCAAGCGCGCCAGCCAGCACGCCGGCCGGCGCAGCTGATGCGCCGCCGGACGCGGCCTTCGCCGGAACGGCTGCTGGGGAGGCCTTCGGACCTGCACAGCCCCTTGGATCTCCCTTGGCCAATCCTTCCCCCGGTCCTGTTTCCCCGGCGCCGGGTCGCTGATCCGGGACTCCGACAGGCCGGCCCGCGTCGCGGCGGCCGGGCCATTGGACGCGTGCGCCCGCCTGGGCTAGCAACATCTCATGAGCCTTGCAGTCGCCATCCAGATGGATCCCATCGAGTCCGTCAATATCGACACCGACACGACCTTCCTCATGGCTGAAACCGCCCAGGCGCGCGGTCACCGGCTCTGGGTTTATCATCCTGACCAGCTGGCTTTCGACAGCGGCGCGGTGCGCGCGACCGCCCGTCCGCTCAGCGTTCGCAGGGTCAAAGGAGATCACGTCAGCCTGGGCGCCCCCGTCGTGCTGGACCTGGCTGCCGACGTCGATGTCGTGCTGATGCGCCAGGATCCGCCCTTCGACATGCATTACATCACCGCTGCCCATCTGCTCGAAATGGTGCACCCCAGGACGCTCGTCGTGAATGATCCATTCTGGGTGCGCTCCAGCCCCGAGAAGATCGTTCCGCTGCTGTTTCCAGACCTCATGCCGCCCACGCTCGTGAGCCGCGACCGGGCCGAGCTGACCCGTTTTCGGGACTGCCATGGCGACATCGTGGTCAAGCCGTTGTTCGGCAACGCTGGCAACGCCGTCTTTCGTGTCAAGGCGGACGACGGGAACTTCAACGCGCTGATTGATCTCTTCTTCGCAAGTCACCGCGAACCGGTCATGGCGCAGGCCTTTCTTCCCGCAGTGTTCGATGGCGACAAGCGCATCCTGTTGGTTGATGGCGAGCCTGTCGGGGTGATCAACCGCAAGCCGCAGGGGGCGGACATTCGGTCGAACCTGGCGGCGGGCGGGGTCGCTGAGCCTGCCGACCTCAGCCCGGCGGATCGTGCGGTGTGTGCGCGCATCGGACCGACATTGCGCGAACGCGGTCTGATCTTTGTCGGCATCGACGTGATTGCAGGACGCCTGACGGAAATCAACGTGACCTCACCCACAGGCGCTCTCGTGGTGAAGCGCTTTACCGGCGTGGACGCCACGGCCGCGATGTGGGATGCGGTGGAGCGGCGGTTGACTTAAGTTAACGCCCGGGTTAACGCCTGAAGCGGTGCGATCCAGTGAGAGACAGGTGGAGATCGGCGCGCAGGCACATGCTCCTGCGAGCAATATCTCTCTTTGTTCTTTATCTGTTCCTGCTTTGGACCCCTGCGGCTGCGGGCCTGTGGATAAGTGGGTCGATTTTTTGATGATTTTTTGATCGCAATCGTGCGGCGCCGAAAAACGGTGCGTCGGCCAGAGAAATCCGGCGTCGGCCGCAGAAGTCGTCGATGACGCGAAAGATCAGCAAGCAGCTCAGCCCAGCCCCAAGACGCGCCATGCCATCCGCGCCCGCCTGCGCAGACGCTGGCATAGGTCCCCGCCCGGGTGTCTTGCATCTGCCTCGCCCGGGACCGCCCATTGGCGAATTCGCCGGCCGCATCGTGAACGTCTGCACCCTGGCAGTCTTTGGGACGACGGCAGGCGGCTTCGGGCGATCTTGAGCGTTTCTTAGCAGCGAGCGCGATAGATCTTGCTGTCTCTCGGTTCGGACGCAGCTCATGCCAAGCCCCCCGCCTTTCGCAAGCCTCGCGCCCGATCAGCGCGCCGCCGGCGCCCTTGAACGCGCCTTCGCCGATCTCTTTGGGGGGTCGCCTCGTCCTGCCGTGCTGACGGACGCCTATGGCCGCATCCAGGCGGCCAATCCAAGTTTCGCAGCCGCCGCCGGCGACGCCTGCGGCGATCTTGCCGGCATCGCCTGGGCCGGCATCGCCGACCGCTTGGCAGCTCGGATCGCGGCGCAGTGGCGCAGACTGCCGCTGGCGGCGGGCTGGGCGGTTCATGTCGCTGATCCGCCCGGCCGCGAGGGGTCGCACAACCACAGCGAACCCTACAGCGAGGACAGCTTTGGACGGGCCAAGACCATGTTTCTGGCCACGGTGAGTCATGAGATCCGCACGCCGCTCAATGGCATTCTTGGCATGGCCGGCCTGCTCGCCGATACGCCCCTCGCGCCCGCGCAGGCCGAGTATGTTCGCATCGTGCGGGAAAGCGGCGCACACCTTCTCACGCTGATCAACGAGATACTGGACTATGCCAAGCTTGAGGCTGGCAAGCTGGAACTCGAGGCGACCGACTTCGATCCCACCGCCGTGCTGCAGACGGTCGCCGAACTCCTGTCGCCGCGCGCCCGGGCCAAGGGTCTGGAGATTGAAAGCATCCATGATCCCGCCCTGCCAGAACTCTTGCGCGGCGATGACGGGCGGCTGCGCCAGATCCTGCTCAATCTCGCCGGAAATGCAGTGAAATTCACCGCGTCCGGGGGTGTCATCATCGAGTCGGTTCTGCTGGAAAACGCGCGCGGCTTCGTTCTTGCGCGCTTTCAGGTGCGCGACACCGGGCCAGGCATCCCGCCCGATCGCCTGGACGACCTGTTCCAGGACTTTGTGCAGATCGATCCCAGCCACGCGCGCCGGCATGAGGGCGCTGGTCTTGGGCTTGCCATTGTCAAGCGCCTGGCCCGCGCTCTCGGTGGCGATGCCGGCGTCTCTTCCAGGCCCGACAAGGGCGCTGTGTTCTATGTGGATTTGCCGTTTCAGGATGCGCGCGCGGGGCGACCGAAGACCGTGGAGCCGGCGCTGCGCCGCCTGGACGGTCGACGGGTCGGACTGATCACGCCTTCGCCAATTGTGACCCAAGCTGCAGGTCGCGCCCTTGCCGACGCCGGGCTTGTCGTTGTGCCCTGCGACGGGCCGGATGCGGTGTCGAGCGCTGACGTCTGCGTGGTTCTGCTGGATCACGCCGCGGCCGGCGGACACGCACGCGACATCATAGCCGCCGGCCCGCCCGTCATCATCCTCACGCCGCAGGAGGACCGGGGACTGATCGACCTCTACCGCAGCCAGGGCTGTCACGGGTTTTTGGTGAAACCGCTGCGCCGGCGCTCGCTTCTAGAGCGCGTCGCGCTCGCGTCTGCGGCGCGCCAGACCCCCGTGGCAGCGCCTGGCGTGTCGCCGCCGCTCGATGACGAGCGGGTCGCAGATCATGCAGGCAGGCGCGCACGCATCCTGCTGGCGGAAGACAACCCGATCAACGCCCGGCTCGCCATGGCCATTCTGGAGCGTGAAGGCCACCGGGTGGATGCCGTCGGCGATGGCGAGGAGGCGCTCGCCGCGCTGGCGGCGGCGCCCTATGATCTGGTGCTTATGGACGTGCGCATGCCCAAACTTGATGGCCGCGAAGCGACCCGGCGGCTGCGCGTCGCGGGCGGTCTCAACGCCGGAATTCCAGTGATTGCGCTCACCGCGGAGGCCTTTCCTGACGATCTCGCTGCATGCTTGCGCGCTGGCATGAACGAGGTCGCCACCAAGCCTCTGGATCCGGCCGGCCTGGCGGCGGTGGTGCGCCGCTGGAGCCAGTCAGCTCCCTGAGCCAGGGACTGTGGCGCCGGATCCGGGCGCCGGCAGGCGCGGTTATCCTGTTCGGTGTGCCTGGGCGGTGTGCCTGGGCCGCTTTGACTGGTCGTGGTGACGATCCGGCCGGCGCCCTGCGACGGACTCTTCGCGCACACGTCCCTTGGCGCGGGGACGCTGCGCGAAAGCGATTTCGCCGAACGGCTGCGTCAGCTTACATACTTGCCGGAAAAGCGAACAGGGGTAATGCCGTGGCCACCGGATTGATCGCACTTCTCGACGATGTCGCCGCGCTCGCAAAAGTGGCGGCCGCCTCGCTCGATGACGCCGCTGCTCAGTCCGCAAAGGCCACCAGTAAGGCGATGGGCATCGTCATTGACGACGCCGCCGTCACGCCGCGCTACGTTGTCGGGTTCGCGGCCGATCGCGAGCTGCCGATCATCGGCAAGATCGCGGCAGGCTCTCTCAAGAACAAGCTTCTGTTCCTGCTTCCGGGCGCGCTGATTCTCAGCCTTGTCGCCCCCTGGGTGATCACCCCGCTGCTGATGCTCGGCGGCGCCTATCTGTGCCTCGAGGGCTTCGAGAAAGTTCTCGACACCGTGCGTCCGCACGCAGCTCATGGCGATGTCTCCGATCCATCAGGCGCCACGACCCCGCAGGAACTCGAAGCCGCCAAGGTGGCGAGCGCAATCCGGACGGATTTCATTCTGTCAGCGGAGATCATGGCGATCACCCTGTCGTCCGTGGCTGGCGCCCCGTTCGCTCTTCGCGCAGGCGTTCTCGCCGCTGTTGGCGTTGGCATGACCGCGCTGGTCTACGGCGCAGTCGCCGTCATCGTCAAAGCCGATGACTGGGGCGCCGCGCTCGCGCGCGGCCGGAACCCTGTCCTGCGCGCCGTCGGGCGCGCGGTCGTCACAGGCATGCCCGGCTTTCTCAAAGGGTTGAGCCTCATCGGCATGGTCGCCATGTTGTGGGTAGGCGGAGGTATTCTCATTCACGGCCTGCACGGTCTCGGCGTGCATGCTCCGGAGGACGCGCTGCATCGCCTTGGCGAGGCCGCAGCCCATGGCCTGCCGATGGCAGCCGGTTTCGCAAACTGGTTCGCTCAGGCATTCGTCAGTGCGATCGTCGGCTTGGTGGTCGGCGCCGCCGTGGCCCCGCTTGCACACTCCATGAGCGCTGTCCTGGCGCGCCGCCTCGGCAAACGCTCTGCTGCAGGCTGAGCCCGCCGACCGGCGCGCGCCGCGTCCCCTTTCCGATTTGGCCCGCCCGGCTCGCCGCACTTGCGCGAAACCAGCGCGCCGGCGGCTTTGCCGCCCGGACACTGGCGGCGACGAACTGAGGCGGCGCATCGAATTCGCCAGGCAAGCGGCTGCGACGTCCGGGCGAACGTGGCGCTGGGCAGCGAAGCCAAAGGCGGAGCGCCGCCTGGGCTGACGGCGCCAGCAGGCCCAGCCTTCGTCAACTGCGTCAGATGGTGGAATGCATGAGCGCCGTCATCGGGCCGATCCCCCGCCAAGCACATGGCGGGGCAGCTGCCTTGCTTTCTTCACTCATGAGGCGGACATCGGAAGGTACGCCTGCGCGACTGCTCGCAGGTTCGCCCCTGATCATGCGCAGGGCCCCTGGCCCGGCGGCGGCGTCCTCGCCGGATTGGTCGCCGGGTCCGATACATGCGAGGCCAGCCGGGCGAGGCAACGCGCGCGGCGCAGGGCTTTCAAAGTCCGCCCGTCTCGCCTAGCCTTGCGTATGGAGGAGCATGCGCATGAGCATCAGGCGCGAGGCGCTGCAGGACTTCAGGCAAAGAGCGGACGACGTGCTCTGCGGGGCCGTCGCGTCCGGGGCGGTTGCGGGCGTGGCGGCCATTCTGGCGACCCGCGAGGACGTGATCTATGAGGGCGGCGCGGGCGTGCGCGGGCTCGGCGCCGCTGGGGCGATGGATTGCGACAGCATCTGCTGGATCGCGTCGATGACAAAGCCGCTCACAGCGATTGCGGCGCTGCAGCTGGTGGAGCGGGGCGTGCTCGGCCTCGATACGCCCGCGCGCGACGTGGCGCCGGAACTCGGCGACCTCGCCGTTCTGACAGGCTTCGACGATGACGGCGCGCCGCAGCTCAGGCCGCCGACGCGGCCGATCACGCTGCGCCAGCTGCTGACCCATACCTCAGGTCTCGGCTATGAACTGTTCAGCGCGGATGTTGCGAAGGCGAAGGCCGCGCTTGGATTGCCTGGACTGGCGCATGGCAAGATAGCCGCCCTGAAGGCGCCGCTGCTGTTCGATCCCGGTGCGCGCTGGGAGTATGGCGTGGGCATCGACTGGGCCGGACTGCTCGTCGAGGCCGCCAGCGGCAGGAAGCTCGGCGCTTATCTGGCGGATCATGTGTTCGCACCGCTCGGCATGACGAGCACCGGTTTTGCTCTCTCGTCTGCAATGCGCGAACGCCTGGCCGGCATGCACATGCGCGTCGGCGAGACGCTCATGGCGTTTCCGCTGGAACAGCCCCAGGACGGCGAGTTCGAGCCGGGCGGAAGCGGGCTCTACAGCACCGCGCGGGACTACACCCGCCTCGTGCGCATGATCCTTGGCGATGGCGCGCTGGAAGGGCGGCGTGTCATCCGGCCCGAAAGCATGGCGCTGCTGCGCGACAGCCAGATTGGTGATCTGCGGGTCGCCGGATTGACGAGCGCCAGCCCCCTGTCGCGCGATATGGAGTTTTTTCCCGGGGTCGCCAAAGGCTGGAGCCTGGCCTTCGCGGTCAATCTGGAACCCGCCCCCACCGGGCGTCCCGCCGGCGGTCTGATGTGGGCGGGGCTGTCGAATTGCTACTTCTGGATCGATCCTGTGAACGGGCTGAGCGGCGTCGTGCTCGCCCAAGTGCTTCCGTTTGCAGATCCCCGGGCAATGGGCGTGTGGCTGGACTTCGAAACCGCCGCCTATGCGGCCGGTCTCACCGGATGATCGCAGGCGAGCCGGCGTCGCGCAGTGTGGCGTCTGCGTTTTCCCGGCGCTGCGTGCAACGGCTTTGGGGCGGTTCGCGCTAGAGAGAGAGCCCTCCGTCTACGATCAGTGTATGACCGGTGACGTAGGAGGCAAGCGGGGACGCCAGAAAAATCGCCGCCCCCGCCATATCGGTTGGCAGACCCATGCGGCGCTGCGGGATGTTGGAAAGGGCGCTGGCGAGCCGTTCGGGGCTTTGCGTCGTCACCTTGGTCAGCTTGGTGTCGACTAGCCCGGGGGCGAGGCCGTTGACCCTAATGCCTTCCGGACCCCAGGCCTGTCCCAGCGTTTTGGTGAGGCTGATGGCGCCTGCCTTGGAGGCGGCGTAGGCCGGATTGCCGATGTTGGCCTTCAGCCCCGAGATCGAACTCACAATGATGAGGCTCCCACGGCTGTCGCGCAGCAACGGTTTGAACTTGCGGGCCATGTGCATCAGGCTGTCGAGATTGACAGCCATCACGTGGTCCCATCCGGGCCGTTCGAATTCGCCGCGTTTGTAGACCACTGTTCCCTGGCACAGGACGAGCACGTCGAGGCTGTCGAACGGGGCGGGTGCGGCCTCAATGGCGTCCGGATCGCCGGCGTCGACGCACGCATACCCAAGACCGGCGAGGTCGGATCCCTCCGCCGGGTCATATTCAGCCGCGCTTGCGCGGGAGCCCCAGACATGCACATCCGCCCCGCGGGTGCGAAATCCGTGCGCTATGCCATTGCCGATGCCGCTCGATCCGCCGACAACCAGCACGCGCTTGCCCGTGAAATCCGTGTCGCTGATCATGCGGGTCCAACTCATCGGCTTCTGCAAGGTCGCCCAAGCCGCCGTGCGTCGGTGACGCAGGCGAGCTTATGCGCGTTCACACTCAGCCAGGGTTCTTTTTCAATCCGCGCAACAAGATGTCGCTCACTCCGTGCAGTTCCCGGCGCAGCGCCTGATAGTCAAGATTCGACCACAATTGCGGAAAGCGAAATTTAAAAGTCGCGCACTGCAGCATCTCAGCCAGAAAGTGCGGATCATCCGCGATAAAGTCGCCAAGCCGTTGACCGTCGCGGATCACCGCCACCATAGGTTCCCGGTCCTGCGCCAGCGTGTCGTTTGCGAATTTCAGACGCTCGCTCGCAAGCTGACGGACCAACTCAAACAGCCGCGGCTTGTCGTCGAGAACCGAAAACGTGCTTTGCAGCACCAGATCCATGTAGTCGCGCAGCCTCTGCTCCGGGCTGCGGCCGGGCGCCCGCACGACTGCCCAGTACTGGGCGACCTGCTCGTCATGAAAGCGCCGGCCGATCGCTTCTCCGATGTCGAGCTTTGACTCGAAAAACCTGTACAGATTGCCCGGCGACATCTGGCAGTCAGCCGCAATCTCAGCCATGGTTGTCTTGCCGTATCCGAAGTGCAGGAAGCGCAGACTGGCCGCCTGAAGAATTCGTTCGCGCGCACTGGCGGCAGGGTTTTCAGATGCGGGACTGGAAGATATCGGACAGTCCGATGTCTCACTGCTGGGAGCAAGGGCATTGAGCGTGATGTCCGCCGGCGCGGGATCGCCGCTTGCAGGCTCTGCGCATGCGGCGGACGCGGCTGTCTCAACGGCCGCTTCAGACCCCTGGCGAGCCATCGGCGCTAAGCTTGGCGAGACTGGCATGTCATGGTCATTCATTGCCCCTGTGTGCGCGCCCCCGTATGCACGCTGCAATATGCGCGAATGCGAGTGAAGATTCAATGATCGATTCAGCGTTCCCTGTCTTGGCCGACCATTCGCCCCGGGTCGTCGACCGATGAACCGGGCGGCCATAAGCACCATTGGCGTTCTCGGCGCCGGCGCCTGGGGCACAGCGCTGGCCGAGGTCGCCGCCCGCGCCGGTCGCCGGGTCACTCTGTGGGCGTTCGAAGCCGACCTCGCTGCGGAGATGGCGACCCGGCGCGAGAATGTCCGCTATCTGCCCGGCGCGCTGCTCGAGCCAGCGGTCACCCCGACTGCAGATATCGCTGCGCTCGCCGCATGCGATGCTCTGCTGGCGGCCACGCCCGCCCAGCACCTGCGGGGGGCCTTGCGCAGCTTTGCGCCGCATGCGCGCTTAGGGCTTCCAGTCGTGCTGTGCGCAAAGGGGGTGGAGCAGGGCACGCTGAAACTGATGAGCGATGTGCTTGCCGATGAGCTTCCCGGCGCGCGCGCCGCCGTTCTTTCCGGGCCGTCGTTTGCGCGCGACGTCGCAAACGGCCTGCCCACTGCCGTGACCCTGGCCTGCGCCGACCCGGACCTTGGCAGGGTCCTTGTGGAGGCGCTCGGGCTGGCGAGCTTCCGGCCTTACTACGCCGATGACCTGATCGGGGCGGAGGTCGGCGGGGCGGTGAAGAACGTGCTCGCGATCGCCTGCGGCGTGGTTGAGGGCAAAGGTTTCGGCGACAGCGCCCGAGCTGCGCTGATCGCGCGCGGCTTCGCGGAGATGGTGCGCCTGGGGCTGGCGCTCGGGGCGCGGCGCGACACCCTGGCGGGCCTCAGCGGCCTCGGCGACCTGATCCTGACATGCTCATCGCGTCAGTCGCGCAACTTTTCCGTTGGTCTGGGCCTTGCGGCCGGCGCTCCGCTGGCGCAGCTGATCAGCGGGCCAAGCGTTGCCGAAGGGGTCGCCTCGGCGCCGGCTGTCGTCCAGCTCGCCGGGCGTCATGGCGTCGAGATGCCGATCTGCGCGGCGGTCGACGACATCCTCGCCGGGCGAAGCGGCGTTGACGCAGCCATCATGGGCCTGCTGGCGCGCCCGTTCCGGGCCGAGGGGGGATAATGGGGCTTTTTGTCGTCTACTGCCTGGACAAGCCGGACTCGCTCGCGCTGCGCCTCGCCAACCGGGCCGAGCATCTTGCCTGGGTTCCGCGGTCCGGCCTGCCGGTGCGCATGGCGGGTCCGATGTTTCAGGCCGATGCGACCACCTTCGCCGGGTCCCTGTTTGTGGTTGAGGCCGGGAGCGAAGCCGATGTGCGCGCCTGGAGCGCCTGCGATCCCTACGTCAAAGCAGGCCTGTTCGCACAGGTCGACGTGCGGCCGTTCAAGTGGCTGATCGGCGCGCCGGACGGCCTCGCCTGACCCGTCGGCCGAAGCTGTCGCCGCCAAGGCTCCTAGCGGGCGCGGACGGCGAGCGTCTTTTTCAGGGCGAACGCCTGGACGACAAAGGGGGCGAGGCGGGCGGAGATAATCTCCGCGCCCGCCGCGTTGGGATGAATGCCGTCGGACTGCGTGAGCCGCGGATCCAGTGCGACGCCGTCAAGCAGAAACGGATAGAGCGGCGCGCCGTGCGCCTTCGACAGACTGGCGAAGAGCCCGTCAAAGGCTGTCTGATAGGCGCGCCCCAGCCCCGGATTGGCGCGCATGCCCACCAGCGCCATCTTCTGGCCGCGCGCCTTCAGACGCGTCAGGATCTCAGCCAGATTGCTGCGCGTCGTCGCGATCGGCTGACCCTGCAGCATGTCATTGGCGCCCAGCGCGACGATCACTCC
>JBILMQ010000016.1:0-25922 GCA_044375455.1 Caulobacterales bacterium | reverse complement strand
GTCTGAGCCAAAGCATCGAGCGCCACGCATCCGGCAACCGCAATCGCCGCGCTTATGCGAAAAAACAGACCCATGACGCTTTCCCAATACATCGAAACTCGATGCGCGTCTTATCGAATAACAATAATTCGATGTCAAGCCGCCCCGGGCGTACAGGCGGCGCGGGCGGCTCACCCGCCGCGGCGAGCCTTGGCGGCGCGCTTCATGTCTCGAAAGCGGGCCGCCCAACCGTCCTTCACAGTCAGCGTGCTGCGCTCCAGACCCAGGGCGTCGTCAGGAATGTCGCGGGTGATAACGGATCCGGAGCCAGTATATGCGCGCGCACCGATCTTGACAGGCGCCACCAAGGATGAGTTGGAGCCGATGAACGCCTCCTCACCAATCTCGGTCTGGTACTTGTCGAAACCGTCATAGTTGCACACGATCGTTCCAGCCCCAATGTTGGCCCTCGCCCCCACAACCGCGTCACCGAGATAGCTCAGGTGGTTCGCCTTGGCGCCGGCCCCGATCCGCGCCTTTTTGACCTCAACGAAGTTCCCGATGCGGACATCCTCGGCGAGATCTGCCCCCGGACGAAGACGAGCGAACGGACCAATCTCCGCGCCAGCCCCGACGAAAGCCCCCTCCAAGTGCGAGAACGCCTTGATCTGGACACGCCCGGAAATCGTCACGCCCGGGCCGAAAACCACGTTAGGCTCGACTGTCACGTCCTCGCCAAGCACCGTGTCGTAAGAGAAATAGACAGTTTCAGGCGCAATCAACGTCACCCCGCCGGCCATGGCGCGCGCTCTCGCCCGGGCCTGAAAGATCGCCTCAGCCGCCGCGAGCTCATCGCGCGCATTGACCCCCATGACCTCTTCCTCAGCGCACACGTCAACGCCCACATGCGCGCCGTCGCCGACAGCCAGAGCGGCGCAGTCAGTAAGATAGTATTCGCCTTTCGCATTGTCGTTGGTGATGCGCGCCAGCCAGGCAAACAGCTTTCGAGCGTCCGCGCACAACACGCCCGCATTGCACAGACGAACCGCCCGCTCTGCGTCGGTCGCGTCCTTGGACTCAACAATCCGAGTGACCCGCCCTGCATCGTCACGCAGGATCCGGCCATAGGCCCCGGGGACGGCCGCCTCAAAACCCAACAGCGCAATGTCGGCGCCCGCATCACGCAAATCGGTCAGGCGGCCCAGCGTTTGCGCCGTCAGCATCGGCGTATCGGCAAACTGCACAAAGAGATCGCCCGCGAAATCGGCGAGCAGCGCTTCAGCCGCGCGCACCGCGTGGCCGGTCCCAAGCGGCGGATCCTGGATCGCCACACAGCCAGGACCCAATGAGCGCTCCGCTGCAGCCCCCACGGCCGGCGCATGCGCCCCCGCCACGACAATGATCCGCTCAGCCCCCGCAGCACGGGCCGCGGCAATCGCCCAGTCGAGCATGGTCCGGGCGCCGACGCGGTGCAGCACCTTCGGCGTAGCGGATTTCATGCGCGTGCCCTGACCGGCTGCAAGGATGATGCTGGCGCGTGCGCGGGACATGGGAAGGCCTCGTCGAATCGATCGGTTAGGTTACAGGTCTTAGGGCCGGTTTACCGAAGCGCCGCCGGCTTGGCTGCAAGAATCGCGTGCACCGGACACTGAACCGCGGCCTGGCGCCGGCGGCGCCAACAGACGCCCCCCTCCCTGTACCTTTGGCATGCGGTCTAGGTAATTCCATCAGCCTCCGGCCGGCCGATTGAGAGCAGCCCTTCGCCGTCTGCGCCCGCGCCGAGCGTCATAAGCCGGTTGAATGCACACCACGCCCACGCGGCGATTTCGAGCATCACGATCTTCGAACTCGAGGCGGGAGCCGGCATCCTCTTACCCGATGGGCGCAAGGATGCCCTGGAAAAAGCCCTTGCGCGCACCCTCCCGCGCTTTGGCGCTCGGGTCTATGCGTTTGACGAAGCCGCCGCCGAAGCCGCGGCCCGACGGCTTGTCAAAGCCAGACCCCAGGAACCTCGCTGACATCAAATTTCCAACAAACTGGCTGACCTCCAGATCGCCGGGATGGCGCTCGCGTACGGGCTTGAATTGGCGACGCGCAAGGCTGGCGATTTCGCCAGGCTTGGGATCGGTCTCATCGACCCGTGCGATGCGTGCAGGGGACTGCGCGCAATGAGGAGGCTCTTCATTCCGGACTGGACGGAAGTCCGCGTTGCGACCCAAACCCTGCAGCTGCCTTATTGATCCGGGCGCACGCGGGGCTTCATCCGCGCAATCATGGCGCCCTGGTCCACCGCCCCCTGGTCCATGACCAAGTTCCCAGTCATCAGCGAATTACCATCCGTGAATTCTTCAGCGCCCCGAGGTGGGGCGAACATAAAATTACCCGATCGGGAAATATTGTCTTGCCATGGGGATAACTGCATCATAATTTCCCGATCGGGAAGATGGATTCAGTCGTGACCGCTGAGGAATTTGGAGCCGCGATCCGGGCCGCTCGCAAGGCCCAAGGCCTGCGGCAGGACCAGCTCGCCGGCGCGGCAGGGGTCGGCGTCAGGTTCATCGTCGATCTGGAGGGCGGCAAACAGACGACGCATCTTGGCAAGGCGCTGGCGGTTGCTGCTGCGCTCGGGCTCAGGGTCGCAGTTGAACAGCCGGGCGGCACGCGATGAAGGCAGCGCTCTCGGTCTGGTGGGACTGCAAGATTGCGGGCGCACTCAGGCTCGACAAGCACGGCGACATGAGCTTCGCCTATGATCCCACATGGCTCGCCGACGCCAGCGCCGCTCCCTTGTCGGCCTCGCTGCCCAAGCAGACCGAGACGTTCAATCGTCGCGCGTGCCGCCCGTTTTTTGCCGGCCTCCTGCCCGAAGAGGGGCAGCGCGAAGCCGTGGCGCGCGCGCTCGGCCTCTCAAGAGGAAATGACTTTGCGCTGCTGTGCGCGTTGGGTGGCGATGTCGCCGGCGCGCTGATCCTGTGGCCCGAAGGCGAAGCGCCGCCAATGTTCGCCGAGCAGTCGGCGCCTGAACCGCTTGGCGACAACGCGCTCGTCGCCATGCTTGACGAATTGCCGACCCGGCCATTCTTGGCGGGCAAGGATGGGTTGCGCATCTCGCTCGCCGGCGCGCAAAGCAAGATTCCCGTCGTGCTCGTCAACCGCGCAATTGCCTTGCCAGCGCCTGGACAGCCGACGACGCATATCCTGAAGCCGCCGATCGAACGTTTCCCCGGCACGACGGAAAACGAGGCCTTCGCGATGGCGCTCGCGGCAGATGTGGGGCTTTGCGTTGCGCCTGCCGAAGCGCGCGTGGTGTCGGATCGCCGCTTCCTGCTCGTCACGCGCTATGATCGCGCTCTAAACGCGAACGCGCGTGTCGCGCGTCTGCATCAGGAGGATTTCTGTCAGGCGCTCGGCCTTGCGCCGGAACACAAATACGCGGCTGAGGGCGGGCCAACGTTCAAGACCAGCTTTGACCTTCTCCGCAGGATCGCAACGCGGCCAGCGGTGGAAGTTCTGAAGCTCCTGGATGCGTCGATCTTCAACCTGATCATCGGCAACGCCGACGCCCACGGTAAGAATTTCAGCCTGCTGTATGGAGCAGACGGCGCGACGCTGGCGCCGCTCTATGATCTGCTGTCGACCGTTGCGTATCCTGAGCTTTCACCAAAGCTCGCCATGAAAATCGCCAAGTGCGCTGCGCTGGAGGAGATCGACGACTCCACGTGGCCTAAGTTCGCCGACGATGCGGGGCTGGCGTCGCCCTTCGTGCGCAAGCGCGTGAAAGAGCTTGCAGCCGCCGTCGCGGATGCGACCTTGCCAGTTTCTGAGAAGATCGCGATGCCGGGCTTATCCGAGGCCGACATCGCCCGCGTCGCCAAGATGGTTTCGACACGCGCCGAACGCTTGCGATAGGTCTCGCCGCTGAGATCAGAGGCAGGCGTCTGTCCAGGCGGCAAACGGATTGCCTCAGCTGCGCGGCGACCGGCAGGATGAACCCCCTGTGTGGACGGCTCCTCCGGCGCAAGAAGAAGCCTTGCCGAATTTGATGGCGCAGGGTCGGGTGCGCGAATGTGCCCGGCCTCCATGAAGCCGGCTCATCCGGCGGGCCTGAATGGAGGTTGATGATCCGATCCAAAACACCGGGGCGTGCTGGAGAGGCACGGGCGGGTCACACGCGCGTTAAACGCAAGATGATCAAAGCCAAGATCGGCGTTTGCCTCCTTGAGATCGCACCGCTCATCCACCCGGCGCAATTCCTGCAGTCATTTTTCGTCGGCTTTGCGCGGCAGGTGATCGAGCGTGTTGCGCAGATGATCTGCCGAGCACCACTGAAAATAGGCGTGTGTGAAGGTCTCGCGAACCGCGGCGCACAGGCCTGAATGATCAAGGACAACGAGACAGTCGACGCCATGCAAGGCCCGCTCTGTCAGCTTCACGCGAAATTCCCGCGACGAAGAGCGGCTCTTGCGGTTGGCCCTTTCCAAGGCAAGACTCTGACGACAACCTTGCCAGTCCACGCCGTTCGCGATCAGCGCCACGCCCCCTGCGCACCACGCCATCTGAAGGCGAGACGACGATGCTTTGCGCACCTTGCGCCGCGTCGCCCCAGTGACCAGGCGCAGCGGGAAATCCTGCCGCGTCGACATGCGCCAGACCTGCTCGGGGCTGTTGCGCACCACAGTCTATCATCGGGCGCGGATCGCAGCACAGCACGACGCCCGAAGCAAAGACCCCGACCTCGCGCTGCGCGCCTCGCGGACGTAGACACGGGCGCGCTTTGCGCGGCGTCGCCGACCAACTCCGAGCGGTCGCCTGCGCCATGCTCGAAAGCCAAACTCTGGGCAGGATGCGCGATTGCCGCTATCAGCCCTCGATGAGGCGCTGCATAGCGTCGGGCGGCCGGGAGCCAGGTCGGATGGGTGAAGCGCAGGATCTGCACGGCTGGACGGTCGCCTTCGACCTGGACGGCACGCTCGTGGATACTGCCCCGGATCTGGTGCGGGCGTTGAACGTGGTTCTCGTCGATGAAGGGTTGGCGCCCGCGCCCGTCGAAGAGGCCCGCCTCTTTGTGGGCCAAGGGGCGCGACGCCTCCTTGAGCGCGGCGCGGCGCGGGTCGGAGCAAGCTTCAGCGAAAGCCGGCTTGACCTGCTGACAGCGCGTTTCATAGAGGCCTACAGGGCAGACATCGCCGGGGCCAGTCAGCCCTTTGCCCACGTCGAAGAAGCGCTCGCCACGCTCGGGCAACGCGGCGCCCGCCTTACCGTGTGCACCAACAAGCGCACCGATCTCTCAGAAAGCCTGCTTCAAGCGCTCGCGATGCGGGACCGTTTCGCTGCCGTCGTCGGCGCCGATG
Source organism: Caulobacterales bacterium (assembly GCA_044375455.1). GTDB lineage: Bacteria > Pseudomonadota > Alphaproteobacteria > Caulobacterales > Aquidulcibacteraceae > JBEIHX01. The sequence continues at coordinate 20,592 of JBILMQ010000016.1, read as the reverse complement.
CCGTCGCCCGCTGCAAGCCGCACCCTGGCCACCTGCAGGCGGCAGTGGCTCAGGCCGGCGGCGACCCTGCACGCGCCATCATGGTCGGCGACAGCCGGACGGATTACGACACGGCCCGCGCCGCAGGCGCACCCATCGTCATGGTCTCATTCGGCTATTCGCCCGAGCCACGGGCGCAGATGCCGCAGGCGTCATGGATCGATTGCTTCCGCGAGCTCGGATCAACGATCAGCCAGTTGGCGCGGTCCTGACGAGGTCAGGCGACCGCGGCGAAACTGCGGGCTTCCTCGTGAGACACGACTTCGTTCCCATTCGCCGCGGCGCGCCGGCGAGGCATGCCATTGACCATGTTCGAGCGCACATCAGTACGCGCCGAACGCATGGCAGGCAGGAATGGCGCCTCCACCAAGTCAACGCTCACGTCATAGCCGCGTTCGCGCCAGTATTCTTCGATCCGCAGCTTCAGGCGACGCGCGCCTTCCACGGTGCAAAAATCGTTACTCATCTCATTCCCCCGGAGAACCGACGACCAAAGGCCGACGCCGGATACGCGCGGGATTGCGCCGCGCTCGCCTGTCCCTAGATCCTGGGCGCGCCGGCGGCTCCTGGCCGAGCCCGCGCACCGCAGCGCCGATATCGCGCCCCCGGATCTATCAATCGTGATAGCGGCTTATATGTGACGCCCGAGCGGCAGATCAACCGCACCGGCGCGCCAGCACGCGCCCATGCCGCACCCAACGCCCCACAAAACGGGCGCTGCGACCCGAACCGCTGCAAGCCGCAAGGCGCAATGCCTTGACGCTTCGCCAGCCCGGGTTCTATCACACCAGCCTTCATGGGACACCGTTCTCATGGGCGATTAGCTCAGCGGAAGAGCACTGTCTTCACACGGCAGGGGTCGTAGGTTCGAACCCTACATCGCCCACCATGCGCCGCCGCGGCCAGCCACCCCTAGACAATGCGACATAGGTCTCGCGCAGGCCCCGACCAGTCTGTGCGACTTGGCTTTTTTTCGACGTGGGCTGTTTGACCGGCGACTGTTTCGACCGAACCACCGTTCAAGCCGAGCCGCGGGCGACGGCGCAATAGCCCCCTTGCTGACCAGTCCACTCGCCCAACCGACGGCGAGGATAGGGCTTGGCGCCGCTGAGGCGTGTGCAAGACACGCCTCCATGGTCGCACCCAGGCTGGGGCCTTCACCGCACACTTGCGAATGGTTCGCAAAAGTGCGACAGCCATGCTCGGAGCGTCGCCTCGAGGAGCCGTTATGCGATCATTCCCGCCATTCGCCGCCCTGCATGCGCGTCCGCTCCTGGCGGGCGCGATCAGCGCACTCTGCGCCCTGCTGATCGCCAGCTGTGCGCGTGAGGCGCCTCCAGCCGACCAGGCAGATCCCGGCGAAATCAACATCTACTCGGCACGCCACTACAGCTCGGACAAGCTCATCTACGACGGCTTCACAGCGGCGACCGGCATACGCGTCAACACCATCGAAGCCAAAGCCGAAGTACTGATTGAAAAACTGAAGGCCGAGGGCGCGCAAAGCCCCGCCGACGTGATTTTGACCGTCGACGCCGGCAATCTGTGGCGTGCTCAAGAAGCCGGCCTGTTCCAACCGCTGCAATCCTCCGTCCTGGAGGCGGCCATCCCCGCCCATGAACGTCACCCAGAAGGATTGTGGTTCGGCTTTTCGAAACGCGCACGCATCATTGTTTACGACAAATCGAAGGTGAACCCAGCTCAGCTCACAGACTACTTCGCACTGGCCGCACCGCGCTGGAAAGGCAAAATCTGCGCCCGCTCCTCCGGAAACATCTACAATCTTTCCCTTATGTCGATGATGATCGCGCATTATGGCGCAGACCGCGCCGCTGCGTGGGCGAAAGGCGTGGCCGCGAACTTCGCCCGCGACCCCACCGGGGGAGACGTGGACCAAATCAAGGCGGTCGCCGACGGAGTGTGCGAGCTTGCTGTCGTCAATCACTATTACTGGGTGCGCATGGCCCGCTCCAGCGACGCAAGCGAACGCGCCGCCGCAGCGAAAACCGCCATCTTCTTTCCGGATCAGGCAGGGTTCGGCGCGCATGTGAACATCGCCGGCGCCGGCATGGCGGCCCATGCGCCCAACCGCGACAACGCCCGGAAGTTTCTGGAATATCTCGCGACCCCACAGGTCCAGGCGATCTTCGCCCGGGAAAACAATGAATTCCCCGTGCTCGCCGGCGCCGCCTTCGACAATCCCGAACTCGCCGCGCTGCAAGGCTTCAAAGAGGATGAGTTGCCAGCCCACGTGCTCGGCGAGAACCAAGCCCAGGCGCAAAAACTCTTCGACGAGGCCGGCTGGCGGTGAGCGAGGGCCCGCGTCCAGTCCGGGGCGCCGTGGGGCAGAACGCGGCGCGGGCCGCCGCGCTCGGTGTCGCGGCGCTGTGTCTTGCGCCGGCGCTCGGTCTCGCCGTTCGCGGTCTGAACGTCGATCCCGACGCATGGCGCCACGTCTGGACCGTCGTGGCGCCGATCTACCTGTGGCAAACGATACTGATCACGATCGGCGTCGGCGTGCTCACAGGGGCGGGCGGCGCGATCGCTGCATGGCTCACCGTCATGTGCCGCTTTCCAGGACGCGCCATCCTTGAATGGGCGCTGATCCTTCCCCTCGCTGCGCCCGCCTATGTGATCGCCTACGCCTGGAGCGATATGAGCGGCCCAGGCGGACCGCTGTCGGCCATCGGCCTGCCGCAGACGTCAGGCGCGTGGGGCGCGCTGTTTGTGTATTGCATCACCCTCTATCCGTACGTTTACCTCGCCGCACGCGCGGCCTTCGTTGCCCAATCCGTGTGCGCTCTTGAAGCGGCGCGCACACTCGGCTGCAGCCCCCTCGCCGCCTTCCTGCGCGCCGGACTCCCCCTCGCCCGGCCAGCCCTGGCCGCCGGCGCAGCACTCGCCATGATGGAAGCCGCGTCGGATTTCGGCGCGGCCGATCACCTGGGCGCCCAAACGCTGGCGGTCGGCGTCTATCGCGCCTGGTTTTCCCTCGGCGATCCCGGGACAGCCGCGCGCCTGGGCCTGATCTTGATGGGCGCGGCCCTGCTGTTGATCTTGATCGAGCGCCAGACCCGAAGTCAGGTCGGCGCCGGCGGCGCGTCCACACGCTGGCGCAGCCTGGCGCGGATGGACCTCACGGGCTGGCATGGTCTCGCCGCGACCACGTTTTGCGCCACCCCGGTGGCGTTGGGGTTTTTGTTGCCAGCCGGCTGGCTGACGGCGCGCGCCCTGCACACCGAACAGACTGACATCGATGGCCTGGTCAACGCCGGTCTTGTCACCATCGCACTGGCGGCAGTCGCTGCGCTCGTGATCACCGTCCTATCGCTTATCCTGGCGGCGAGCGCGCGCGGCGGCGATACGCTCGCACGCATTTTCGTACGCTTGTCCACCGCCTCCTACGCCGCACCAGGAATTGTGCTGGCGCTCGGCGCGCTGATCGCTGCCCAGACTCTTGCCAGCGCAACCGGTTTGAGCGCAACCGGACTGAGCGCGGCAGGCGCACTCGCCATACTGATCTGGGTGTATACAGCACGCTTCGCTGCAACTGGCCTCGGCCCGGCGGAAGCTGCTCTTGACCGCGTCTCGCCGAACATGACCTACGCCGCACGCACCCTGGGCGCCGACCGCGCCTTTACGCTCCTGCGCGTTGATGCGCCAATCGCCGCCCCCGGCATCCTGACCGGGCTGCTGATCGCCTTCGCAGAAGTGATGAAGGAACTGCCCGCCACGCTCGTCATGCGCCCGTTCAACATGGACACGCTCGCCGTGCGCGCACACGCACTCGCTGGCGACGAGCGCCTCGCCGAGGCCGCGCTGCCCGCTCTGATGATCGTCCTCGCAGGCCTCGGCCCGATTGTCTGGCTGTCTCGCCAGATCATCGGCGCACGGGCGGGGGCGCATCTCCAAACGCTGCATGTCGCTGAGGCGGCTCGATGACTGCTGCGGTCCCAGAAACCGGCGTGACGGCGATCGGCATTGCACGCAGCTATGGCGTGCGCAGCGTGCTGTGCGGCATCGACCTCACCCTGAAACCAGGCCGCCTGACCGCAGTTCTGGGACCATCGGGATCCGGCAAGAGCACGCTCCTGCGCCTCCTGGCAGGACTTGAACCAATCGACGCCGGCTGCATCATGGCGGGCAAAACCATCCTGTCGCAGCCCGGGCGCACAGTCGCGCCAGAACAGCGACGTATCGGCATGGTGTTCCAGGACTACGCACTGTTTCCCCACCTCAACGCGCGCGAAAATGTTGCCTTCGGGCTCACCCGCCTGCAGCCCGCCGAGCGCAAAGCCCAGGCCCTGCACTGGCTCGACTCCGTCGGTCTCGCCGACAAGGCGCTGCGGGCCCCGCACATGCTGTCAGGCGGCGAACAGCAACGCGTCGCCCTTGCCCGCGCTCTCGCACCGGAACCGGCAGCCGTTCTGCTCGACGAACCGTTCTCGGGACTTGATGGGCTCCTGCGCGCAGACCTGCGGGATCTCACTCTGCGCACCCTGCAACGCACACGGGCCGCCGTCCTGCTCGTCACCCACGACGCGCAGGAAGCAATGGCAATGGCCGACGACCTCGCCGTTCTCGACAACGGCCGGATCGCCCAGATCGGGACGCCCGCCGAGGTGTGGGACACACCGGCCTGTCTTGCCGCCGCAACTGCGCTCAGCCCACTGAATCTATGGCGCGGCAGCGTAAGCGCAGGGCGGCTTGACACACCGTTCGGCGCCGTCGCGACCACATTGCCAGATGGCAGCGCAGCAATAGTCGCCGTGCGTCAAAGCTGTCTGCACATCATACCCGGCGCCACAGCACGCATCGTTGAACGGCGCCGCGTCGGCGACGCAGTCGAGGCGGTGATCGCACCCTCGACGATCGAAACCCCGGTCTGGCGTGCGCGAATCAGTCACGGCGACGTCCCAACCCCGGGACCCTGTAGCATTGATCTCACAGGCGCCGGCGTATTTGTGTTCGCCGCCTGATCAGGCGGCTGCGCGCTCCTGTGGCCCGTTCGGGTCATAAGCAATGATGGGAGCAAGCCAACGCTCAGCCGTTTCCATGCTCCACCCCTTGCGCGCTGCATAATCCGCAACCTGATCCCGCCCGATCAGGCCAACGCCAAAGTAGAGCGCTTCCGGATGCGCGAAATACAGCCCGCACACCGACGCAGCCGGCGTCATCGCCAGATTTTCAGTCAGCGCCATGCCAACGCTCTCCTCCGCCTTGAGGAGATCAAACAGCGTCAGTTTTTCCGTATGATCCGGCTGGGCAGGGTAACCAGGCGCGGGGCGAATGCCGCTGTAGCGTTCCGCGATCAGGTCCGCGGGGCCGAGGCCCTCATCGGGCGCATACGCCCACAGTTCGCGACGCACCCGCCAATGCAGATGCTCTGCAAACGCTTCCGCTAACCGATCACACAGCGCCTTGGACATGATCGCGCTGTAATCATCATGTGCGGCCTCGAAACGAGCCGCGACAATGTCCTCACCGATCCCCGCAGTAACGGCGAAGGCGCCAATCCAATCCGGTGCGCCAACAGGAGCGACGAAATCCGACAACGCGTAGTTATGCTGCCCCTGCTTCTTGGGCATCTGCTGGCGCAAGGTATGAAGGCGGGCCCGCTCCACCGTACGAGTCTCATCTGTGTAAAGAACGATATCGTCGCCGACGCTGTTCGCCGGCCAGAAGCCGGCCACGCCTGAGGCGCGCACCCACTTCTCGGCGATCATGCGCTCCAGCATGGCCTGCGCATCGCGGTAGAGCGCGCTTGCCGATTCCCCAACAACCGGATCCTGCAGGATGTCCGGAAAGCGCCCCGCCAGATCCCAGGCGCTGAAGAACGGCGTCCAGTCGATGAAAGGCGCCAATGCAGCCAGGTCATAATCGGGGAACGCCCGCACCCCTGAAATCCGCGGCTTGACCGGAGAGAAGCCCGGCTTGAAAGCGTTCGAGCGCGCCGTCTCAATGTTCACCCGGGCGCGGTTCTCGCGGCCGCGGGCATGCTCTGCGCGCGCCTTGTCCTGGTCGGCCTTGACTTCCGCGACCAGCTCAGGGCGTTCCGCGTCAGACAGCAGGCGCCCCACCACTGGCGCGGCGCGCGATGCGTCCGTGACATAGATCGTCGGCCCGGCGTAATTCGGGGCGATCTTCACCGCGGTGTGGGTGCGGCTGGTCGTGGCCCCGCCTATCAGCAGGGGCATGGTGAGACCGCGGCGCTGCATCTCGCTCGCCACGTAGCACATCTCATCCAAAGATGGGGTAATCAGACCCGACAAACCAATCATATCGCACTTTTCGGCAATTGCCGTATCAAGGATGCGATCGCAGCCAACCATGACGCCAAGATCAACCACGTCATAGCCGTTGCACTGCAACACCACGCCGACAATGTTCTTGCCGATGTCATGGACATCGCCCTTGACGGTGGCGAGCAGCACGCGCCCCTTCGATGTGCCCTCAAGACCCTGCTCGAGGCGTTCCTGCTCCATGAACGGTACGAGATAGGCGACGGCCTGCTTCATCACGCGCGCCGATTTGACCACCTGCGGCAGAAACATCTTGCCGGCGCCGAAAAGGTCTCCGACCTCACTCATGCCCGCCATCAGCGGACCTTCAATCACATGAAGCGGACGCGCAGCCTGCTGACGCGCCTCTTCCGTGTCCGCGATGATGTAATCGGTGACGCCATGCACCAGGGCATGCGACAGACGCTCCGCCACCGGCCTGTCACGCCAGGCCGCCGTCGCGCGCGCATCGATGCGCTCCCGCCCCCCGTGCTTGAACCTGTCGGCGATCTCAAGCAGGCGCTCCGTAGAGTCCTGGCGCCGGTTGAGGATGACGTCCTCGACACGCTCACGCAACTCAGGATCGATGTCGTCAACAAGGCTCAACTGCCCGGCATTGACGATGCCCATATCCATGCCCGCGGCAATCGCATGGCGCAGAAAAACCGCATGGATCGCTTCGCGCACAGGCTCATTGCCGCGAAACGAAAACGATACGTTGGACACCCCGCCGGACACGTGCGCCTGCGGCAGGCTTTCGCGGATCCGGCGCGCTGCCTCAATGAACGCGACGGCGTAGTCATTGTGCTCCTCGATCCCCGTCGCCACGGCGAATACGTTCGGATCAAAGATGATGTCCTCGGGAGGAAAATCGAGCCGGTCGCGTAACAGATGATACGCGCGCGTACAGATCTCCACCTTGCGATCACACGTATCAGCCTGGCCTTTTTCATCAAACGCCATGATCACGGTCGCCGCGCCGTAGCGCATCACCTGCCGGGCCTGCGCCAGGAACGCCGCCTCACCCTCCTTCAGGCTGATCGAATTGACCACCGACTTGCCCTGGACGCATTGCAGACCAGCCTCGATGATCTCCCACTTGGAGCTGTCGATCATCACAGGAATGCGTGCGATATCGGGTTCGGTGGCAAGCAGATTGAGGAAAGTGCGCATGGCGCGCTCACCGTCGATCAGGGCCGCATCCATGTTCACATCGAGCACGTTGGCGCCGGCCTCGACTTGCTGGCGGGCCACAGCGAGCGCGCCAACATAATCATCTTGCTCGATCAATTTACGGAACTTGGCCGAGCCGGTCACGTTCGTGCGCTCGCCAACGATCGTAAAACTGGCGAAGGGGTTTGTCGTCGTCATCAGGCAGCCGCCGTGTAAGGTTCCAGTCCCGAAAGCTTCAGGCGCGGCGTCGCAGCAGGCGGCGAGCGCGGAGCCTCCTCACAGACCCATGATGCGATCGCGCTGATGTGGGCCGGGGTCGTGCCGCAACAGCCGCCAACAATGTTGACAAGCCCGTCCCGCGCCCACGAGCATAGATGTCCCGCAGTCTGATCCGGAGTTTCGTCATACTCGCCCATGGCGTTGGGAAGCCCCGCATTCGGGTAGGCGATGATCGCCACATCCGCCACGCGCGCCAACTCGGCGATAAACGGACGCATCTGCGCAGCGCCGAGCGCACAGTTCAACCCAACGGCAAGCGGACGGGCATGACGCACGGAATTCCAGAACGCTTCCGGCGTCTGACCGGACAACGTGCGCCCGGAGCGGTCTGTGATCGTGCCGGATATCACCACCGCTGCGTCGATGCCGGTCCGCTCGCGCGCCTCCTCAACCGCGTAAATCGCAGCTTTGGCGTTCAACGTGTCAAAAACGGTCTCGATCAGAAGAATGTCGACCCCGCCCCGCAGCATTGCTTCAGCCTGCTCGCGATAGGCTGCGGTCACCTGCGCGAAGGTGACATCGCGATAGGCCGGATCGGCGACTTTAGGGCTGATCGACAAGGTCTTGTTGGTGGGGCCTATGGCGCCTGCCACGTAGCGAGGCTTGCCGGGGGTCTTGCGTGTCCAATCATCCGCCGCGGCGCGGGCAATGCGCGCGCCCTCATAGGCAATCTCGGCGGCGACAGACTCCAGGTGATAGTCGGCCTGCGCGATCGTGGTGGCGGAGAAGGTATTGGTGGACCCGATGTCGGCGCCGGCAGAAAAATAGGCGTCATGAATGTCGCGGATGATGTCGGGGCGGACAAGGTTGAGCAAATCGTTGTTGCCTTTCAAGAGCACCGGATGGTCAGTGAAACGCGCCGCCCTGAAATCGGCTTCGTCAAGCTTGCGCTCCTGAATTTGCGTGCCCCAGGCCCCGTCAATCACCAGAATGCGCTCGCCAAGCGCCTTTCGCAGACGGTGCGTGATGTCAGACATGGGCGGCCTCCCCAGCCGGCTTGAGACCCAGGATCCGGCAGATGGCGACCGCCATGTCAGACCGGTTGAGGGTGTAGAAGTGAAAACTGTCGAAACCCTGCTGCTGCAGCGCAGCGCACAATTCAGCCGCCACCGCCACAGTCAGCAGCCGCCGGGTCTCCGGATCGTCATCGCACCCCTCAAACAGATCCGAAAGCCACTGCGGCGTCACCGCACCGCACTTGCGCGCCATTGAGGCAAGACCCTTGAAATTCGGCTGCAGCATGACGCCCGGCACGATCGGAATGGCGACGCCAGCGGCGCGCACCCGGTCAATAAAACGGTAGAAGTTCCCGAGATCGAAGAAGAACTGCGTGATCGCGCGCGTCGCACCGTTATCAATCTTGCGCTTGAGAAGATCGATGTCGGCCTCGAAGCTGGGGCTTTCGGGGTGCTTTTCAGGATAGCAGCCAACCGACACCTCGAAGTCGGCGATCCGCCGAATGCCTTCTGTAAGTTCTGCGGCGTTCGCATAGCCATCCGGATGCGGTGTATATGCGTGCCCGATGCCTTCCGGCGGATCCCCGCGCAAGGCCACAATGTGGCGTACGCCGGCGTCCCAGTAATCCCGGATCACCTGGTCCACCTCGGCGCGCGCGGCAGAAACACAGGTCAGGTGGGCTGCCGGCTTGAGCCGGGTTTCATCCACAATACGCTTCACCGTGCGATGGGTACGATCGCGCGTCGAGCCGCCCGCGCCATAGGTGACCGAAACGAAACTTGGCCCAAGCGGTTCAAGTCGGCGCACGCTCGACCACAGAACTTCCTCCATCTCCGTCGTCTTCGGCGGAAAAAACTCGAAGCTGACCTGCGCCTTGGGCCGTAAAGCCGCAGCGGCGCGCGCAATTGGTCCAGGCAAAACTGCTTGCGTCATGCCGCCGCCTTTCGTGCTGCGGCGGGCTTGCGGGCCGACCACACCTTAACTGTCAGTGCACCCCGATGCTCGGGTCCGGGCGCAAGCGTTTCAACCGTCGGCTCGCTAAGACCTGCCTCCGCGAACCATGCCAATACTTCCTCATCGCAGAACCCAAGACGGCGGTGCGCATGATGACTGCGCAATTCCTCAGCCGTGTGCGGGGCGAGATCCGTGACGACCAGCCGCCCGCCGGAAGCCAGAACGCGGGCTGCTTCACGCACAGCCGCGCCCGGCTCGGGGAGATAATGGAGAACCTGCTGAAGACTGATCAGATCAGCCGCACCGTCCGGATACGAAAGCGCCATAATGTCGCCCTGAACCACACGCGCATGCGCAGCGCCTGCGGCGTCAAGCGCCGCGCGCGCCACCGTCAACATCTCGCGGCTGGCGTCCACGCCCTCGGCGCGGCGTGCGCGCGCGCTCATGGCCGCGAGCGAGCGCCCTGTGCCTGCCCCAAGATCCAGGTAGAACCTGAACGGTCCAGCGCCGGCGGCGCGTTCAAGCGCCGCCAACTCATCAGCATGGGGATAAAATGCCGCCCTCTGGGCGTCCCAGTCAGCCGCCTGCGCCTCGAAATAGCGCGCCGCAAGCCGTGCCCGCTCCCCGCGCACGCCCGCCAGGCGCTCACGATCAAGGCTCAGCGCCTGATCACCAGGATCAATCCCGGCCAGTGCCTGACGCGCCAAAGAGGCGCCAGTATGGGCCTCTTCCGCGAGCCGGTAAAACACCCACGCGCCCTCGACCCGGCGCTCAATGACGCCCGCCTCCGTTAGCAATTTCAGGTGACGGCTGATGCGGGGCTGACTTTGCGCCAGCGCAGTCGCAATCTCGTTAACGGCAAGCTCGCCGCCAGACAATACGGAGACCAGTCGCACGCGGGTTGGATCCGCAAGCGCCTTGAGAACGCGAAGTATCTGGTCCATGTTTGTCATTCAGAGTTTGAGATATAAAGATATGTTTATATGTTCGTCAACATGATGGGGCGGATCATTTTTGAGGTGTCCTCTTCGCCCGTCGCGGCGCCACAAAACCGCGTCGGCCGAACACCCGCCAACCAGCAGGCCCGCCGCCTTCAGTCTTCTCCCCCGGCAGCATGACCCGTCCGCGATCTTGCGCGCCACTGCCGGTCCGCAGATCACCCCCAGACAACACTGACGCCAGACACGGATGCCACGCGACAGAAGCCTGCCGTCGCCGCGCGCCAGCGTCGCTGATTGAAAGCCTTAACCCCGCCGAGGTACCATATTGAGGGAAGGCAACCTGTCCGGGCTCAACGGAGAACAGGACCATGGACAGACTGGAAAGATCGGACCTTTTTCCAGCATCGGGTCAGGGCCTGGTCCAGGCGCCAGGCCAGAACCGTGTTCAGCGAGCCCGGCCAAAGCTGCTCATGGCGCGTCTTCGCGCTCTGGCGGCGACCCTGGCAGTCATTTGGCTCGGCCCCGCCATCGCCTGTCCGGATGCCTCCGCCGCGCCCAAGCTGCAGAATGCGGAGCACCAGAACGAGAAGCGCCACACCGAGAAGCGCCTGAATGGCAGGCTGCCGGACGCAGGCTGTCTGGCGCAGGCGAAGCCGCTTGCGCCAAGTGAGATAGACAACGCCGGGGCGGAAAAGGCCGGGGCGGACACTGCCAGGGGCGGCGCCGGTGAAAGCAAGGCCAATAAGACCCGAACCGCTCAAACAGACTCAGATCAGGCAGAACTAGCTCAGGCAGACTCAGATCAGGCAGACACAGCTCAGGCAGTCACCGCTGAGGCCGCGCGGCAGGACGCCGGTCCAGCACCCAACCCGGCCAACGAACTCACCGATACGCCCGATCCATTCGAACCCCTGAACCGGCGCATGTTCGCCCTCCATCTGCGACTCGACCGGGCTCTGATCGCACCCGCCGCGCGCAGCTTTCGCGAACTGCCCGATCCGGTGCGCCTCAGCCTCACCAGAGCAGCAAACAACATCCAACAGCCGCTCACCGTGATCAACAGCCTTCTGCAAGGCGACGGCGCCAACGCCGGACGCGCCACCGGGCGCTTCCTGGTCAACAGCACCTTCGGCGTCGCCGGGCTGTTTGATATCGCTCGCCGGTTCGATCTCAACTCCCGCGATGAGGACTTCGGGCAAACCCTCGCGGTCTGGGGAGCAGGCGCAGGGCCCTACCTTTTTGTTCCCGGCATGGGTCCCTCAACACTGCGCGACCAGACGGGCCGCGTCGTCAACACCGGCCTTGATCCGCTGAACTACGCCGGCGTCAGCGGCGAAGTCGCGGCGGCCATCGCCTTGACGCTGCGCGTCCTCGACGTGCGCGCCGACGCGCTTGAGGCGGCCGAAGAACTCGACGCAACGGCGCCAGACCTCTATCTCGCCGTCCGGCGCCTCTACGCGGCTGCCCGCGACGACGCCGTGCGCAACGGCCAAGTGGATATCGACAATCTGCCGCAATTCGAGGATATCCCGCCAGATCTACAGGCGCCGCCCGACCTGGCGCCATGACGGTCCGGCCCGCCACGCCCGCGGCCGGCGCAGACCCCAGAGGGACGACGCAGATGATCCGGCTGCTCTTGCGCGATACAACCGCCATCCTGCGCGGTCTTGTTCTTGCCCTGGCCGTGTGGTCGGCAGGCGCCGCCCAGGCTCAGGCAACCCAGACAGCCGAGGAGTTCGTTCGCACCCAGGCGCCCGCCGCACTGGCGACCCTGAACAATCCCAGGCTCACCACCGCAGACCGCACCCGCGAATTCCAGCGACTGATGACCCAGGTCGCCGATCTCGATCGCATCGCCTTCTTCGTGCTCGGCCGCTACGGACGCACGTTTCCACGGGACCGCTACCCGGAATATCTCCGCACCTTTCGGGAATACGCACTCGTGGTCTACCAGACCCAGCTCGACCAGTACCGCGGCGACGCCGTGCGCGTGATACGCTCCGAAACCGATCGCAGCGGCGATACGATCGTCTACACGCAGATCCCATCGAAGGCGCGCGGCGAGACGCTGGAGGCAGTCTGGCGGGTGCGCACCGGCCCAAACGGGCCGCGCGTGATCGACGTGCGGGTTTTCGGGGTTTGGCTGGCAATCCAGCAGAAGTCAGATTTTGAGGCAGTGATCAACCGAGCGGCAAATCAGCCCGAGGCCATCATCGCCCACATGCGCAACTTCGTGGCGACCGCGCAGACCGAGCGGGGATGGCGGCCAGGCTGACGCGTCCCCTATGGTAGGGCCTGATGATATGGCCAGCTGCTTGGTCAGCTGATATGTCCACCGCAAAAGGCCCGATGACAAAACCAAGGTGACAAAAAGGGTGCGCCGGGGGACATGACGGCGTCGCTGCGCGTGCTAAATCATCGCCATGCACCGAGCCACCGATACCATCGCCTTACCCCCAGACGCCGTTGGTCCCCGTGCGGCCGCGCGCCGCCTCTGTCCGCGCGCAGCAAGAAACAGCTTTCGCGGGCTCTGGTGCGCGGGCGTCGCTGGCGTGCTGACAGCCTGCTCCGCACAACCTCTTGAGCGCGCCGCGCAACCGCCGCTGACAAACGCCCCGGTCGCCTACCAAATCGACACTGTCGCCGAGGGCTTGAGCTATCCCTGGTCCGGCGCGTTCCTGCCCAATGGCGATATGCTGGTGAGCGAACGCGACGGGCGTTTGCGCATCATTCGCAACGGCGTTTTGGATCCCAGGCCAATCGCGGGGTTGCCCAACGACATCTACGTCGAACGCCAGGGCGGCCTGTTCGATGTGCTCGCGGATCCCGATTTCGCGAACAACAAGACGCTGTTCCTCTCCTACGCGGGCGGCGACGAGCGGGCCAACCGCACAACCGTGATCCGGGCGCGCTTTGACGGCCAAGCGCTGAGTAATGTGGCGGTCATTTTCAAGGCGACGCCCGATAAGGCAGGTCCGATGCACTACGGCGGACGCATGCTGATGCTGCCAGATCGCACCATTCTGCTGACCGTCGGTGAAGGCTATCTGCAAAAGGAAAAAGCCCAGGATCTGTCAAGCGATCTCGGCAAGATCGTGCGCATCCGCACCGATGGAACGCTGCCCGCTGACAACCCCTTCCTCACCGCAGACCGCGCACCAGAACCGGCGACAGGCAAGGCGCGCCCGGAAATCTGGACGTCCGGCCATCGCAATCCGCAAGGCCTTGCGCGCGACCCCGCCAGCGGCCGGATCTTCGCCCACGAACACGGGCCGCGCGGAGGCGACGAAGTAAATGTGCTCGTTCCGGGGGCAAACTATGGATGGCCCCTCGCAAGCTACGGCGTTGACTATACCGGGCTGAAGATCACGGAATTCACCTCTAGAGAGGGCACAGAACAGCCAGTCGTCGTCTGGGTTCCCTCAATCGCCCCCGCCGGCATGGCCTACTACGCAGGCGCCGCCTTCCCGCAATGGAGCGGCGATCTCTTCGTCGCCACCCTCTCCGGCATGAACGTGCGCCGGTTGGATCTGAAGGACGGCGCAATCGTCGGCCAGCAGGAATTGTTCGGCGAGGTCGGCGAACGCATGCGCGACGTCATCGCAGGGCCGGATGGCGCACTTTATCTGCTGACGGATAGTGCGGACGGGCGCGTGCTGCGTGTGCGCGCCCGCACGCCGTGACGCGACCGCACGTCCAAGCCTGCCTCGCGCTCAGCGCGGCCGCACTGCTGGCGCCCGTCGCGCCAAGCCAGGAAAGCATCATTCTGGTCACCGGTGCGCGCCTGCCAGCCGCCCCAAGCGACGCAGCCTTCTCCATCGAAACGCTCGACCGCACAGACCTCGCGGAAGCTGCGGGCCTCACGCTGGACCAGATCCTGCGCACCGCCCCCGGCTTCAGCCTGTTCCGCCGCTCCACGAGCCTTGAGGCCAATCCAACAAGCCAGGGTGCAAGCCTGCGCGGCATCGGCCCGAACGGCGCCGGGCGCGCGCTCGTCCTGCTCGACGATGCGCCACAGAACGACCCCTTCGGTGGCTGGATCGCTTGGTCGGCGCTTCCGGCCGCGCGCATAGAACGTGTCGAGATCCGCCGCGGCGGCGGCGCCGGCCCCTTCGGCGCCGGCGCGCTGACCGGGGTCGTGTCGCTTGAGTCGCGCTCCGGCGACCGGCGCATGAGCGAACTCTCCCTTGCAGCCGGCGAACGCGGCGCTGTTACAGCCAGCCTGAGCGTCGCCCCGGCCCCGCCCGGTCGCCGCATCCGTCCGATGGCCGGCATCGCCTGGACCATGGGCCAGGGCGGACCGGCGATTGATCCAGCGCGCCGCGGCGAGGTCGATGAAGACCTTGCGGCAGACACACGCGCCGCCTGGCTCGATGTGCAAAAACTTACCATCGCTGGCGCTGAAAGCGCGATCTCCCTCGCAGGCTTTTCCGAGCACCGCGCGACCGGCGTGATCGGCGGATCCAACGCCCAGGAGGGTCTGGACGCCAGCCTGCGGATGGCCGGCGGAGGCGCCGCCGCCTGGCGCCTCGTCGCCTGGGCCAAGACCCGCAATCTGCGCAACCAGGTCGCCGCAGCCAACCCCGCGCGGACCACGTCCACCGTCACGCTCGATCAGGTCGCAACGCCCGCCCGCGCTGTCGGCGGTCTCGCAGCCGTGCGCGCCCGCCGCGGTGACTGGACCCTCGAGACAGGACTCGACATGCGCATCGCTCAAGGCGAGACCCGCGAGTTTTTTCGCAATCAGGGCCAAGGTTTCACCCGCTCACGCATCGCCGGCGGTCGCCAGACCATCCTCGGCGCCTATGGGGAGGCCTCCCGGGCCGCAGGTCCATGGACGCTGAGCGCAGCGGCGCGCGCCGACGCCTGGCGCAATGACGCAGCCAAACGCCATGAGCGTGACACCGTAACAGGCGCAGTCACGCTCAATGATCCACCGCCTGCGCGAGACGGCGCGGCGCCGACCGCACGCCTCGGCGTCGCCTACGCGCTCAGCCCCTACGCTGCAGCGCGCGCCAGCGCCTATTCGGGCTTTCGTCCGCCGACGCTGAACGAGCTCCACCGGCCTTTCCGGGTCGGCAACGACGTCACCGAGGCCAATGGCGCGCTCGCTGCCGAACGTCTCTTCGGTGCAGAAATCGGCTATGAGGGCCGCTTTGCGAATGATGCGCTCAGCATCGACATCGGGATCTATTGGAACCGCCTCACGGACGCCATCGGCAACGTCACAATCGCGCAAGGGCCTGGAACCTACCCGCGCGTCGGCTTCCTGCCTGCCGGCGGCGCCCTGCGCGAGCGGCGCAACCTCGACGCAGTTGAGGCGATCGGCCTGGAGGTGACCGGCGACTGGGCGATCACCACCCGTTGGGGGGTCGATTTCGGCCTCGCATGGAGCGACGCGGAGGTGTCGGGCGGCGCCTCAGCACGCGATCTCACCGGCAAACGCCCCGCCCAGACGCCACAGCTGCAAGGACGCCTCGCAACGACCTGGCGCAGTGAAGACTGGCGCCTCCTTGCAGGGCTGTCCTACATCGGCGATCAGTTCGAGGACGATCTCAACACCCGCATCCTGCGCGCCGCAACAACGCTCGACGCCCGCATCGAACACGCCTTTCCAGGCGGCCTTTCGCTGGTCCTGTCAGGCGACAACCTCACCGATGAGGCCGTCGCTGTCGGCGTGGCCGGGGACGGTCTGGTCAGCCTCGGAGCGCCGCGCCGCATCATGGCCGGCATCATCCTGCGTGGCGATTGACCGGCGCAGACTTCGCCCCCACAGTCGACAGCAAGCCGGCGGAGCCAACAATGCGGGTATTGGACAGTGTGATAGACGCGATAGGGCGCACCCCGCTTATCCGCCTCAATCGCGCCTCAGAACTCACCGGCTGCACCATCCTCGGCAAAGCGGAGTTCCTCAACCCCGGCCAATCGGTGAAAGACCGGACCGCACTTGGCATTGTTCGCGATGCCGAGCGGCGCGGCGCGCTCGCTCCAGGGGGCTTCATCGTGGAAGGCACGGCGGGAAATACAGGCATCGGCCTTGCCCTCGTTGCAGGCGCGCGCGGCTATCGCTGCGTGTTCGTCATGCCGCGCAACCAGAGCCAGGAAAAAAAAGACGCGCTGCGCAGCCTCGGCGCACAGCTCATCGAAGTCGATGCCGTTCCCTATACGAACGAAAACCACTACGTGAAGCACTCCGCCCGCCTCGCCGCTGATCTGGCTCGACAGTCACCACATGGGGCCATATGGGCGAACCAGTTCGACAACCTCGCCAACCGGCAGGCGCATTTTGAAACAACCGGCCCCGAGATCTGGAACGACCTAGAAGGACGCATAGACGGCTTTGTATGCGCCGTCGGATCAGGCGGCACACTCGGCGGGGTCAGCCTGGCCCTGAAGGAACGCAACAGTGCGATTAAGATCGCGCTTGCCGACCCGGAAGGCGCGGCTTTGTATGCCTGGTACTCCCAAGGGCTGCTGAAGTCGGAAGGCTCGTCCATTACCGAAGGCATCGGACAAAGCCGCGTGACCGCCAATCTTGAGGGCGTGCAGGTCGACCGCGCCTATTGCATCACGGACGCAGAAATGCTCGACGTCCTGTTTCGGCTCGTCCAGGAAGAAGGCCTGTGTCTCGGAGGTTCAGCCGGCATCAACATCGCAGGCGCCGTTCGTCTGGCGCGCGACCTTGGCCCGGGCAAGACGATCGTCACCATGCTGTGTGATCTCGGCGCACGGTATTACAGCAAGTTGTACAACCCGGCGTTTCTGGCATCCAGAGGACTGCCATTGCCGCCCTGGATGGAGAAAACCCGGTGACAGATCCTGATGATCCGCTGGTAACCACGCACTGGCTGGCCACCCATCTTTCCGCACCGGACGTGCGGGTCGTGGACGCCTCATGGTTCATTCCCGGAGCGGACAGAAACCCGCAGCGCGAATACGAAGAGGCCCGCATACCGGGCGCCGTCTTTTTCGACATCGAAGAGATCTCCGATACCGACCAGCCGCTCCCGCACATGCTTCCCAGCGCGGAAAAGTTCTCCTCGCGCGTGCGCAAGCTCGGTCTCGGCGACGGGGTGAGGATCGTCGTCTACGATTCAACCGGAATACTCGGCGCAGCACGGGTGTGGTGGACGTTTCGCGTCATGGGCAAACGCGACATCGTGGTCCTGGATGGCGGCCTGCCGAAGTGGCGGGTTGAAAACCGTCCGCTGGAGGATGGTCGCGCCATCGGACGCGAACGCCATTTCACGGTGCGCCAGCGCGCAGATCTGGTGCGCGACTACGCACAGATGCGCGTACTCCAGGCAAGCGATCCTGGCCGCATTGTCGACGCCCGCCCGGCCGCGCGATTCCTGGGCGAGGCCGATGAACCACGCCCGGGTCTGCGGCGCGGCGCCATGCCAGGCGCCCGCAACGTCCCGGCCGCCAGCCTCCTCAACCCCGACCAGACACTGAAATCGCGCAGCGACCTCGCCGCCATCTTCTCGGCAGCCGGCGTGGACGTTACAAAGCCGGTTGTGGCCACATGCGGCTCGGGCATCTCGGCCTGCCTGATCGCCCTCGCCCTCGCCCGGCTCGGTCGCTGGGAGACGGCCGTCTACGACGGATCATGGGCCGAGTGGGGGGCCAGGCCTGACGCCCCGGTGACGACAGGATGAGCAGATGACGCACCCGCCCCAACGCCGCCTGCCGACACGGCTTGTCCAGGCTGGACGCAATCCAGGCCGCTTCGAAGGCGCAGTCAATCCGCCGATTCAGCGCGCATCCACTGTTCTGGTCGAAAGGCCAAGCGACCTCTACCGGTCTGACATCAAGACCTATGGCATCGAGGGAATGGCGGTGCACGATGTCCTGATGGAGGCTTTGTGCGACGTCGAAGGCGCTTGCGCCTGCACGCTCACGCCCTCCGGCCTCGCCGCCTGCACCCTGGCCCTCTTTGCCCTCACCAGGCCGGGTGACCATGTGCTGGTGACCGATTGCGTATACGGCCCGACCCGCAGATTCTGTGATCGCGAGCTCTCCGGCCGGGGCGTGCATGTGGAGTATTTTGATCCCGGCATCGGCGCAGACTTCGAGCGTCTGCTGCGCACCAACACCAACCTGGTGGTTCTTGAGTCACCCGGCTCTCTGTCCCTCGAGGTCCATGACACGCCCCTCATCGCGCGACTGGCGCGCGCAGGCGGCGCTCGCGTCATGCTGGATAACACCTGGTCGGCCGGGGTCTATTTCAAGCCCTTCGAGCACGGCGTGGACGTATCGATACAGGCGCTGACTAAGTATCAGGCAGGTCACTCGGATGTGTTTGCCGGCGCCATTCTGACAGCGGACGAACGTCTTGGGGCGAAAATCGCTGCAGCCGGGAAGAACTGGGGCTTTGCACTCGCGCCGGAGGACGCATATCTCGTCCTGCGCGGGCTGCGCTCCCTGCCAGTGCGCCTTGCCCGGCATGACGAAAGCGCGCGTAAAATCGCAACTTTCCTGGCCGGCCAGCCGCAAGTGCGTCGCGTACGCCATCCCGCCCTGCCCGACGATCCAGGCCACGCTCTTTGGGCGCGCGATTTCACCGGCGCCGCCGGGCTATTCGCCTTTGAACTCGCAGATGCAAGCCCCGGAACAGACGACCGCTTCCTCAGCGCCCTCAAGCTGTTCGGCCTGGGTTTTTCCTGGGGCGGATATGAAAGCCTCGCCATCTCCTGTGACCCGCAGCTCGATCGAACGGTCACCGACACGCGCGTCTGGGGTCCGCTGATCCGCCTATCGATCGGGCTAGAAGACCCCGACGACCTCATTGGCGACCTCGCCGCGGCGCTGGCAGCGCTCGCCTGAAAGGACCTGTCCGGCAGGCGCCGGACCGGCGAGCCAGCTGACAGCACATTGATCTGGCGCCTGACGGGGACCTGCGCCGTCTGTACGGCCCGACAGGAAACAATCCGATCCGTTCCGGCCGAAAAGATGAAAACCGCTGGGATGCACCCACGCTGTCCAGACTGGCCATGGGCAGACAGGCCATTGGCAGCCAAGCTATGGGCGCTCAAGCTGCGTCCAGCCAAGATCTGTTGAAGCAGTATGTTTCCCGCAGGGCGGCCCGCTGCACCGGCACGCATCGTGCTTGCAGGCGCTGCGCCCCTAGCCAAGCGCCTGGGCGACGGCTTTCAGCCGTTCAATGAGAGACAACTCGTCATCAGGAAAATCCGCGTCAATCCACCACGCCTCCACCTCTCGCATCACCGCGCCGATCCGAGCGCCGCGCGGCACGCCCGCAGCCGTCACCTGCTCACCAGTCAGTTTCAACACAGGACGCACCCATCCCTCACTCATGGCAAGCAAAGCCCGCCACTGACTGTGCGTGCGCGGATTTCCGTCACGCGCCCAACTGAGCCGCACCCGGTCACGAAACGCCTGAGCGCCAAGATGATAGAGCGCGCGGCGCACCTGGCGCGCCGAAAGATACGAAACAATCCGCGTGTCGCAGGCGGCCGCGCCGTTTGGCCAGGGCCCGAGCGCCGCGACAAGCCGGTCACGCTCAGCATTTGCAAGCTTGAGCCGGCTCGCCAAATCCCGGGCCGCCTGCGGATCATCGGGCATCAGTGCAAGCAGGCGCAAAAGAGCGTCCGGCTCGAAGAAACTGTCACTGTCAACCGCCACAAGACGCTCACAAACGCCAAGCCCGCGCGCCTCCGGCAGAATACGTCCCAGAATCCCGGAGGCCGCCATCGCCGCGAGCGCAAGGCGTGGGTCCGGTGCGGCGAGGAGTTTCTTTATCTCCTTCCAGACACGCTCCGCCGACAGTGCGCCAATTCCCTCTGACAACGCCCCGCAGGCGACCAACCCTGCCTGGTCTACGGTCTGAGAACATTGCGCGGTAAGCCGGAAGAACCGCAGAATTCGCAGATAGTCCTCGCGGATGCGCGCCTGCGCGTCGCCGATGAACACCACCCGCCCGGCCAAGGCGTCCTCAACACCACCGA
>JBILMQ010000166.1:0-8039 GCA_044375455.1 Caulobacterales bacterium | reverse complement strand
TTCGGCGCGTCGTCTTCGCCTCCTCCTATGATGTCTATGATCCGGCGCTGTATTGCTTGCAGACACCCAAGCAAACGGCCGCAAGCCTCACGGAGGACGATCCGGTGCATCCGGCCGGTCTCTCCGGAATGGCCAAACTTGCCCATGAGATGGAGCTGCGCGCTTTGGCACAGAATGCCCAGCGCCAGTTTTCGATCCTGAGCGTGCGGATGTTTCCTGACTACGGGCCGGGCGGCCATGACATGATCTCGGCGTGGAGCCGCAATCTGCTGAGCGCAAAGAGCATCACCGTCACCCGCGCTGACGACCGGCTCGATTACATTCACGCCGCCGACAGCGCCGAGGGATTGCTGCGCCTGGCGATGTGCGAGCATGCGACAGGCGTGGTCAATCTGGGCGTCGGACGCGCAAGGCGCGTGCGTGAGGTCATAGGACTGCTGCGTCAGTACTTTCCAGCGGCCGCCAACGAGAACGCTCCTGCAGGTGCGCCAATCCAAGCCGGGCAGGCGTCAACCGTGCGGTTGGAGAAGCTCATAGGCTGGAAGCCGACGCGGACCCTTGAGACGGACATTCCGGCAATGATCGAGTTTGAGTCGCAGGCGCGCGCCACTTGGCAGCGTGGTCGTGACGTTGGCTTCACGCAGGACCCCCTGCTGCGCGCGCTGAGGCAGGCGGCGCTGCGGCTTGACCCGCATGCACAGCTTGTGGCCGGTGATCTCGATCCCATGGCGGCGGCGCGCTTTGAGGCGGATGATTTCTGGCTGATGCCGCGTCTTTCGGACGATCAGCTGACGCACATTTTTGAGGGCTGCCGCGCACGCTCCATCTCAGGCATCCTGCCGACTGAAGATGACGAATTCGCTTTCTGGGCCGGCCACTGACAGACTCTGGCCGATGCTGGCGTCGAGGTCATCGTCTCCCCGCCGGACTTTGTTGCGCTGTGTCGGGACAAACTCGCTTTCGCGCGCTTCGGCGCTGAGCGCGGCCTTCCTATGATCCCCGCCGCCGGAACGCCTGACGGCGTCGCGGCGCGTCGTCTCGTGGTGAAGGAGCGCTTCGGGGCGGGATCGCGTGGCATTGGGCGCGATCTGACGCCGGAGGCTGCAGGCGCGCATGCGTGCAGCCTTGAGGACCCCGTATTTCAACCATATGTCAGCGGGCCTGAGATCAGCATCGATGGCTGGAGTGATAAAACTGGCAATGTGGCCGGGGTTGTCCTGCGCCGGCGGGATCGGGTGACTGCGGGCGAGTCGCAGGTGACCACGACCTTTCGCGACGCCCGTCTCGAAGCGGACGCGGCGCGCATCCTCAAGGCCCTGCACCTGTGCGGCCCCTCTGTCCTGCAGGCGTTCGTTGTGGATGGAGAGCTTCAGGTCATAGAGTGCAAGCCGCGCTTCGGCGGCGCCTCGATGGCGACGCTGGCTGTGGGACTCAATGGCCTGTATTGGAGCCTCTCCGAGGTTTTGGGTGACCCCGCACCCACTGTGTTTCATCGTCGGTGTGCCGCGATACGGAAAGTCCGGAGGCCGACCGACCGGGTGATTCATGATCCAGATCTTTGATCTCGACGACCCCCTCTATAAAGAGATGACGCACGTCCTCAGCGGATTTCGCGCTGTGGTGCGGTATGGCCAGGAGTTCTTCGGTTGGGATCTGGATGAGCCTGTCGCGTTCATGCAGGCGCATCTGGCGACGTGCGGCCGTGGCGCGGCAATTGACGCCCGGCTGCGCGCCCATGCACGTTTCTCACCCGCACGGGTCAAGACATGCTTGCATGTGTATCGGGGGCATAGCCCTAAGCGGACACTGTTTCCCGCCGCGCTCCAGGTCCTGATGCGCTATCATGTCCAGGCGCCCCTCAACCTCGTGACGGACGGGCACAAGGTCGTTCAAAACCGCAAGACCCGAGGACTTAACCTCGAACCGTTTCTCGCCCTCGCTCTGAACACGCATCGTTTGGGCGCCCGTCACGCGAAGCCGTCCTTGCATTGCTTTGTGGTCATTCGCCGCGCCGAGCGCTGCGACCGGTCGCAGATGGTCTATGTCGGCGATAATCCCGCGAAGGACTTCGTCAGCTTCAATCAGGTTGGCGCCTTGACCGTGCGGGTGCGCACCCGCGCCCATGCCGCAGTCGTCGCGCAACCCGGCTGTGACGCGCGCATCACCATCCCGGACCTCGCCTCGCTGCCCGCCGTCTTGGAGCGGGGGGAGGGGCGTCGCGCTTCACAATAGCGCAGCGCCAAGCCCGGAAGCGTCTGGCGCGCCTGCCGCGGAGGTCTTGAGGTCTTGCAGATTTTCCTGTGCGGAGAGACTGGAGGCGTCTGCAAGGGCGCTGGACGCTGACGATGGCGGCATCAGGGTGCGTCAACGAGCACGAGTTCAGTGCGGGTCTGTGCGATGATGTCGATCTCCGGAGCGTCCTTCAGCGCCGCGCCATCGCGGGCTGAAACCGCAACCCCGTTCACCAGCGCAGCGCCCTCGGCAAGAACAAGGTAGGCGTGCCGGCCCGCGCCGAGCGCATGGCGCACGCGCTGACCCGCTCTCAAATTGGCGCCCAGAACGCGGGCGTCCTGCCGGATCGTGAGCCCGCCTGCGCCCGTCGTATCGTTCGACGCCAAGGTCACCAGCTGGCCAGCCCGGTCGTCCTGTGGAAACTGCGCCGCCGCCCAGGCAGGCGGGCCGCCGCGTGTGGCAGGCTCGATCCAGATCTGGAAAATCTGTGTCTCGCCCGCCTCTAGATTGTACTCCGAATGCCGGATCCCAGCCCCTGCGCTCATCACCTGTACGTCGCCGGCAGCCGTGCGTCCCGTATTGCCGAGGCTGTCACGATGGGAAATCGCGCCTTTGCGCACATAGGTGATGATCTCCATGTCAGAATGCGCGTGCGGCGCAAACCCCGCGCCAGGCAGAATGGTGTCATCATTCCAGACACGTATCTTGCCCCAGCCCATGCGGGCTGGATCATGATACTGGCCAAAGCTGAAATGGTGACGCGCATCCAGCCAGTCGAAACGGGCAGCCCCGAGACTGGCGAACCGCCGGACGTCAATCATCTGCTGCTCCCACATGTCTGGCGCATGCGCCGGGACTGACGGAAGAAGCGCTCACCGAAAAGGGTTTGGCGCATCGCGGTCACCGATCCTGCACACTTGCTCTGTAAGCTCGTCCTTCGATCCGGTTGTCCAATCGCGCGCGCTTGTGACCGGATTGCGGCAGCGCCATCGCACTATCCGCCAGGCGTCAGGACAACGAACGGATCAATTGCGCCAGCCTCGCCGCGCGCAGCCTGAAGCGCAAACAAATGCATCACCAGATCGAGGGTTGACTTCGACTGCAGGTCGGAGTCGGCGATCGAGAACCAGTGCCCGCGGTACCGCACCGCGACGGCGGCGTCGCGCGGCTGCTCTGTCGTGGCCCGCACCGCAAACAGGCCCCCCATGACCGCGTTCCAGTCACCGACCGCCGGCGCGGCTGTCACCAGAACACCCTCATGCGCGCTGGGAACCGCCACAGTTTGCGATAGAGCTGACAGGATGCCCAAAAGAGATCTTCCGCGTACGCTGACCGCCCCGGCGCCAGCGGCGCGGTCGGTTACGACGAGACGCGTTTGCGTGTCGCTCATGGCAAGAAAGCGGCGAACGCGCGTCGTCGCGTCGCTGTCGCCGCGCACCGTAAGAACCGCGCTGCGTCCCGCTCCGTCGCCTTCTATTTCGACGATCAGGCCGCCGGCCAGTTGCAGCGTCCTGAGATCTGCGGCGAAGGCGCGGAAAGATGCATTGTCCGGTACAAAATCCGGTGTCGGCCCGGCTGCCGCCCGGGCGTTCTCAAGCGCGCCGATCCGTGCAACGCAGCACAACAAGAGTCGCTCCGCGCTCCACCCGGACTGGCTCAGCAGAAACAGGCTTTCCGGCGCGATCGGGGAGAGCAGCTGGCTCGCGTAGCCAGGACCTTGCAGCGGTTCATACTCCACCAACGGCCGCACCGAGCGCTCGCCTTCCCCGGTCCAGCGCAGGCTCTCGTCAAAGCGCCCTGCGTCCAGTCCGAAGGCTGAGCCAAGTGCGCCCTTGCGGGTCGCGGCGTAACTCGTTGTGACGCCGGTGATCTGCAGGAAAGCGATGGTGTCGCGATAGCGCAGGCGCACGATGTTCAAAAGCACTTGCGCACGCGCCGAGGCTGCGATCGCCTCATTGTAGGCGATCAGATCGGGCTGAATGGTCGCCGGCTGGGGCATCGCGGCGCACCCCGCAAGGCCGGCTCCAGCTGCAGCACAGGCGAGGGTGCGCGCCCACGCGATCGGTGATGGGAACATCGGCGCTCTCAGGGCGTCAGCTGCGAACATGGCGGCTCCAAATGGGTCGGACGGGCTGGCAGGATCAGCGTCGCATCTTGAAACGTCGCGGTCATTGCGGAAATGCGTCGCGGGCAGGCTCAGGCCCCCGGCGCCTCGTTTGCCCGCCGCCGGGCGCGCGCAGGCAGGCCGCGATCCCCCAGGATGCCCGGCGCTCAGTCACGCAGGGAATCCGTGCGGGGAACCAGTGCCAGGCACCAGTGCGGGGAACCAGTGCTGGGCGCCAGTGCGGATCACCGGCGCGGGCTGGGTCGCAGGCAGGGCGCCATTGCGCGCGCGCGCAACCCGTGCGACGCCGCCGTGGTGACCAGAGTCCGTCTCGATCTCGCGCTCGTCGCCCGTGGGCTGGCGCACAGCCGCAGCGACGCGCGCGCCGCCATCTGTGCGGGTCTCGTTGAGGTCAACGGCGCGCCAGCGCACAAGCCTGCGCTGCTGGTGGGTGATGGCGATGCGATCGCCGCGCGCCCAATCCATCCCTGGGTCGGGCGCGGCGGGGTCAAGCTTGCAGCCGCGTTGGACGCCTTTGCGATCGATCCGGCCGGCCTCGTCTGCCTGGACGTCGGCGCCTCCACCGGCGGCTTCACCCAGGTTCTGCGCGCCCGCGGCGCGCGCCGCGTCTATGCCGTTGATGTGGGCCGTGGGCAGATGCATCAAAGCGTCGCGGACGATCCTTGTGTTGTCGTGCGCGAAGGGCTCGATGCGCGCGCGCTGACGCGGTCAGATGTTCCCGAGCCGGTTGATATCATCACGGCCGACGTCAGCTTCATCAGTCTGGCGAAGGCCCTGCCAGCCGCCCTGGCGTGCGCCGGGCCAACCGCAAGACTGGTGGCGCTCGTCAAGCCGCAGTTCGAATTGGGTCCAGGCGCTGTTGGCAAGGGGGGAATCGTGCGCGATGGCGCGCGTGCCGAAAGCGCGGTGGAGCGCGTCGCCGAAGCCCTGGCGCGCCTTGGCTGGCGCGTGTGCGCGCGCATGGACAGCCCGATCGCGGGCGGGTCGGGAAACCGCGAATTTCTTGTCCTGGCCGTCCGCTCAGCGTGACTTGTCCGCCAGGGCGGCGGCGTGCTCTTCCCAGTTTCTGCCGTCAAACGGGGTGATGCGCGCAGTCACGCCAGCGCCCTCGTCGAGGCATCGAAAATTGACGCTGACGCCATCGGGATTGGAGCGCGGGATATAGAAGGATTTGACGCCGCACGTCTGGCAAAAAAGATGCTCCGCCACACCGGTATTGAAGCGGTAGCTGGTCAGGTATTGACGTCCCGCCAGAAGCTTGAACCGGCGCTCCGGCACGATCAGGTGCAAATACCCGGTCTTGGCGCAAATCGAACAATTGCATGCCTCGACATCCACCTGCTCGGGACACTCCACCGCGAAGCGGACGCCGCCGCAGTGGCATCCGCCATGACGCCACGCCATCTCTTCGCTCATGCGCCATCTCCCCGAAACAGCGCCAGCAGGTCCTCCGCGGCCGCGCTGGCCGCCATCCGTCCGGCCGCGACCTCTGCTTCAAGCGCGGCCTGGCGTGCGGCGACCGCGGGATGGGCGCGAAAGGCCGCGCTGAGGCCCTCCGCGATCATCGCCTGCATCCAGCGCACCTGTTGTGCGGCGCGTCGTCGGGCGAACCCGCCGCCACGCGCCTGGATCTCGCGATGGCGCTCCAGGGTCTGCCAGAGTTCCGGCAGGCCCTGCCCGGACAGACCCGAGACACACACCACAGGCGTCGGCCAGGCCGGGTCGGCAGGCTCTAGGATATGAAGTGCATTTTGATAGGCGGCTTGTGCGCGGGCGGCAGCCTTTGCGTCGACATCGCTCTTGTTGATCGCAATGACATCGGCGATCTCAAGCACGCCCTTCTTGATGCCCTGTAACTCATCGCCTGCGTTCGGCAGCATCAGCACCAGGAAGACATCAACCATGTCGGCGACATCGACTTCGGACTGACCGACCCCGACGGTTTCAACCAGCACGACATCATAGCCGGCCGCCTCCACCGCAATCATGCTCTCGCGCGTCTTGCGCGTCACCCCGCCAAGCGCGCCCGCTGATGGCGAGGGCCGGATGAAGGCTCTGGGGTCGGCCGCAAGCTGTGCCATGCGCGTCTTGTCGCCCAGGATCGATCCGCCAGTCCGATTGGAGGAGGGGTCGACTGCGAGGACCGCGACCTTGCGGCCCGCGCCGGTCAGCATGGCGCCGAAGGCCTCGATGAACGTCGATTTTCCGACCCCGGGAACACCGGTGACGCCGATGCGCCGGGCCCGTCCGGCATGGGGCAGGGCGGCAGCGATCAGCTTGCGCGCGTCGATCTGGTGGTCGGCGCGCTTGGATTCAATCAGCGTGATCGCACGGCCCAAAGCGGCGCGATCGCCCCCGATCATTTTTCGGGCCAGGTCGTCTGCATCGAGCGGCTGGGCTGTTTGGTCCGGCATCGCGCAAGGCTAGCCTGCAGGGGTCGCCTGCGCAAAGCCGCTCATCCAAGCCTCACTGCAGTGCCGGAGACAGCCACCATCAACATGGTGCCCTGGCTGACCGTCTCGTAGTCAAGGTCCACGCCGAGGATCGCATCAGCCCCCATTGCCCTGGCGGCATGCGTCATCTCCGCAAGGGCGGCCTCGCGCGCCTCGCGCAAGACCTCCTCATAGGATCCAGCGCGCCCGCCCACGATGTCCCGCAGGCCCGCAAACACGTCGCGGAAAATGTTGGCGCCGATGATCGCCTCGCCTGTGACAAGGCCGAGATACTCGCGGATCGCGCGATCCTGCAGCGTTGCGGTGGTGGTGATCAGCATGTTTTTCTCCTTCTGACCGTCTTGGCTGGATTCGGCTGCAATTGGCGCCGAAACAGCGATAAAGTCTCACCTGGGCCCGCACGGGCGGCCCGCGGAGTGCATGCCGATGCGTCCCACACTTCTCCTCGTTGCAGCCGTCGCGCTCTCAGGCGTCGCCGCGGCGCAGACCGACGGCGCGCTGGGGATTGCGCAGCCGCCCCTCGCCCTGACGGATCCGTCAGGCGCCCAGCCCCCTGGCCCCATGGCTCGGTTGCTGGCGTCGCCCAAACATCTCGCCGCACTTGAGCGCGCCGCGCTGCAATACGAGCAGCTGACCGGGTCGACCTGCCCAACAGCCTCGCCGGCAAGCGTGCTTGGAGTGGCGGTGCTGCAGGCGCCCACCTTCACCGCCCAGGAAGACGGCTTTGACGGCGCCTGGGCCGTGCGCTTCAAGAGCAGCGTCTGCGGTCCGGAGCGGACATATTTCGCGCAGGCTGAAGTGGACTGGGGCGAGATCAGCGCCATCGTGCTCGCCCCCGGACTCACCCGTGCGACGCCGGCGCTGGCGGTGGAAACCGCCGACGCTATGGCCAGCGCGCTGGCGCTCGCCGCGCAAAAGGACGGCCAGTCGGACAAGCTGAAAGATTGCCGCAACGCACGTGTGAAAGACACCCGCGATCTCGCCGTCTTCACCCCGCAGGAAGGCGTGGGTTGGCGCGAGATTTGGAGCGTGGAAGCTTGCGGCTACACCAAGGAACTCAAGGTGCGCTTTTGGCGCGACGGGCCCGCCGCGTGGCGCAGCGGCGTGGAGGTGTCGGTCGACAGGTCTGTCGTCGACCAGCTGAAAGCCGCCGGCGGGGGCTGATCCTGCGCCCGGCAGCGGGGGCAGGCGCCGCGCGCGCCAGACCCGTCTGGCCGGGACCTTGGGCG
>JBILMQ010000015.1:0-26457 GCA_044375455.1 Caulobacterales bacterium | reverse complement strand
GCCTCACAGCAGGCCGTTTCAGCGGAGGCCGCCGCTGCGCCGGCCAAGGCGACGCTTCCCGAAGCCACGGTCGACAAGGCTGACACCACCTGGATGATGCTGTCCGCCTTGCTGGTGCTGCTGATGATCATTCCCGGTCTTGCTCTGTTCTACGGCGGCCTGACCCGCACCAAGAACATGCTGAGCATGTTGATGCAGGTCTCAACGGTGGCCGTGATCGGCATGGTTGCCTGGGTGTTGTGGGGCTACTCGCTGGCATTCTCCACCGGAACATACGACTCGTTTCTCGGCGGTTTCTCAAATCTGTTCCTGAACGGCGTCGGTCTGGATGCGAGCGGCAATCCGGTTCTCGCCGCGACATTCTCCACCGGGGTCTACATCCCGATGCTGGTGTTCGTCGTGTTCCAGATGACCTTTGCCGCGATCACCGCAGCGCTGGTCCTCGGGGGGGTGGCCGAGCGGATGAAGTTCGCCGGCGTCGTGATTTTCGCGATCCTCTGGCCGCTGCTGTCCTACTATCCGATCGCCCACATGGTATGGTGGTGGCCTGGGCCGGATCTTCTGGCGCAAGCGTCCTTCGAGAAGACCGACTACACGACCGGTCTTATCTGGGGCTTTGGCGCACTCGACTTCGCCGGCGGCACAGTGGTGCACATCAATGCAGGCGTCGCAGCGCTGGTCGGGGCGCTGATCCTTGGCGCGCGGTCCGGCTATCGCAACGAGCCAATGGCCCCCCACTCCCTCACCCTGACCTATGTCGGCGCAGGCCTGCTGTGGGTCGGCTGGTTCGGGTTCAATGCAGGCTCCAACCTTGAGTCCAACTATTACGCCGTCCTCGCCATGACCAACACGTTCCTGGCCACAGCGGCTGCAGGCCTCAGCTGGATCGTCACGGAGTGGGTCACCCGCAAACGTCCCAGCATGCTCGGCCTCGCCTCGGGCATCGTGGCGGGCCTGGTGGCGGTGACCCCGGCGGCAGGCTTCGCCGGGCCGATGGGGGCTCTGGTGCTCGGCCTCGTGGTGAGCCCGATCTGCCTGATCTTCTGCTCTACGGTAAAGAACGCCCTGAAATACGACGACAGCCTGGACGCCTTCGGCATCCACGCCATCGGCGGCATCGTGGGCGCCATAGGCACTGGCCTCGTGGTCAATCCGGCATGGGGCGGAGCCGGGGTGGTCGACTACACCACCTGCTTCGATGCAGCCGGCGTGATCCAGGCAGTTTGCCCGACAGCCCAATACGATCTCGCCACCCAGGTCACGGCCCAGCTCAAGGGCGTTGGCGTGACTGTGGCCTGGTCAGCGGTGGCGTCAGCCATCGTTTTCGGTCTGATCAAGGCCATCGGGCAGCTTCGCGTCTCAAAAGAAACCGAAGAAGATGGCCTGGACATTTCAGAACATGGCGAGCGCGCCTACCACACCTGAGATCTCAGCCGTCCTTCAGAACGTCTGCGACAGATCCTTACCCCCCGGCCGTCTGGCCGGGGGGTTTTTGTTTCCCCAAGATGGCTGTCTGGCGCGCCTGTCTGACGGGCGCGCCTGTCTGACGGGCGCGACTGGCGGTTGACGCGACACGCCGGCGGCTTGGAGCCGGGGGGGCTTGGCGCGTGCATCAGGCAGCACGGCGGGACGCCCCGGGCGCCACTGGCTGGCCGCCAATGGCCGGGGGATGTGTGTCGTAACGTGCAGATCATATCGGCGCGTTTTCCGCCTGTTTACCGTGACCGCGCAGGATCGACCCCGAACGGCGACGGCGAACGGCGACGGCGAACGCAATGGTTTCCACCGACATTTCACAGCGCGGCAGCGCAGGCGAGGACACCCGGTCAAGCCTGCCGTGGCGCGGCTATGGCGCGGCCGCCGCACTCGTGCTGGGCGGCTTCTACGTCGCGACCGCTGCACTCGGACATCACGCCACGGACCCGAGCCTGAACGTCGCCGCCCCCGACATCGTTCGCAATCCGCTTGGCCCCTGGGGAGCGATGGTCGCGGACATTGCGCTGCAGCTCTGCGGCTGGGCGGCCACGCCGCTGGGGCTTGCGGCGGCTGTCGGCGGCCTGTGGCGGCTGATCGAGGGGCCGCGCCTGCCACGCTGGCTCGGCTGGCGCGCCGGTCTTGGCGTTCTCGCCTGCCTGCTCGCGACAGCGGCCCTGGCTGCTTTGCCGGTGCCGGCCACATGGGGTTTCCGGGCCGGGCTGGGCGGTCTCCTGGGCGACGGCGTGCTCGCTCTGCTCGCAGCGCCGTTTGAGTTCCTCGGACTGCCAGGAGGGAAAGGTTTGACCGGCGTCCTTGCAGGCTGCGGCGCTCTCTGCGCCGGCTGGACCGCCTTCGGACTTTCGGCGCGCGATGCGCGCGACGGGGCGGGGGCATTCATGGCGGGCGCACGCGCAGCCGGTGTTGGCGCTGCGCAGATGCTCGCTGGCCTCGCACACCTGCTTCCCAGCCGCGGTGATCGACCCGATCCGGAGGAGGACGCGGCCCGCGCACGCCAATTCTATGGCGTCGGGCCCGCCTATGACTCTCCGTTCGGCGCCAGCCCGTTCAAACAGGGGCGCAACGAGACCCCAACCCGGGCGCGCCGGTCAGCCGCGGAGGAGGACCGTCCGCGGTTCGGTCCGACCGCCGAGAGCGCCGCAGAGGTGACGGAGCGAGCCGCCAAGTCGCCCGCGCGCGCACGGCCAAAACCACGGCGCGGCGGCGGCTTTCAACCGCCCTCCCTCGAGCTCCTGCAAAAACCGCGCGCCCGCACGGCGGCTCTCGATGCGACCGCCCTGGACATCAACGCGCGCCGGCTGATGGCCGTACTCAACGAGTTCGGCGTCGAGGGGCGCATCGTGAATGCGAGCCCCGGCCCGGTGGTGACGCTCTACGAGCTTGAGCCGGCCCCTGGAACCAAGGCCAACCGCGTCATCGGCCTGGCTGACGACATCGCCCGTTCCATGAGCGCCATCTCGGCGCGCGTGGCGACCGTGCCGGGGCGCAACGTCATCGGGATCGAACTGCCCAACACCAAGCGCGAGGCGGTTTATCTGCGCGCCCTGCTGGAAAGCCAGGCATTCCAGGACTCACAGGCGAGCCTCCCTCTGGCGCTGGGTGAGACGATCGGCGGCGAACCCCTGGTTGCAGATCTTGCAAAGATGCCGCACCTGCTGATCGCCGGAACGACCGGGTCCGGCAAATCCGTGGGCGTCAATGCGATGATTCTGTCGCTGATGTACCGGCTGTCGCCGGCGCAGTGCCGCTTCGTCATGATCGACCCGAAAATGGTTGAGTTGTCGGTCTATGACGGCGCGCCGCATCTCCTGGCGCCGGTGGTGACGGATGCCCGAAAAGCTGTTGCGGCGCTCAAATGGACCGTCCGCGAAATGGAGGACCGCTATCAGCGCATGAAGAAGCTGCGGGTGCGGAATTTTCAGGGATACAACGAGCGCGTTGCGCAGGCTAAGGCCAGCGGCGAGGCGATCGTGCTTGAAACGCCCAATGGATTTGACCGCGAGACCGGCGAGCCTCTGGTGAAGCGCGAAACCATCGAGGCGGAGCCGCTGCCCCTGATTGTCGTCGTTGTGGACGAAGTGGCGGATCTGATGGCCGTCGCTGGCAAGGACATTGAAATCACCGTGCAGCGGCTGGGTCAGATGGCTCGGGCGGCAGGCATCCACCTCATCATGGCGACCCAGCGTCCGTCCGTCGACGTCATTACCGGCACAATCAAGGCCAATCTTCCCACCCGGATCAGCTATCAGGTCACGTCCAAGATCGACAGCAGGACCATTCTGGGTGAACAAGGCGCCGAGCAATTGCTGGGACAGGGCGATTTGCTGTTCATGGCCGGAGGGGGCCGAATTTCGCGTCTGCACGGCCCGTTCGTTGCTGACGGCGACGTCGAGGCGGTGGTGCAGTGGCTCAAGGCGCAGGGCCAGCCCGACTATCGCCATGACGTGACCCAGGGCGCAGAGAGCGAAGACGGCGAGCTGCCGCTCGACGAGTTGGGCGGGGCGGGCGAGGATGACCTGTACTCTCAGGCAGTAGCCATCGTTCTGAAGGACAGGCGCGCCTCAACGAGCTATATCCAGAGGCGGCTTCAGATCGGGTACAATCGCGCCGCCACGGTGATGGAGCGCATGGAGGACGAAGGCATCGTGGGTCCGGCCAATCACGCCGGCAAGCGCGAGATTTTGATCCCAGAACGCTGAGGTCGGGCGCTGAGGTCGGGCGCTGAGGTCGGGCGCTGAAGTCGGGCGCTGAAGTCGGGCCCTGGCTCTGGCGGCCGCGTTCCCTGATGCGGACCAACCCGCGCGCGCATCATCCTGCAGGCGGCTATGCGGGCCGGCCGGTCAGCCTATGTCATGCACCAGGCAATGACGAGAGCAGCTCATGGATCGCATCTTGGGAGTTTTGGGTCTCGCGGCAGCGGGCGCGCTCGCCTCAGGCTGCGCCGGCGCGCCGCCGGTGCAAGGTGGTTTTCTGTCATCCTATGACCGCCTGGCGCCGCAAGACAGTCTGCGCGCCGAGGTCAGCATGTGGCGCGACGAGGCGCGACTTGCCGGCCGCTCCCAGGTCACGCTCGCGCCGACCCGTCTCATGCCCGCGGCGGCGGCTGCGCTCACACCCGACCTCGGCGAAGCAGTGCGTCGCGAGGTGGACCGGCAATTGTGTCTTGAGCTGTCGGAGCGCTTTGAAGTCACGCGGGCGCCGGAAAGGTCCGACGCGATTGTGGTGCGCGCCGCAGTCACCGACATAGCCGCCACCAATGTCGCAGCCTCTCTGCTTTCTGCGGCCGCCAGCCGGACCATCCCTGGGCCGGGAGCGGTGCGCGTGCCGCTCGGTCTTGGCGGGTTGGCGGGCGAGGCAGAAGCACTCGACTCGGCGACCGGCGCACAGCTGGCGGCGTTGACCTGGTCGCGCCAGGCGCAGATCGTGATGGATAAGGGCAGCCTGTCCAAGGCCGGCGATGCACATCAGATGGCGGAGCCATTCGGCGATGCGGTGGGCGCACTGATCTATGTCGGCGACCGCGACGCGCCAAAGCGTGAAAGACCTGAGGGGCTGTGCGGGCCCGGGATCGGGGCCGGTGATGTCGGTCGGTTTCTGGCTGAGCGCGCACTCGGGCTCCACATCGTGGATGGCGGCGGGGAGTAGGTTTCGCTCAGCCGCCGAACACCCCGGCGCCGGCGAGCGCGAAGATCGCCGCCCCGAGCCCGATGCGATACCAGGCGAACGGTGAAAAGCCCCATTTGGAGACAATGCCGAGAAACAGTCGCACCACGACCAGGCCGGCGACGAAGGCTGCAATGAAGCCTGCGCCGATCACCCCGAGCTGGCTGAAATCCAGCGCGTCACGGTTTTTCCAGAACGAGTAGGCGAAGGCCCCCAGCATCGTGGGCATGGCCAGAAAGAAAGAGAACTCCGCCGCGGCGCGGCGCTCCACGCCCAGCAGCATGGCCCCGATGATAGTCGCCCCCGACCGCGAGACGCCGGGAACCAGAGCCAGGCATTGGCAGCACCCTATGGCGAAGCTTTTCCAAAGCGGGATCGCGTCTGCCGCATGAATCACCGCAGGCGGGCGCAAGCGTTCGGCGCCAAGCATGACCACGCCGCCGACGATCAGCACGCCAGCGATGATCATCGCGGCGCCGGCGCTCGCCTCACCGGCCAAAAACACCCGCTCGATCAGGTCGCCCAAAGCCAGACCCGCAGCAACGGCCGGCAAAAAGGCAAGCAGGACGCCGGCGGCGAAACGACGCGCCTCGGCCCGGGTCGGAAGACCGGTGACTGTGCGCCAGATGGTCGCCGCATAGATGCCGACGATCGCCAACACCGCGCCCAGCTGGATCATCACTTTGAAACTGCCCGTCGGGTCGTCAAATCCAACGAGGGCGCCGGCCAGGATCAGGTGGGCGGTGGATGACACCGGCAGGAACTCCGTCAGCCCCTCCAGGAGGCCCAGCAGCACAGCGATCAGGTAGACTGACATGAAGCCCTCCGAGCCGGCGCCTGGCCGCGCATCGCGCCATGGCGCGGGTCGCTCTCAGCCGCGGCGAGCGCGCCCCTGTCGGGGTAGAGCGGGCCGGGTCGAAGGACAAGACCGCACGGCATTGGTAGGGATCGCGCCAGGACGTGACAGGAGACGCCGCCATGACCCGCATCGCCGTATTTCGCGACGGACCCCTTGCCGTGATCACGCTCGCAGATCCCGCAGCACGAAACGTCCTGTCGGACCAGATGCTGCAGGAGCTCGCGGCGGCCCTTGCGACAGCCCAGGCGGACGCCAGCGTGCGCGCCGTCATCCTTGCCGCGGAGGGTCCGGTCTTCTCAGCCGGACATGACCTCAAGGCGCTCAAAGCGATGTGTGCGAAGCCTGGATCAGAGGACGGGTCGACTGCCGCAGCCCAGCACCTTTTTGCGCGCTGCGCCGCCGTGATGCGCATGCTTGCTGAAGGTCCGCTCGCCACCATTGCGGCCGTCGAAGGCGTGGCGACGGCGGCCGGGTGTCAGCTGGTGGCGAGCTGCGATCTCGCGGTCGCCGGGGCGCATGCGCGTTTCGCCACGCCTGGCGTGGCGATCGGGCTGTTCTGCTCCACCCCCGCAGTCGCCCTCACGCGCACGGCGGGGCGCAAGGCGGCGATGGAGATGCTGCTGACCGGCGAGATGATCGACGCCGACGCCGCGGCCGCCATCGGGCTGGTGAACCGGGTCACTGCGCCCGGCCAGGCATTGTCGCAGGCAATGGAGCTGGGGCGGCGGGTGGCGGCAGGCTCCGCCAGCGCCATCGCGCGCGGCAAGCAACTGATCGCCGCCCAGGCCTGCCTCGATCTGGCGGGCGCCTATGATCTCGCTGGACGGGCGATGGCGCTCGACCTCATGGCGCCGGACGCAGCAGAGGGAATCACCGCCTTTCTTGACCGCCGACCTGCGCGTTTCGAACCGCGCGCCGGTCTGACAGACGATGAAACGCGCGCAAGGTGACGCAGCGCCGGACCAGCATCTGGGGGACCAGCATCTGGGGGACCGGCGTCTGGCCAAGCCGGCTTTGGCCAGACAACATCTGGCGCGCGACGCGCAAGACGGGGCAATTCTTTGCGATCACCATAACCCCGGTCCATCACACCACGGGCGCACCATCGCGCAGGGCGCCCGAACACCTGCGCGCGGCTGGTTTTGAGCCGCAGATCCGAAACCACATGACTGATCGGCTGAGGGTGGCCGAACTCAGAGAGATCGCCAGAATTTTGGCCGTGGCGTCTGCGTGCGCGTTTGTGCGCGACAGAAGACGCAGCCGCCCCGGCGTGACGCGGCGCCGCCGGACGCCGCGCTCGATGCGATGATGGCGGAGCACCCTCGGATCATCCAGCGTCCGCTCCTGATCTGTCTTCTCCTGATCTGTCTTCTCCTGATCAAGGGCGCGCGCGCGCCAGAGAGCGCTGAGACAGCCTGCAGCCCATGTGTGGACGCGCCACTCAGGACTTGACCCTGCATCGGCGCACGGCAATGGGATGCGCCATGACCGCAAAATCCAGTTCCGGCCAGTTCTTTGAAGACTTCGCCGTCGGGCGCGTCTTGCGTCACGCCACACCGCGCACGCTCAGCGAAGCGGATGCAGCGCTCTATATCGGACTGACAGGCTCGCGCTATGCGCTGTTCTCGTCTGACGCCTTTGCGCAGGCCTGCGGACTGCCCCAGGCCCCGATTGATCCCCTCCTGGCCTTTCACGTGGTGTTCGGAAAGACGGTTCCCGACGTCAGCCTGAATGCTGTGGCCAATCTTGGCTATGCCGAGGGGCGCTTTCGCAGCCTTGTCTATCCGGGCGATACGCTCAGCGCCGTCTCTGAGGTCATCGGCGTGCGCGAAACGTCCAACGCCAAGACCGGTGTGGTCTGGGTGCGCACCACAGGTCTTGATCAGACCGGCCAGCCACAGCTTGAGTATTGCCGCTGGGTGCTCGTGAACAAACGCGATCCCGCCGCGCCGACGCCAGACACACACACCCCACACTTGGCGGACAGCGTGCCGGCCGGCGATCTCATCGCGCCCGAGGGCCTTGATTTTACGACCTATGATTGGACGCTTGCGGGATCTCCGCATGGGTTTGAGGATTACGAGATCGGCGAACGGATCGACCACGTCGACGGCATGACAGTGGAAGAGGCCGAGCACCAGATCGCGACACGATTGTATCAGAATACAGCCAAACCACATTTTGACGCACTCTTGCAGACGTCATCCCGCTTCGGGCGTCGACTGATCTATGGCGGCGTGGCCATTTCGATCGCCCGCGCGCTTGCATTTAATGGCCTTGCCAACGCCGCACTGATCCTGGCGATCAACGCCGGGCGCCATGTGGCCCCGCTGTTCGCGGGCGATACCGTCTATGCCTGGAGCGAAGTCCTCGACCGCGCTGATCTCGGCCCCGACTGCGGCGCGTTGCGCCTGCGTCTGGTCGCAGCCAAGAACCAATCCTGTGCGGAGTTTCCCGATAAGAACGGCGCAGACTACGACCCCGCCGTCATCCTTGATTTTGACTATTGGGCAGCCATCCCCAAACGGCGATAGGCGCACGTCAGGGGCATGGCTACCTCGCCGGCCGGTCAAGCTGCAACCACAGCGCCCCCTGCAGGCTGGTGCGCACAAAGTCCGCATGCGCCTCGGCCTCTGCAGCCGAGACCTGCGGTTTGAGCGGGCGCGGGCGCACCGGGTAGACCTCCGCCGGCGCGAGAGGCCCGGTGCGCTCAACCGCAGGGGTGGTTTCTTCAAAAATAGCAAGACGCTGCTCGCGCCCGCCGTTCAGTTCGAGATAAGCGGTGGCAAGCAGCCGCGCGTCAGTGAGCGCGCCATGGCGCACCCGGTCCTCCAGGCTGATGGAGAACCGCTTGCACATGGCGTCGAGCGAGGCAGGGGCGCCGGGATAGCGTGCTTTGTAAATTCTAAGTGTGTCGACAAAGCGCTCGCGGGCGATGACCTCGCGCCCGGCGCGCGTGAGTTCGGCGTTGATGAAGGCCCGGTCGAACTCCGCATTGTGGGCGATCAGGGGCGCATCAGCGATGAAGTCAACAAAGGCGTCGACCACCTCAGCAGCGGCGAAGACCGGCTGGCCGCGCAGCATCGCGTCGGTGATGCCGGTGACTGCCCCTGCTTCGGCCGGCATCTCGCGTTCAGGATTGACATAAGTCTGAAACACCCGGCCCGTCGGGACGAAGTTGACGATCTCGACACAGCCAATCTCGACGATCCTGTGGCCCTCTGCCGGGTTGAGGCCAGTCGTTTCCGTGTCGAAGACAATTTCGCGACGCATAGGCCGCTCTTAAGCTGCTTCGCTCAGCGCCGCCATCACCGCGCCCACCTGGGCGCGCGCATCGTCCACGCCGCGGCTCGTGTCGATGACGAAATCGGCGCGCGCACGCTTCTCGGCGTCAGACATCTGTTTGGCAAGAATGGCAGAGAGTTTCTCACCGGTCATGCCCGGGCGGGCCAGCACGCGCGCACGCTGCAGCTCGAGGGGCGCAGACACGACGACGACTTTTGCGACGCCCGCGTCCCCGCCGGTTTCAAACAATAGCGGCACATCAAGAACAGCCACCCGAGCGCCCCGCGCGGCGGCTTCCGCCAGAAACGCCTGCTGTGACCGGCGGACCAGAGGGTGAACGATCTGTTCAAGACGCCTGAGCGCCGCCGGGTCTCCAAGAACGGCCGCGCCAAGGGCATTGCGCTCGATCGCCCCGTCCCGCACGACGCCGGGAAACGCCGCCGCGACCGGGGCCACAGCGGCCCCGCCCGGCTGATAAAGAGCATGCACAGCCGCATCGGCGTCATAAACCGCGGCGCCAGCCTGCGCGAACAAGGCGGCCGTGGCCGATTTTCCCATGCCGATCGAGCCGGTCAGACCGACGAGCATCATTTCCCAGTCTCCAGATGGGCGCGCAGCCGCGCCCGCCCCAGCGACACATCCGGCGAGACCCCGCGCCACACGACAAAGGCGCGCGCCGCCTGATGAACCAGCATGCCAAGCCCGTCGACCGTGGCGAGACCCGCAGCACCAGCCGCCTCGAGGAATGGCGTGCGCAGCGGCCTGTAGACAATGTCGACAGCGATCGCCCCGGGAGCTGCGGCGCGAAACTCGGGAAGTGGGGCCGCGCCGCCGGAAAGACCGGCCGCGCCCGCCTGGACGATCAGGTCCGCGCCCTCGACAAACCGGCCAATGCACGCAAGTCCGCCTGCCTCGAACCGCGCCCCGACAGCCAAATCGGCGAGCGCCTCGGCGCGCGCTGGCGTCCGATTGGCGACACGGATGTGCGCCGCACCGGCGCGTGCAGCCGCATCAACGATGGCGCGTGCAGCACCCCCCGCCCCGATCAGCACGACGTGTTTTCCGGCAGGAGACCAGTCCGGACGGTCTTGCCGCACCCCATCAAGGAAGCCCTCGGCATCTGTGTTGAAGGCCTCCAGGGCGCCATCTGGCGCGACGCGCAGCGTGTTGGCCGCCCCGATGCGTCGGGCTGCTTCATCGGCCCGGTCCGCTGCGGCAAGGGCAGCCCCTTTGTGCGGCACAGTCACATTTGCCCCGGCAAAGCCCCATTGCGGAAGCTGGCGCAGCGCAGCTTCTGCCTCCCCGCTCAGACGCAGGGCGACATAGGCTGCGTCGATGGCGTGATCGGCAAACCAGGCGTTGTGCAGGACCGGCGACAGCGAATGGGCGACCGGATCGCCGAACACCGCATAGACCTGCGAGGCCCCGGTGACCATCATGCCGCCAGCGCGCCCTGTTCGCGCAGAACATCGAGCAGCTCGAGCAGCGGCAGCCCGAGGATGGCGAAATAGTCTCCCTGGACGGCAGAGAACAGCTGCGCGCCGCGTCCCTCCAGCTGGTATGCTCCGACGCAGGACAGCGCCGCGTCCCCGACGTCGTCGAGATAAGCGTCGAGAAACGCATCGGAGAACGAGCGCATGGTCAGACGTGCGGTGGCGATATGCCGCCAGACCGGCGCGCCGTTGCGGACGAGCACCGCGGCGGAGTGCAATTCATGGCGCCGGCCGCGCAGCATAACCAGGTTGGCGCGTGCTTGACTCCGCGTTTCGGCCTTGTCGAACGCCAGACCGTCGCAGGCCAGGATCTGATCGCAACCCAGAACCAAACCCCCATGGCGGGCGCCGATCTTCACCGCCTTCAGCTCCGCAAGGGCGTCGGCCTGGTCACGCGGGCTGACACCCTGCGCCCGCAAAGCAGACTTGACGCTGTCTTCATCGACGCGGGCAGGGTCGATATGGATGTCGACGCCGGCGGCGCGCAGCAGATCAGCGCGGATCTTCGATGCCGACGCAAGAGTGAGAACTGGCTCGGTCATGGGCGGCGGCGTTCCGCCAACAGGTTGAGGATCTGGGCTGCTGTCTCCTCGACAGAGCGGCGCGTCACGTCGATCGTCGGACATCCAATGCGGGCGAAAATCCTTTGAGAGTTCAGGATTTCGTCCCGAATGCGGTCCTCGTCGGCGTATTCGCCGTCTGGGCTTTCCCCAATGGATCGCAACCTGTTGCGGCGAATCTCCATCAGGCGCTCCGGGCTGATCTTGAGCCCGACGACAAGCGGATGGCGCAGACTGTAAACCGCCTCCGGCGGCGGGATGTTGAGCACCAGAGGCACATTCGCAGCACGCACCCCGCGATGGGCGAGATACATGCAGGTGGGGGTCTTCGACGTCCGACTGACGCCGATGAGAACCACATCCGCGTCATCGAGGTGATCGGCGGCCTGACCGTCGTCATGGGCCATGGAGTACGTCACAGCGTCGATGCGTTTGAAGTAATCGGCATCCAGGCTGTGCTGGCCGCCGACCCGATGGCTCGCCTCAAGGCCCAGGTAACGCACAAGCAGATCAAGCGTTGGATCAAGCACGGCGAGGTGCGGGCAGCCCAGGTCCCTGCAGCGCTGTTCCAGGGCTGCGCGCAGGAAAGTGTCAGAAATCGTGTAAAGCACCACGCCGGGCGCGCTTTCGATCTCCCGCAACACCCGGTCCATCTGTTTTGGCGAGCGCACAAGATAATACGCGTGTTCCAGGGGTGCGACATTGTCGAATTGCGCAGTGGTGGCGCGCATGATGCCGGACAAGGTCTCCCCGGTGGAGTCAGACACCAGATGGACGTTGAAGTAGATTGCTGGGCGCGGGAGTGGCTGTGGATCCATCAGGGGACAAAGCGGTGTTTAGATGCCTGGGAAATCTGGCGATGGCGCGGGGGACAAACGACGGCCGCCCAGCCGCCAGGAGTTGAAGGCTTAATGCCCCCGCCTTCACCATGCAATCTTCCACAGGCATGAAGCCGTCGGGCGCATCGGCGCACAGAACTCCTCAGTCTGAGGGTGACGCTCCGGGCGGCGGGTGAAATTCATGTTTCTGAAGACGTTTCTTAACAACCCGTTCACCATGTCCCTGCGGATTGCGTGTGGACGCCTGAAGGAGGAACCGGGATAACGGCCACTATCACCAGGACGGCAGGGTCCTTATGATTCTGAGTCTTTTTTCTTTCTACAGGTCTTTGGACTCTCATGACTGACACCGTGAAACCTCTGATGCGCGTTCTGGCCGGCCAACGCCTCGATCCGCCGCCAATCTGGCTGATGCGTCAGGCAGGACGCTATCTGCCCGAATACC
Organism: Caulobacterales bacterium; assembly: GCA_044375455.1. Taxonomy (GTDB): domain Bacteria; phylum Pseudomonadota; class Alphaproteobacteria; order Caulobacterales; family Aquidulcibacteraceae; genus JBEIHX01. Next base: position 13,819 of record JBILMQ010000015.1, on the reverse strand, counting down.
GCGAGACGCGCGCACGGGCGAAAACCTTCCTCGACTTTTGCTATGCCCCGGCCTTGTGTGCAGAGGTCGCCTTTCAGCCTCTGCGCCGGTACGATCTGGACGCTGCGATCGTGTTTTCGGACATTCTCGTCATTCCGGACGCTTTGGGCGTGCGCGTGTCATTTGAAGAGGGCGAGGGGCCAAAACTTGCTCCGGTGTCGCCGGAGGCGGTGGGGCGGCTTGATCCGGCGCAGGTGACCACCCGGCTCGGACCGGTCTATGAGGCGCTGGAGCGCACCAAAGCCGGTTTGTCGCCGCATCAGGCGCTGATCGGCTTTGCAGGAAGCCCATGGACCCTCGCGGTCTACATGATCCAGGGCGCCGGGGGCCGCGATCACACCCCGGCACGCGTTTGGGCGATGACGCATCGTGAGGCGTTCGCCCGCCTTCTCGGGGTGCTGGCGGACGCCATCGCCTGCCACCTTGAGGCTCAGTTTCGCGCGGGCGCAGAGGCTTTGCAGCTTTTTGATTCCTGGTCGGACGGCCTGTCGGATTCGATGTTCGCAGAGGCGGTTCTTGCCCCGACGGCGGACGTTCTGGCGCGACTGAAGCAGATGGGCGTGACAGCTCCCGTGATCGGGTTTCCGCGCGGCTGCGGGGCTCATCTGGCCCGCTATGCCCAACTCCCCGGGCTTGCAGCCATTGGTGTCGACACCGCGCAGCCAGGCGCCAGCGTTCAGGCCTTGCCGGAGGGTCTTGCCGCCCAGGGCGCAGTTGATCCCGCCGCCCTGATCGCCGGAGGTGGTGCGCTTGAGGCATCGATCGACGCCAGCCTGCGGGACTTTTCGGGCCGGCCGCATATCTTCAACCTTGGACATGGCATTTTGCCGCAAACTCCGCCGGACCATGTGGCGTCCCTGGTGCGACGGGTTCGGGGCGGATAGCGGCGGGAGCAGACTTTGGCCAAGCGGCGCAGTGCGATCGTGCTCTTCAACCTGGGCGGACCTGACTCCCTCAGCGCGGTAAAGCCATTCCTGTTCAATCTTTTCAACGATCCAGCGATCATCGCCGCCCCGGGGCCGCTGCGCTGGGCGATCGCAACGCTCATTTCGACGACCAGAAATCGCAGCGCCCAGGCCAATTACGCGCTGATGGGCGGCGCCTCCCCCTTGCTTCCGGAAACGCGACTGCAAGCCGACGCGCTGGCCGCCGTGCTGCGCGATCGGGTCGGCTGGGCCGATCGGGACGTGCGTGTTTTCATCGCCATGCGATACTGGAAGCCGTTCGTGTCAGACGCTGCCGCGGCCGTGCGCGCCTGGAAGGCCGATGACGTCGTGCTGCTCCCGCTCTATCCACAATACTCCACCACGACCACTGCCTCATCCCTGGCGGCCTGGGCCCAGGCGTATGGGGATCAAGGTCCGCAGCCGCGCACGATCTGCTGTTATCCCGCCGAGGCCGAACTCGCCGGCGCGCATGCAGAGCGGATTTTGTCGGCATGGCGCAACGCCGGCGCGCCTGAGAATGTGCGGGTTTTGTTTTCAGCCCACGGCCTGCCGAAAAAGACCATCGACCGCGGCGATCCCTATCAATGGCAGGTCGAGGAGACAGCCGCCGCGATCGCCACGCAGCTGCCCTCAGACTGGGAGACAGAGATCTGCTATCAGTCCCGGGTCGGCCCGCTCGAATGGATCGGCCCGTCCACCGAGGAGAGCATCGCCAAGGCGGGAGCTGACCGCAAGGCGGTGATCGTGGCGCCCATCGCCTTCGTTTCCGAGCACATCGAGACGCTTGTCGAGCTGGATCGCGAATATGCGCATAAAGCGCTTGAGGATGGCGTGTCGGTGTATCTCCGGGCGCCGGCTCTGGGTGTGCACACGCGCTTTATCGGCCTGCTCGCCGATCTCGTGGATCGCGCATTGGCGGCGCCCGGCGGCGGTTTGGCTTGCCCAGAGCAGCGCCTGTGTCCAGCGGCCTGCGGGGCTTGCCCGCGCAATGCCCAGACGGGTGCGGCGCCCGGCCGCGCGGCGCAGGCGCTTGCTGCGGAGTAGCGGGCGCGGCTAACCTGACGCATGGTCTATGACTGGCTGCGCGCCCTTCACATCATCGCCGTCATCGCCTGGATGGCCGGACTGATGATGTTGCCCAGACTTTACGTCTATCATTTCAAGGCGGAGGCCGGCTCCGTCTTCGACGCCACGCTGATAGAGGCAGAGCGTCGCCTTGTGGCCATCATCCTCAATCCGGCGCTGTTTCTGGTGTGGGGGGTGGGTCTGTCGCTGCTTTTTTACGGTGAGATGAACAACCGCTACGGGTGGCCCTTCGAGCCGTGGCTGTGGGCGAAGCTTGGGCTGGTCGTGGGCCTGTCGGGCGTCCACGGCATGCTCACGGCGGCGCGGCGCAAGTTTGCCGCCGGCGCCAGGCCGAAGTCAGAGCGGTACTGGCGCATCCTCAATGAGGTTCCAATGATCATCGCGATCGGCGTGGTCATCTTGGCGGTTGTGGAGCCACGCTAGCGCCCGCTCCGCCGAAGCGCGGCCCGGGCGGCGCTTGACCGCCGAAATGCGCAAGACCGAAAAGCCTGAGACGGAAAAGCCTGAGACGGAAAAGCCTGAGACCGGCAGGTCCCGGGTTTGCGATGCGTCGCCGCCCGGCAGCGTCCCCTGAAGCGTCCCCTGAAGCGTCCCCTGAAGCGTCCCCTGAAGCGTCCCCTGAAGCGTGCCCGGGAGCGTGCCTGTTGACCCCAGGCCATCGCCGGACTACACCCACGCTCCCTCCTTCCTCGCGATCACCATCGGCGATGCGCCGGTGTCGCGACCAAACCGAAACACTCTGGCCCAGCGGACTTTCGTCCGTCATCCGTCGCCTATGGGCGTTTTCCAGAATGAGCGCACACCTATGACCATGGACCCCTCCGCCCCGGGCGGCCAATCCGAGCTTTCGATGGTGCAGGACTTCGCCGACGCCGGCGAGATTGACGTCGGCGAGGGCGACCTTGGCGACGACGGCGATCCTGTCGAAGAGCACGAACGCAAGCCATTGCCATTCTCGCAGGTCGCCCTGCTGGAGCTGAAGCGCAAGACGCCGACCGAGCTGCTGCAGTTCGCAGAAGAACTGGGGATCGAGAACGCGTCGAACCTGCGCATGCAGGACATGATGTTTGAGGTCCTCAAGGAGCTCGCTGACCGCGGCGTCGAGATTTCCGGGGCAGGTGTTCTCGAAGTCCTGCCGGACGGTTTCGGATTTCTGCGCTCCGCCAAGTCAAATTATCTGCCCGGACCAGACGACATCTACGTCAGCCCAACTCAGATCCGCAAGTGCGCCCTGCGAACCGGCGACACGGTGGAAGGTCCGATCCGCGGACCGAAGGACGGTGAGCGGTACTTCGCGATGTTGAAGGTCACCTCGATCAATTTCGAGGATCCCGAACGGGCCAAGCACAAAGTTCACTTCGACAATCTGACGCCGCTGTTCCCCAACAAGCGGCTGACCATGGAGAACCCGGATCCAACCGTGAAGGATCGCTCCGGACGGGTGATCGATATTGTCGCGCCGATCGGCAAAGGACAACGCGCGCTCATCGTGGCGCCCCCCCGGACCGGCAAGACAGTGCTGATGCAAAACATTGCGAAGTCCATCGAGGCCAATCACCCAGAAGTGTTCCTCATGGTGCTGCTGATCGATGAGCGGCCGGAGGAAGTCACCGACATGCAGCGCACGGTCAAGGGCGAGGTGGTCGCCTCAACCTTCGACGAGCCGGCTGCGCGTCACGTCCAGGTTGCGGAAATGGTCATTGAAAAGGCCAAGCGGCTGGCAGAGCACGGCCGCGACGTGGTCATTCTGCTTGATTCGGTGACCCGGCTTGGCCGCGCTTACAACACGGTCGTGCCCTCTTCCGGCAAGGTTCTCACAGGCGGCGTGGACGCCAACGCGCTGCAACGGCCAAAGCGCTTCTTCGGCGCCGCGCGCAATCTCGAGGAAGGCGGCAGCCTGACAATCATAGCCACCGCGCTGATCGACACGGGTTCGCGGATGGACGAGGTGATCTTCGAAGAGTTCAAGGGCACCGGAAATTCTGAAATCGTTCTCGATCGCAAGGTCGCCGACAAGCGGACCTTCCCGGCGATGGACATCCTCAAATCCGGTACGCGCAAGGAAGAGCTCATCACGCCGCGCGAGCACATGCCCAAGACCTATGTGCTGCGTCGTATTCTGGCGCCGATGGGCACCAATGACGCCATCGACTTCCTGTTGTCGAAGCTGCGCGAGACCAAGACGAACGACGAGTTCTTCAGCTCCATGAATAGCTGAGGGTGCGCGCCTGGCCCCGTCCGCCTGGCGGTCCGGCTTCGGGTCCTTGCCCCTGAGTCCTTGCCCCTGAGTCCTTGCCCCTGAGTCCTTGCCCCTGAGTCCTTGCCCCTGAGTCCTTGCCCCTGAGTCCTTGCCCCTGAGTCCTTGCCCCTGAGTCCTTGCCCCAGAATCCTCGCTGCAGAATCCTGGCCTGGGGCGGCAGGCGGCCTGTGTCCGGCGCGCCGCTTTGGAAGGTATTCAGGCTGTTCGCGGCGTCCGGCGCGACGCCTGCGTGACGCGCGCGAAGGTCTGCGACCTCACCGCCAGTCGGCCGGCCGAGCGACACGGGGCTGAAGGGGGTCGCAAGGCCCGGCCCCGGATCTCCCGGCTGGCGGCTATGGCGACAGGCGATATCCGCCCGCGTCGGTCACGAGCAGGCGCGCGGTGGCGGGATCAGGCTCAATTTTCTGGCGCAGGCGATAGACGTGTGTTTCCAAAGTGTGGGTGGTGACCTGTGCGTTGTAGCCCCACACCTCGCGCAGCAGCTCCTCGCGCGCGACGGATTTCGGGCCAGCGCGATAGAGATACTTCAGGATGTTCGTTTCCTTCTCCGTGAGGCGGATCTTGCGTCCTTTGCCATCCAGAAGAAGCTTGGCGCCCGGCCTGAACTCATAGGGGCCAATGGAGAATATGGCGTCTTCGCTGGCCTGGTGGCTGCGCAGATGGGCCCGCAGGCGGGCCAGCAGAACCGCAAACCTGAAGGGCTTCGTGACGTAGTCGTTCGCCCCTGCATCTAGACCCCAGACCGTATCTGCCTCGCCGTCCTTGCCGGTCAGCATCACAACCGGCGTTCTGATGCCCTCGCCGCGCAGGGTTTTGCAGATCTCCCGCCCATCGCCGTCCGGCAGATCGATGTCGAGCAAGATGAGGTCAAAGCGCTCGGCGCGCGCCGCCGCCAAGCCCGCCTCAGCGCAGTCCGCCTGGGTGACCATAAACTCCCGGGTCTCGGTCAGCTGTTCGCTCAGAGCGGCGCGCAGGTCAGGATCGTCATCCACGATCAGGATAGATTTGGCGGTCGTCACGGGGCAGGCGCCTCCTGGTTGTGATGTCTACATGGTCTGTGCAGGGGCCTGCGTCCATCCGCCCGGGCGATGACCTTCTCGTTATCGGCCCATGCAAGGCCACGCGTCATGGCGGTCGCGGGCGGCCCCGGAAGACGGACTTCCCGCCCAGACGCCGGCGCTGTCCAGGGGCTTGCGCGATATGCCCTGCCAGGAACATCCCCGGCCAAAGATCTGACCTGTCGCCGCCCGGTCCGTGGCCCGGTCCGTGGCCTGGCGCGGCAGATCGACAACTCCTGTCAGCGGCTGCGATGACTTCCCGCAGAGACCGATCGGGCGCACAACGCTCTGCAGGGAGGACCGATCATGATCGTCAGAGCGTTTGCAGATGGCGTCCTGCGCCTTGGCGCCTGGTCGACGCGCTGTGCGCTCGGGCGCGCCGGGGTAACGCCGGCGCTCCAGAAGCGGGAGGGCGACGGCGCATCGCCAGCCGGCGTTTGGCCGATGCGCCAGGTTCTGTATCGTCCCGACGCGGGGCCGCCGCCCCAGACCCGACTTGAGACCCGCCCCATCGCGCCCGACGATGGCTGGTGCGATGCGTCCGAAGACCCAGCCTATAATCGGCCGGTCAGGCTGCCCTATCCGGCAAGCGCGGAGGCGATGTGGCGGTGCGATCCGGTGTATGACATTGTCGTCGTGCTTGGTCACAACGATGACCCGGTCATCCCGGGGGCGGGAAGCGCGATTTTCTTCCATCTGGCCCGACCAGATTGGGCGCCCACCGAGGGCTGTGTCGCTGTGACGCGGCGCGACATGGAGCATGTCTTGTCCAAGCTCGGTCCCGGGGCCGCACTTGAGATCTGCGCTGGCCAGTCACCGGGCGCCGAAAATGGCTGAACCGACGCGCACGATTGTTGCGCCGCAGCGCACCGCGATCTCAAAGTCATGGCTCATGCCCATCGACAGCTGCGCCAGGCCGTTGCGCGCCGCGATTGAAGCCAGCATGCGAAAGTGCGGCGCCGGGTCGGCCGCCTGAGGCGGAATGCACATCAAGCCGTCGACAGGCAGCCCGTAATCACGCCGCGCCGAGGCGATGAAGCTGTCCGCCGCATCGGGCGCCACCCCGGACTTTTGCGGCTCTGCGCCGGTATTGACCTGGACCAGCAGGGTCCGCGCCGCGCCGAGGCGCGCGAATTCCTCAGCAAGGGCGCGGGCGAGGCGATGCCGGTCCAGGGTTTCAATGGCGTCAAACACAGCGACGGCGTCGGCGACTTTGTTGGTTTGCAAGGGTCCTATCAGACGAAGCCGCAGGTCAGGATGCGCCGCCCGCCGACCGGTCCAGCGCGCGCGCGCCTCCTGGACCCGATTTTCCGCGAAAAGCCTGCAGCCAGCCTTCAGGGCTGCATCGATCCTGTCGTCAGGCTGTTGCTTGGAGACCGCTGCAAGAGTTACCTCGCCGGGCGCACGCCCGGCTGCGATGGCTGCGGCCGCGATCCGCGCCTGCACGTCGGCCAGAGCGGCCGCGACCGAATGAGAGGTTGGCATGGCGTCGGACACGGCGATGGCGAGGTTAGACCGGTTGGCGCGCCGGCTCAATCGCCCCGCATCGGCGCGCAATCTACCCCATTTGATCGCCGTGTTTGATCCTGCGCGCAGCGGTGATCCACGCCGTCTTGCAAAGCGGCTCCCGCGCGGGGCGGCCCTGCTCTACCGACATTTCGGTGATCCGCAGCGTGACGCGACTGTGCGTGATCTTGTCCGCATCGCCCGCCGCCGCGGGGCCTGGGTGTGGGTTTCGGGCCTGCATGCCCGGCGCCGCTGGGCGCCGCCGCGCGGCGTTCGCCTTGTGCATTGGCCGGAGCGGCGGCGCGCGCGCGCCTGGCGGCGCGGCGTTGCGATCGGGCAGGCCGCGCATGGTCTGCGCGGCGTGATGCGCGCACAGCGTCAGCGGGTTGACGTGGCGCTCCTGTCAACGGCCTTCGCCAGCCGCTCGCCCTCGGCTGGCCGCCCAATCGGCGCGATCAGGCTGCGCCTGCTTGCGATGCGGTCTCGCGTCGCAGTGTACGCGCTGGGTGGAATCACGCCGGCGACAGCAAGAAGACTGGCCGGCGCACGCCTGGCCGGCTTCGCCGCTGTCGATGCAGTGACCGTTTGAAGGGGCGTCAGAACCTGAACGCAGACTCGAGCTTCACGGAAGGCTGCACCAACAGTTCATCTGGCTTGGTCTCTCCGGGCTTCAGCTCATAGCCCATTTCGCCGCCGACCCGCACGCGCGGGGACACCATCAAGAACGCACCGGCGGCGACCCGCTCGCGTTCATCACCCTGGCGCAGGGGCGTCCATTTCGCCGTCGGGTCGACATCGACGGTCACGCCCCAGGACGACTGGGGCGGCGACCAGGTCAGACGCGCCGGCGCTCGCTTCGACGTCGCCCATGAGTTGGCGTCGGACGAGAAACCTGATCCGAAAGTGAAACGCTCATACCACTCCGGCGTCTGCCTGCCCTGCTGCTGTTGCAAATCGCCGGGCGTCTGCAGCGCAGGTCGGTTAAGACCCGCCTGGCCATCGGACCGGGCCCCTTGCGCCGCGGTGATGGCGACGGTTTGGGCAGCGACAGGCGCAAAAGCCGGCGCGACCAGGGTCGCCGCCGCCGCAAAAGCCGCCATGTAAGCCCCGGTCCGCACCCCAAACACTCCTTCCGCCAGTTGGAGATTTACCAGATTCACTGCTACGACAAGGTAAATAACTTCACACCACTCGATAACATCAGCCACTGCGGCGCCGGCGCCACGGTATCTGGTTCAGGTATCTGGTTCAGGTATCTGGTCCCAGTTTCTGGTTCGAGTATCTGGCTCCGGCGCCGGCAGCGCCGTGAGACAGATCAAAACACCCGGTGTGTGGCGAGGTGATGGCGCCGAAGGCCTCCGGACACAGCAGGCTCGCGCGGTGCGCCGTCTTGCTGGCCGCTGGCGCGGCCGCGCTGAGGTGCTATAGAACCGCCGGTCGATCCGGCCTGCCTGCCGGCCTGACGGGGGCAGTCGCGAGAGGAGCGAACATGCGGAACAGGACAGCCTCGAGTGTGAACCCTGCGCAGCGCCCGCTGAGCGCCAGGCCGGCGCTTCTGGCGGCGCTTGGCGTCGCGGCGGTCGCGCTGAGCGGTTGCGGCGCTTTCGGGCGTGACAAGGACAGAGACGAGCTGCAACTGCGGCAGTCGGAGATCGGCGTGAACGCCTTCCTTTGGCGCGCGTCGCTCGACACCCTCGCTTTCATGCCTCTCAAGAGCGCCGATCCGTTCGGCGGGGTGATCATCACCGAGTGGTACGCAAATCCTGAAAAGGCCGACGAGCGCTTCATGGCCACGGTGTACATTCTGGACACCCGCCTGCGTGCGGACGCCCTGAAGGTCGCCATGTCGAAGCAAGTCCAGCGTCCTGACGGTCAATGGGCGAGCGCGCCGATTGACCCGCAGACGAGCCTGCAGATCGAAAACGCCATTCTCACCCGCGCCCGTCAGTTGCGCATCGCGGCGCTGCCCAACGCGGACTGAGCCGGACCGGAACGGGCAACGCAACGTGTCACGCTACAATCATCGCGACGTTGAACCCAGGTGGCGCGCCGCGTGGGACAGAGAAGGCCTGTTCCGCGCCCGTGAGCCGCATGAGGCAGGCGGGCGCCCAAAGGCCTATGTGCTGGAGATGTTCCCCTACCCTTCGGGGCGCATCCATGTCGGCCACAGCCGCAACTACACGATGGGCGACGTGGTTGCGCGCTACAAAAGGGCTTGCGGATTCAACGTGCTGCATCCAATGGGATGGGACGCCTTCGGTCTGCCGGCGGAGAACGCAGCCATCGAGCGCGGGGTTCACCCCGGCGACTGGACCCGGGCGAACATCGCCGCCATGCGCGATCAGATCCGGCTCCTGGGCGTGGCGTATGACTGGTCGCGCGAGATCGCGACCTGCGAACCGGACTATTATCGCCACCAGCAGGCGCTGATCCTGAAATTCCATGAGATGGGCCTGCTGTACCGGCGCAAGTCGACGGTCAACTGGGACCCGGTCGACAATACCGTGCTCGCAAACGAGCAGGTGATCGACGGACGGGGCTGGCGGTCCGGCGCGCCGGTCGAGACCCGCGAGCTCGACCAGTGGGTGCTGAAGATCACCCACTATGCCGATGACCTCCTGGAGGCTTTGCGCGGGTTGGATCGCTGGCCCGACAAGGTGCGCACGATGCAGGCCAACTGGATCGGGCGGTCCGAAGGCGCACGCGTGCGCTGGCGGCTGACCGACCCGTTCGAGACCGCTGAAGGCCAGATCGACCACATTGAGGTTTTCACCACCCGCCCCGACACCCTCTTCGGCGCAAGCTTCATCGCCCTCTCGCCTGATCACCCGATCACCCGCGAAGTCGCGCGCGGGCGAAATGACGTAGCGGACTTCTGCGCCCGCGCGGCGCAGCTTGGAACCTCCCAGGAGGCGATCGAAAAGGCCGAGAAGGCGGGCGTCGACCTCGGTCTCCGCGTGCGCCATCCGTTTGATCCGGACTGGGAGATCCCGGTCTGGTCTGCAAACTTTGTACTGTCCGGTTACGGAACGGGCGCCATTTTCGGGTCACCGGCAGGCGACCAGCGCGACCTCGATCTCGCCCGCAGATACGGGCTTCCTGTAACGCCGGTTGTTTTGCCGCCCGGCAGCGATCCGGCGACGCACGCCATCGACCTTGAGGCCTATGACGGACCTGGCGTGATCTACAACTCGCGCTTTCTGGACGGTCTTTCCACGCAGGCGGCGATCGTGGCGGCGATCCGCAGGCTGGAGGAAATCGGAGCCGGCGAAGGCGTCACACAGTTCCGTCTGCGCGATTGGGGCGTGTCGAGACAGCGCTATTGGGGCTGTCCAATCCCGTTCATCCACTGCGTCGCGTGCGGCGTCGTGCCAGCCCCGATTGAGCAGTTGCCCATCACGCTGCCGAAGGATGTGACGTTCGACCGGCCGGGCAACCCACTGGACCATCATCCGACCTGGAAGCACACGCGCTGTCCGAAGTGCGCGCGCCCAGCGACGCGCGAAACCGACACGCTCGATACCTTTGTCGACTCGTCCTGGTACTTCGCCCGCTTCTGCGACGCCGCCAACCCGGACCGGCCTTTCGATGCGGCGAAGGCGGACTACTGGCTTCCGGTGGACCAGTATGTCGGAGGTGTGGAGCACGCTGTTCTGCACCTGCTGTACTCGCGCTTTTTTACGCGCGCCATGCGGGATGCCGGGCTGCTCCACACGCCCTCAGGCGAGCCGTTCGCGGGCTTGTTCACGCAGGGCATGGTGGTCCACGAGACCTACCGGGCCGCCGATGGGCGGTGGCTTTTGCCGGAGGAAACCGAGCTGTCGGGCGACGTGCGGGTGGAGCGCGCCACGGGCGCGACCGTGTCAGTCGGCGCGGTGGAGAAGATGTCGAAGTCCAAGAAGAACGTCGTGGATCTTGACGATGTGGTGCGGGACTACGGGGCTGACGTGGTGCGCTGGATGGTGCTGTCGGACAGTCCGCCGGAACGCGATGTGGAATGGACCTCCGGCGGTGCGCTCGGCGCCTGGCGGTTCGTGCAGCGCATCTGGGCGGCGGCCGACGCGCTGCCGGCCGGCGCGCCCGGGCCGTTAACTGTCGCGGGTGATGCCGAGGGCGCGGCGCGTGCGCTCCGCCGTGCAGCCCACCGCTGCGTTGCAGCGGTCACAGCCGACATCGAGGGCTTCCGCTTTAACAAGGCGATCGCCGCGGTCCACGAGTTCGTGAACGGCCTGAAGGCGGCCGAGGCGCTGACCGATCCGCCGGGCCTCGCAGCCCGGGCCGAGGCGTTCGGTCTGCTGGCCCGCATCATCGCACCGTTCATGCCGCACCTCGCCGATGAAATCTGGACCCGTCTTGGCGGAGCCGGGTTTGTCATTGACGCCCCCTGGCCAAGCGCTGACCCGGCGCTGCTGGCGGCCGATGAGGTCGTGGTGCCGGTTCAGGTGAACGGGAAGAAGCGCGGCGAGCTCCGGGTCCCCAAGGGGCTTGCAGAGGCTGAGGTTCGTGCGCGCGCTCTGGCCGATCCGGCCGTCGCGCCTTTCCTCGGAGGGCTCAGCGTGCGAAAGGTCGTCGTGGTCCCGGACCGGATCGTCAACATCGTGGTGGGATGATGCGTCGCTTCGCCAAACTCAGTCTTGCTGCAGCCGCCATCCTCACTGCGACAGCCTGCGGTTTCCAACCGATGTACGCGCCCCAGGGCGGCGGCGCCGGTCTGTTCGCGGCGCTCGAGGTGGCCGCCGGCGATACGAGGGCGCACTATCTGGTGATGCGCGGCCTGCAGCAGCGACTGGCGCCTGCCGGGTCCAAGGCCGCGCAGCGCGGACGCCTCGAGCTGCGCCTGCGGGAACGATCGGATCAGCTCGGACTGCTGCCGGACGGATCGGCCACGCGCTCCGATCTGGTGCTTGAGGGCGCCTATCAGCTGATCATTGATGCGGATACGGAGCGCTCTGTGCGCGGTGTCCTGACGGTTACGGCGACCTATGCCATCCCGAGCTCGGCCTATGGGGAGGTCGCAGCGCTTGAGGATGCCCGCGCGCGCGCGGCGGACCAGCTTGCCGATCTGATTGCACGCGACATCGCATACAAGCTGCGCCAGCCGCGGTCCGCGGCTGCGCCGTGAAACGCGCCGGGGCGCAGGCGGCAGCCTATGCGCGCCGTCCCGGTGCGGATGCCTGGGGCCACCTGGTGTTCGGTCGTGACCGAAATCACGTGCGCGAGGTGGCTGACAGCCTTCAGGCCGGATTGGGCCTCAGCGACGATCCGTTCGCGACCACGCGGATGGGCGATGATGAGCTTCGCGCTGATCCGGTCCGGCTGCAGGATGAATTGCACTCACTGTCGCTCCTGGGCGGCGCGCGTCTGGTGCGCGTGCGATGCGAGCAGGACCCGGCGGGCGGCGTGGTGGCGCGCACCGTGGCGGATGTGCTCGCCGCCGGGCGCCCGCCGGCCGCCGTGCTGATCGTGGAGGCCGGCGATCTCTCCGTGCGCAGCATGCTGCGAAAGACGTTCGAAGAGGCCGGGCCGCTGATGGCTCTGCATCTCTATGACATGTCAGGCGAGGACATCGCCGACTATGCGCGCAGCCTGGCGCAGGCAGCTGGCGCCCGCTTCGATCCGGAAGCGCTCGAACGGTTTTGCGCGAGCGCGCCGCGCGACCGCGGCATGGTTCGCAGCGAGGTGGAGAAGGCGGCTCTGTATGCCGGCGACGCAGGCGAGATTGATCTGGCTGTCCTTGCCGCCGTCAGCGCCGGCGAGCGCAGCGAAGGGTTCGACGAGGCGGCTGACGCCGCCCTCGAGGGGGCGGCCGGAACGGCGCTCGGGGCCTTTGACAAGGCCGTTGTTGCAAGCGGGGCGAGCGTCGTTGGCGCGCTGAAGACGCTTGAGCGCCGTCTGCTGCGCCTCCTGGACGCCCACGCGCTCGCCTCGGACGGTCAAAACGTGGCGGCGTTCGGGCCGCGGCTGTCACCACCGGTGTTTCGATCCGAGATCACTCGGTTTGAGCGGGTTTTGCAGCGCTGGCCGCCCGGGCGCGTCGTCGCCGCGTTGGGCCGCCTGCGCGACACGGAGCGGCGCGTGAAGCGCGCCGGCGCGCCGGCCGAAAGCCTGGTTGGGGAATTGCTGCTCACGCTGGCGCGAGCACAGCGCTGATCAGCGCTGCGACAGGCGGCGGCAGATCTCGTCGAGTTGTTCAAGCGAGCGGTAGGTAATCTTCACCTCGCCGCCGCTGTCGCTGCGGTGCTTGATGTCAACCATCATTCCAAGCGCATTTGACAGATCCGTGGCGAGCGCGCGGGTGTCTGCGTCCTGCTCGGGAACGAGGGTGCGGATCCTGGTCTTGAGATCGCGCGCCGTCTCTGCGCGCGCCTCTGCGGCGAGATCCTCAGCCTGACGCACGGACAGCTTGCGCTCGATGATGTCGCTCGCAAGCTTCATGGGATCGGGTGCAGTGACCAGCGCACGGGCATGACCTGCAGACAGGCGGCCCTCCTTCACAAGAGTGCGCACGTCCTGGGGCAGTTTCAGCAAGCGCAGCAAATTGGCGATGTGCTCGCGACTTTTGCCCACCACCTCTGCAACCTGTTCCTGGGTTCGTCCCCAGCGCTCCTGCAGCTGAGCGTACGCTTCGGCCTCTTCGATGGCGTTGAGGTCGGCGCGCTGGACGTTCTCGATGATGGCGATTTCCAGCATCTCCAGATCGTCGATCGGCCGGATGAGCGCCGGCACTGCGGTCAGGCCCGCGCGCTGGGCCGCCCGCCAGCGCCGCTCGCCGGCGACGATTTCATAGAGCTCGCTCGGACCCTGCATCGGGCGCACCAGGATCGGTTGAAGCACACCCTTTTCTCGGATGGAGGCGGTCAGGCTCTCCATGTCGTGCTCACTGAAATCGCGACGCGGCTGGTGCGGGTTGCGCCGGATGAGAT
>JBILMQ010000165.1:0-8126 GCA_044375455.1 Caulobacterales bacterium | reverse complement strand
AAGACTGCGCCAGAATGCGGCGAGCCGGTCAACTGCTTCACCATAGCCGCTGCTCTGGCCGGCGAGCGGCGTCAGAATACACCAGCGCCCGCGAAACAAACCCGCATACCCTGCGTCAGGTCCCGACTGCTCCGTCCCAGCGATCGGGTGACCCGGTATCAGATGAACTCCATCCGGCACGACATCGCCAAGGGCGCTGATCACCGCAGCCTTGACTGAGCCCACATCGGTGACAATCGCGCCGGGTTTCAGCGCCGCTGCAATCGCGCACCCAGCCGCACGCATGGCGCCGACCGGCACGGCAAGGACGACAATGTCGGCATCGCGCGCAGCCGACGCCGCGTCGGGAGCGATCTCTCCCAGACCGAGCGCGGCTGCGCGGGCGCGCACATCCTCGCACGCATCCCACAAACGGACCGCGGCCACCTCCGCCTGCGCAGCACGGGCGATGGACGAGCCGATCAGACCAATGCCGATGACGGCCAGACTCGGTTTGGCGCTCATGTCGCCATCACGGAGCGCACCGTTTCGATAACCGCTGTGTTTGCCTCCACCGGACCGATCGAAATGCGCAGGCAGTCGTCAAGGCCATAGGCTTTGACGCTGCGCACGACGAGGCCGCGCGCGCGCAAGGCGGCGTCCGCAGCAGCAGCACAGCGGCTTCCCGTCTGCGCCAGGCGGATGAGCACGAAATTGCCGACGCTCGGCGCGGCAAGAACCCCAAGCTGGGCGAAGGCCGCCTGCATGCGCTCACATTCCTGCGCGTTGAATGCGCGCGAGCGCTCGACGAACTCTTCGTCTTCCAGGGCGGCCACCCCGGCCGCCAGCGCCGGGGACGAGACGTTGAACGGTCCGCGTACCCGGTTCAAGGCGTCGATGACGAGTTGGGGCCCATACGCCCAGCCCAGTCGCAACGCGGCAAGCCCGTAGATCTTTGAAAACGTCCGTGTCATGAGGACATTGTCATGCTCCGACGCCAGGTCGAGGCCGGCCGAGTAATCGCTGCGCTGAACATACTCGGCATACGCGGCATCGAGCACCAGAAGCACATTCGGGGGAAGCCCGGCGTGCAAGCGCGCAACCTCGCTGGAGGGAAGGTATGTTCCCGTTGGATTGTTCGGATTTGCGAGGAACACGAGTCTGGTGCGTGGGGTGACAAGCGCCAGCATCGCATCAACGTCGGCCGTCAGCGCGCGCTCAGGCGCCGACAGACACACCGCACCGGCCTGCTGCGCGACGAGCCGGTAGACAAGAAATCCATGCGCGCTCTGGATCACCTCGTCGCCGGGGTCAAGATAGGCCCGCCCGAGAAGCTGGAAGATCTCGTCCGACCCGGCGGCGCACATGATGCGATCAGGATGAAGGCCGTAGCGCGCGGCGATCGCAGCGCGCAGTCTGAGCGCGCCGCCATCGGGATAAAGGGCAAGCTCATGCGCGCAGTCAGCAAAGGCGGCGCGCGCGCCGGGCGAGGCGCCGAGGGGGTTTTCGTTGGACGACAGCTTGTAAACGTCGGCGGCCGGGGACTTCGCGTCGCCGCCCACATAGGGCGCGATGTCGAGGATGCCGGCGCGCGGCTGGGGCGTGAGGGACATGAGGGTTTTCCGTGATCAGAAGCGGGCGAATGCGCCCACGACCCGCAGGCCGTCAAGTCCAAGCGCGCGCGCGCGCGCCAGGCGCGGGTCCTCATCCCCGCAGAAACCAAGCAAAACAGCGAGCGCCAGCGAACCGACCCGGTCAATATGCTCGACCACGAGACCGCACTCGGCAAGCCGGCGACCGGCTTCATGGTCGCTGTCAATCGTGAGAACCAGCGTGCGGTCATCTCCGGCGGGTTCAAGCGGCAGGCGAGCGACCAGTGCGGCGCCGGGGGTCGCCGCCCCAATCGGCAGAGCGGCGGCTATGACAAGGTCCTGAAACGGCTGCTCAGCGAGCGCCGTCCACCATGCCCCGCGGCCAAGGACGGCCGGCCATGGCGCCAGGGCGATCGTCTGATCCTGCTGGGCGGCGCGCAACAGCGCGGCGCGCATGTCGGGAGCGCGCTCTATCACCGCAGCGCCGCCGAACTGCGCGCGCGCCAGATCCCACAGCGCGAGCACATCGCCGTCGCCGGCGATCACAACCCGCACGGCGCCCTGGCGCTGGAGATTGGCGCTCATCAGCGCGCGCCAGACCTCCGTGATGACATGCGGCTCCATGCGCCCGGCGCTCGCCGCGACGAGCCGGCGCAGCAAGGAGGTTTCGCGCGCCGGCCGCAGCCCGATGCCCGGGGGCGGCCCGTCTGCTCCAGCCTTGGCGCGCGCAATCGCGCGCGCCAGGTCGGTGCGCTGAATCACGAGATCCAGCAGCGCATCGTCCACCGCGTCGATTTGGGCGCGCAAGACGTCAATGGTCTGCAGGGGGGACGGCGGGGGGGCATAAGGCTGCACCGGACGTGTCATGCACTCTCTATCGGCCCGAAAACGGCGCGCGATCAAGCCATTCGCCCAGCACGCGAGCCGATTTGCGCCCCCGGCTTCCCCAGCGACGGCAAAACCCATAGAACCACCCGATGCCCGACAGCGCATCCCAATCTGCGCCCGCGACGAGCGAGGTCTTGCGCCTGCCCGCGCTGTCCCTGGATTGCGGACGCACGCTGCACGACGTCGACGTGGCCTACGCAGCCTATGGCAGGCTCAACCTGCAGCGCACAAATGCGGTGATGGTGTTTCATGCCCTGACCGGCGACCAGTTCGTCGCAAGCGCCAACCCATCGACCGGCCGCCCTGCCTGGTGGCCCCGCATGGTGGGCCCGGGCAAACCGATCGACACCAACCGGTTCTTTGTGCTGTGCGTCAATGTGCTCGGGGGATGCATGGGCTCAACAGGGCCGAGCTCGCGTGCCCCCGACGGGGCGCCATGGGGCATCCGGTTTCCAGTGATCACCATCCGCGACATGGTGCGCGCGCAGGCTGCGCTGCTCGATCGCCTGGACATCGAGGACCTGTTTCTCGCAGCCGGCGGCTCCATGGGCGGCATGCAGGCGCTGCAATGGGCCGCAAGCTATCCTCACCGGGTGTTTGCGGCGGCCCCGATCGCCACCGCCGCGCGCCACTCGGCGCAGAACATCGCGTTTTATGAAGTCGGCCGCCAGGCCGTGATGGCCGACCCCGACTGGCGCGGCGGGGACTACGCCAGCGCCCAGGTGCGCCCGGAAAAAGGCCTGGCGGTCGGGCGCATGGCCACGCACATCACCTATCTCTCGCAGGCGGCGCTGCACCGAAAATTCGGCCGCCATCTGCAGGACCGCGAAGCTTTGTCGTTCGGCTTTGACGCAGACTTTCAGGTCGAGAGTTATCTGCGCCACCAGGGCCAGACCTTTGTCGACCGCTTCGATGCGAACTCATTTCTCTATGTGACGCGCGCCATGGATTATTTCGATCTGGCAGCTGACTATGACGGCCGCCTCGCAGGCGCCTTCGCGCGATCACCAACACGCTTTTGCGTCGTCGCGTTCTCCAGCGACTGGCATTACCCGCCGACAGACTCAAAGACCATCGTGCGGGCGCTCACCGCGGCCGGCTGCCGGGCGAGTTATCTGGAGATCCAGACAGACAAGGGTCATGATGCATTTCTGCTTGAGGAGCCCGCCTTCGAAGCAGGTCTTGCCGGTTTTATCGAGGCGGCCGCGCGCGCGCGCGGCCTTCCGGCCGCTCCATGAAACCTCGCGTCGACTTTGATCTCATTCTGGATACGGTGGAGCCCGGCGCGCGGGTTCTTGACGTCGGCTGCGGCGACGGTGCTTTGCTTGCGCGCCTGGAAGCCGAACGAAACGCCCAGGGTTTCGGCCTTGAACTCAGTCAGTCGGGTGTCAACGCCGCCGTCGCGCGCGGGCTTTCCGTGGTGCAGGGCGATGCAGACCGTGACCTCGCCGTCTACCCGGACGCCGGTTTTGATTACGCCATTTTGACCCAGACGATCCAGGCGACGCGCAATCCAAAGGCGGTGCTGAGTGACCTGCTGCGCATCGCCCGCCGCGCGATCGTCAGCTTCCCGAATTTCGGTCACTGGCGGGTTCGGTGGAGTCTCATGTCGAGCGGGCGCATGCCGGTCACAGCGGCGCTCAACGCGCCATGGCACGCCACTGAGAACATTCACCTGTGCACGGTGCGCGATTTCACCGCCCTCGTTGATGAGGTCGGGGCGCATGTCGAGGCGCTCACGCCGATCGCCGGCGGACGCGCGCGCCACGTCTGGAGCACGCCGTTGTGGGTATCGAACTGGATGGCGGAAGAGGCGCTGTTCGTCCTGTCCCGAAGCACCCCCCTGGACGGCAGCCCCTGAAAGCGGGTCCCCAAAAGCGGGTCCCCAAAAGCGGGCCCCAAAAAGCAGGCTCCAAAAAGCAGGCTCCTGGCGGCAGGCCCCCGACAGCGCCTTGGGGCGCCTGGATCAGACAGCCTGATCCGTCAAAGCGCAGCCTCGATCGCTGCGACCAGCGCCGGGTCGTCAGGACGCACCCGCGAGGAAAAACCGGCGATCGCGGCGCCATCGCGTCCGATCAGCACCTTGTGGAAGTTCCACTGCGGCTTGCCGGCCTCGCCGAGCGCGCGCGCGCTCCACGCGTAGAAGGGGTGTTGTCCCGAACCCTGGGTCTTCACCTTGGCCGTGAGCGGAAAGCTGAC
Organism: Caulobacterales bacterium; assembly: GCA_044375455.1. Taxonomy (GTDB): domain Bacteria; phylum Pseudomonadota; class Alphaproteobacteria; order Caulobacterales; family Aquidulcibacteraceae; genus JBEIHX01. The sequence goes on along the minus strand of JBILMQ010000165.1, from coordinate 3,468 downwards.
CCCGAAATTGAGTTCGCAGAAGTCCTTTATCTCCGCTTCACTGCCCGGTTCCTGACCCCCGAAGTCGTTGCTGGGCGCGCCGATGACGACGAGGCCGCGCGCCCGGTAGCGATCCCACAGCGCCTCAAGGCCCTTGTATTGCGGCGTGTATCCGCATTTTGAGGCCGTGTTGACGACAAGAATGACCGAGCCCTTGTAGGCCGCCAGCGGCATCGCAGCGCCGCTGATGCTGGTAAATGTAACGTCGAGAGCCGACATGGTCTGTCCTTTCGCTGCGGGCGCCGGCGCACGCGCCGCGCCCGGGACGGCGCCGGCATAAGCAGGCGCACCGAGGCCAAACACAATCGCCAGAAGCGCTGATTTCAAGCGGGGCGTCATCACCTTCACCACGGGGTTGGCGTCGCCCTGGCGTGCGACGCCGGAAAGATAGGTCATGGGCGCTGCACGTCGAGGGGATAGACCGGCCTGACCGGGCCGACGGACCGCGCGGGCGCGCCTGAGGGGGCAAAGCGCCCAATCGTCAGGGTCGCAGTGGCGTGCAATTGTCCCGGGTCCGGGGTATGGCGGCGATGTCAGGCCGGCATCGGCCGGCGACGACCGGAAAAGAAGGAGCGGCGCATGGATCTGGGTCTGGCGGGAAAGCGCGCCTTGGTGACTGGCGGCTCGCGCGGCATCGGACGCGCCATCGCAGAAACGCTGCTGCAGGAGGGCGCGCGCGTCGCCATCTGCGCGCGCGGGGGCAAAAGCCTGGGCGCCGCCGCGCAGGCCCTCGCCACTCTTGGCGACGTGCGCGCCGACAAGGTCGACAGCGCAGACGCGGCCGCCGTCCAGGCCTGGGTCGGCGATGTGGCGGCCGCCTGGGATGGCCTGGACATCGTGGTGTCGAACGTGTCGGCAGGCGGCGGCGTTCCACTCGGCCTTGAGGGCTGGCGTCAGGCCGTCAACACCGACATCATCGGGTCGGCGGCGCTGATCGAGGCGGCGCTGGCGCACCTGCGCCAATCGAAAGGCGCGATTGTCCAGATCGCGACCATCACCGCCATTGAGCACCATGACTTCCCAGGCTCGCCAGCCTATGGCGCTGTGAAAGCTGCTCTCGTGCGCTACATCGGCGAACTCGCCATCCGCGAGGGCGCACATGGGGTGCGCGCCAACACCGTGTCGCCAGGACCAATCTGGGTGGACCAGGGCGTATGGGCGTGGGTGAAGGACAATATGCCCTCCTATTATGAGCGCGATATCGCGGCCCACCCGCAGAAACGTCTGGGCGCGGCCGCGGAGGTGGCGAAGGTGGTTGCATTCCTTGCGTCGCCGGCGGCGAGCTGGGTCAGCGGTCAGAATGTGAGCGTGGACGGCGCATTCACGCGCGGGATCCGCTTTTGAGGGGTCCCCCCCTTTTTTGGCAGGGTCGGGGATCAGAACCACTGTTCACAAGGTGGCTAAGGTCAGGCGAAGTGCGCCCGCGTTACCCGGTCGTGGTCGAGCAGCTCGTCCATTCGGCTTCGCCCTCACAGATCCGGGCATGCGGCTGTCCTGCACCCGGCTCTTCTTGAAGGTGACCCGCATCATGCTGCACGTGGCGTCCATGGGCGCGTGATTCGAGGCTGTGGCAGGGGGAAGCGTTTCGTCAGAGTCTCAAAGTCCTCCCAGCTCATCCGCCGACTTTTCTGACTGCGTCGCCGCAGGCAGCAGAGCCAGATATGGCGAACCTGTTGGAGGAACCCGCTGAGCGCGGGGAAGTTGTGAGGCCGGCCATAACAGCCATAGTGGCCGCGCAGAACGCTGGCGTACCAGCGATGCTGCGTCGCCAGCGGCGTATGCATCAGCCGCCGTGCGTCCTCGCGTAGCGCCTTTAGCCTGCGCGTCAGGCGCTTGCTCTGTGTCTTGTGCTTCACGATGAACCGTCCGTCCCGCGTCCACCCGCAGGAGTGGGTGAACCCGAGGAAGGCGAAGGTCTCAGCTCGCCGCTCGCCGCGCTGTCGTCGACGCATGGCCGGGAGCCGGCCAAATTCGATCAGGCGCGTCTTCTCCTCGTGACGTGTTCGACCAAATCTGGTCATCCGCTCCATGAGGGCCGATGGCATCGTCTCCGCATCCCGCTCGTTCTCGAAGCCCATCACGAAGTCGTCGGCATACCGCACGATCACGACGCAACCGCTGGCGTGGCGTCGACGCCATTGATGAACCCAAAGATCAAGAACATAGTGCAGGAAGATGTTGGCGAGTAACGGGCTGATGCCCGCTCCTTGCGGCGTTCCCCTGTCTGTCTCACGCCAGGCCCCGCTCTCGAGGACGCCAGCTTGCAGCCACAGCCTGATGAGCCGGAGCATGCGAGGATCGGCGGTCCTGTGCGCCAGCATCCCGAGCAGCTGCTCGTGGTCAACCGAGTCAAAGAAGCTGCGGATGTCGGCATCGAGCACTCGGTTCACGCGCTGGCTCATGATGGCTGTGTGCAGCGCATCAAGCGCCATGTGTGGGCTTCGTCCCGGCCGAAAACCGTACGAGAACCCCAGGAAGTCGGCCTCGTAGATGGCGCTCAGCACTTCGGCGACCGCGCCCTGGACAATCTTGTCTTCAAGCGTCGGGACGCCGAGGAGCCGTTGCCCTCCATCTGGCTTTGGAATGTTGACGCGCCGGACCGGGCTTGGCCGGCGCCGGCCTGTGTGAATGCGCGCGTGCAGGTCCTGGAGATTGTTCGCCAAATCCTGTTCGTACGCCGTCACCGTCACTCCATCGACTCCCGCGCTGGCTTGCCGCTTCTGGCGCCTGAAGGCTCTCGCCACAGCGGTCAGGTCGACATGGTGCAGCAAGGCGGTGAACCGGGTATGGGCGGCTCGCTGAGCCGTTGCGTTCACTCGTAAGAGATTGGTCGGCAAAGTGATCCGACTCCGGGTTCGGGCTCTGGCCATTCTCGTACAAGATCCCTTCAAGCCGGTCCCTTCTTTCGGCACGTCTCGTTTCCTTCGACGGCGTCATCAATACTATGGACCGGTCCGACTCCTGACCTCAGCTCAGGCGCTCGCTACGGCAATGCCTTGTGCACGCCCCCCGCTGGAAACCACTCCAGCGGACCCGGTCGGGCCTCTCATGTTCCGATGCATGCTGTTCATACGTGATGCGGCCTTCGACCCCGGCGGAGCGACACCGTCTCGCATATCGACGGGGCACATGCTGCCTTCGCTGCCGGGAACCAGCTCGGCCTCCGCGCACTTCCACCTATCGAGGCTCAATCCCGCACCCCGAACAACCCCTGTCTACACTTCAGACCCCGCGTTACCGCGACGCCCGCAAGACTCGGTCCCAGCCTGCCCGCTACGGCTTTGGCTGGATGAGACTTTCACTCATAGGCATTCATCAGCTTGCCATGACGTACTCCCATGGAGTGGTGCATGAGGCCCACACCGCCTTCAGCCGCGTGTGCACGTGTCAGCTCTTTCCGTGTCAGCTTCCCCGTTCAGGCAAGCGCTG